>JAPOQG010000273.1 GCA_026710865.1 Acidimicrobiaceae bacterium
CAGCGGCTGGCGGCGGAGTCCTCGATGCGCGAGGCCGCCGACGATGTGGCCACCATGGCGGTCGCCTGGCGCTACACCCATCAGCAGGAGACCGGCCCGATCCCGGCGTTCCCTCCCGAGTGCAGCCACGACGGGTCGGCGCAGCAGGACGAACAGACCAAACTCAAAAACGACCTGGCCCTACTCGAGGATGAGCGGATCGCGGTGGACCGGGTGACCAACCCCGACGAAGGGACGCGCCTTGACGACGCCGTCGAGGCGCAGCAGCAGAAACTTGACGCCTACGGGGCCAAGTTGGGTGTGTGGCGCGATGCCTGTGAGGCGCTGTTCGAGTCGGTGGTGCGCGATCTGGGCAATCTGGGCGTGGACGTCGGGTCGTTGCGGGGCTTCTACAGCGACTCGCTCGACGTGCAGGTCGGGGTGCCGTGCAAGATCTCTGAGAGGGTCGTGGTGCGCGACGCGGTGCATGTGGCTTTGGCCGCGGACTGGCAGGACGCGGGCTGGGCCGCGGCGCAGGTCTGGCCTGAGGGGAGGCGGCTGGGGGCCGAGTCGATAGGGCGCCGGAGCCGGGCCGTGGACTCCACCTCCATCACCCAGTTCTGCGAATCCCGCCTGGACGTGCTCGACGACGAGGGCCGCCCGGTCGTGTTGACCGACCACGACGCCGACTCCAGGAAGCTGGTTGAGGGTTCGGCGAAGCGGACCCCGCTGTCGGGTTGAGAACGATGGCCGCGCCGCGGACCCGGCCCTCCGGCCCAAAGACGGACCCGGCCGCGGCGGTGCGGTGCCGCGGGCGCCTGTTCCGGGAGGAGGTCCCGCTGCCGCGGACGCACGGGAACGCCGGCCCATGAACCGGATCGGCGCAAGGCGCCGCGGGCGCAGCCTCCGCGAGGCGATCCCGCCGCTGCGGGTGACGTTGCGGCGGCCGGCGCAGGACGGGGCCGCGGGCTCCGGGCCGGGGCAGAACGGGGACGCGGGTTGCGGGCCGGGGCAGAACGGGGCTGCGGGCGCGGGTTGCGGGCCGGTGCGGGGCGGGGCTGCGGGTGTGGGTTCTGGTTGGTCTGCGGTGCGGCGCGGCGCGGGTTGGTTGCCGGGCCGCGGTGCCCAGCGGGGTGTGTTGTGGCGGGGGGATGGGGGTACTACGTCGTTGGAGGTGGTGTTGCTGGTTCCGGTGATGATGTTGTTGGCGTTGTTCGTGTTGTGGGCGGGGCGCGGCGGCCGGGCGGCGTTGATGGCTGATCTGGCTGCGGAGGAGGCGGCCACCGCGGCGGCGTTGACTTGCGAGGAGGGCAAGCCGGGCTGTGAGGATCTGGTGGCTGATGTGCTGTCGGCGCGGCCGGGGCTGGACTTCTTGTGCATCGGCGGCCCGAGGCCCCGGCCGGGCGAGGACGCGATCCTGACCGAGCGGTGGCTGGACCGCGGCGCGGCGGTCCTGGACCCCGATGGCGGCGCGGTCACCGCGGCGGACACCGAGGTGAGCGGGGTGGGTGTGTTGTCGGTGAGTTTCGTGTGCGAGACCGACGGGGCGGTGGCGCCGCTGCGGGGGGTGTTCCCGACGGTGTCGTTTCGGGGGCAGGCGTCGGAGGTGGCCATCTTGCAGGGTGCGCCCAAGGCCGGCCTGGCCGATGCCAGGGTTCTCGAGGGGAACCCGCCCGGCACAGTCGTCCTCGAGTTCACGTTGACGCTCGACGCTCCCGCCACTGGTGAGGTGACCCTGCCCTTCACCGTCGTCGGCGGGGTCACCGCCGACGGCTGGGCGACTGAGGGTGTCGACTACCTTCTGCCGGTTCCGGCTGAGGTGACGGTCGCCGAGAACGCCACTGAGGCGGCCATCGAGGTGCAGGTGGTCTCCGATGTGCTGTTTGAGGCTCATGAGGTTCTGGAGTTGAGGTTGGAGGATCCGGTTGATCCGGCTGATCTCGCGTTGATCAACCTGGACCCGGCGCACAGGACGGCCACGGGCACGATCCGCAACGACGACGACCCCCCGGCGGTCACCGTGTCCGACGCGGCGCCGGTGACTGAGGGCGACGGCCCGGCGCTGGCTTTCAACGTGACCGTGGAGGCGTCCGGCGCGGTGGCGACGGTGTCCTATGGGACCCGCGACGGCACCGCTCAGGCCGACGGTCGGTGCGTGCTCGATGGGGGGGCGGCCCCGGACTATGTGGCCGAGAGCGCCGCGTTGACGTTCGGGCCTTCGTCGTCTGCGCAGACTCTGCCTGTCATGGTGGCCGTCGGTGACGATTTGTGCGGTGAGGGCCCTGAGACGGTGGAGTTGTGGTTGACGGCGGCCGGCGCCGGCTTCGCCTCGGCCGCCGACGGGGACGGTCCGTGCCCGGCCGAGGCGGACGATGATCCCAACACCGGCGTCGACGAGTCCGTGACCACCCGCGGCGACGACTGCGCGGTGGGTGAGATCGTCGACGACGAGCCGGGCGTGGAGATCGGCGACGCCACCGCCTGCGAGGCGACCGAGCCCAGCGAGTGCGGGGATCGGGGAGGCACCGGCGGGCAGTTGGTGTTCACGGTGACGCGGGTGGGGGCCAAGACGCCGGAGGTGGCGGTGCGCTACGCCACCATCGCCAACAACGCTCCGAACGTCGCTGTCGCCGACGCCGGGGCGGACTACACCCCGGTGCCGGACCCCGAGGCCGGTCCCTGCTCGGCCGGTTCGGCTCTGGTGACCATCGCGGCGGGCGGCGCCGGGACGCACACCGTCACCGTGCCGGTCCTCGACGACGACCTCCACGAGCACGACGAGACGTTGTGGGTGGAGTTGTGCGAGCCGAGCGACAATGCCTGGATCAGCCGGCGGCTGGGCCGGGGCGTGATCTTCGACGACGATCCCGCGCCGGCGGTGACCGTGGGGGACGCCTCGGTGGACGAGGGCGCCGCGGGCGCCGGGTTGCGCTTCCCGGTCGAGTTGAGCGCGCCGACGGGCCGCGGCGAGGGCGTGACGGTGCAGTTCTGCACCGAGGCCGGCACCGCCGCGGCCGGCGACGACTACACCGCGGTGGCGTGCCCGCCGTCGTCTGGGGGCGAGGTCCGCTTCGACGCCGGCGAGACCGGGACCAAGTATGCGGCGGTGGCGGTGAGTCCCGACGTGCTCGACGAGGACGACGAGACGGTGGTGCTGCGCCTGGATGCGTCCAACGCAGGCTTCGCGGATCCCGGCGGCGGCACCGGCCCCTGCATGTCGGAGGTGCTCGACGACCCGAACACCGACGCCGACGAGTCCGACTACGGCGACGACTTGTGCGCGGTGGGTGTGATCGTCGACGACGACGCCCCGCCGCTGCTGCGCGTCGGCGACGCCCGCGGCACAGAGGGCGCGACGCTGACGTTCGCGGTGGGCCTGGTCAGCGCGGCCGACACGGCTCGGCCGGTGGCGGCGCAGCGGCCCGTGACCGTGGCTTGGCGCGTGGCTCACGTCACCACGACCGACGGCGACCTCGGGAGGCCGCCGGAACCCCCGGCGACGCATCTCACCGGGACCGTCACCATCGCCGCAGGCCAAAGGTCCACGACTTTGGAGGTGCCCACCGTCGATGACGCCCTCGACGAGGACTCCCAGGAGACCTTCGACGTGATGCTGACGCTGCCTGAGGACGCTTTGGACCCTGCGGCGGCCGTCGACGGCGACACGGCGGGCACCGGCACCGTCGTCGACAACGATGACCCGCCCGCAGCGGGGGTCGTGGCGTGCCCCGACGCCGGCCTGGCGTTGAGGCTGGATCCGTGCCCCGACGGGGTGGGGTCCTACGCAGAGGAGGGCGTGCCGCTGACGTTCACGGTGCGACTCGATGCGGCCAGCGGCCGTGATGTGGCGCTGGGGTGGCGCACGGTGCAGAAGACGCCGCCGGCGGCTGATGTGGCCACCGGCGCCGCCCTGGCCTCCGACGCGGGCGCCGACTATGTGAACGCGGTGGACACGGTCACGATCGCCGCAGGCCACACCGAGGGCACCTTCGCGGTGGAGACGGTCGACGACGCCGACGACGAGCGCGAATACGAGTTCTTCGGGGTGCGTCTGGACCCGGCGACGGGACCCGATCCGGCCTACCGCCTCGGCGCGGCGGCGGCGGATGGCAGGATCTATGACAACGACAACCTCGAGTTGCGCCTGCTCGACGGCTGCGACGGGCTGCCCAAGGCGTGCGTGGCCGAGTCCACGGACCGGGCGGAGCTCGTCGTGGCGCTCTTCGACGCCGACACCGGCACCGAGGTCACAGCCCCCTCGGCGGTGTCGGCGCTCTATGCCACCCAGCAGCTTCCCAGCTGGGGCGAACGTGCGGCCACTGGGGGCAGCGACTTCACCGCGGTGGCCGGCGGCGATGTGAGGATCCCGGCCGGCTCCAGCCGCGTCACCGTGTCGGTGGCCGTGCGCGACGACGACCTCTTCGAGTATGACGAGACGTTCCTGGTGCGGTTGCGGGCCCGGCCCGACGCCAATGTCAGCATCGGCCGCGAGGGCTCCGCGGTGGTGATGATCGTCGACAACGACGACCCGCCGAGGCTGACGGTGGCCGACGCCTCCGCCGGCGAGGGCGACGCCGTCGAGTTCGCTTTGGAGTTGGTCCCGGTGGCGGGCCGCACCGTCAGCGTCGACTACCGCACCGTCGCCGCGGCCGCCGCGGGAACCGAGGCGGCGGCCGCGGGGACGGACTGCGCGGCGGTCCCGGCGCCGGACTATGTGACGGTGACCGCCACCACGGTGAGCTTCAGCCCCGGCGACCGGGTCAAGACCGCGACGGTGCAGACCTGCGACGACAGCCTCGACGAGGACGACCCCCTCGACGGCGACAACAACCCCCTGCCCGGCGACGACGAGACGTTCACGCTCAGGCTGGGCGGCTTTGTCGGGATCGAGGCGTCGGCGGCGGCGGTGTCGCCGTGTGTGGCTCAGCCGCCGCTGGGCGCGGGCACCGCCGGCGACGACTGCGCGGTGGGCCGCATCAGCGACGACGACGCCCGCCCGAAGCTGAGCCTCGAGGGCCCCGGCGGGGACCTCGCCGAGTCGTCGGGCGCGGCCGCGTTCACCGCCCGCCTCGACAGCCCCAGCGGACGCGCGGTCAGCGCCACCGTCGTGTTCGGGGCTGACGGCGACACCGCCACCCGCGGAGGCGACTGCGGCTCGGACCCGCCGCCGGACTACCAGGCGGCGGCCGCGGGCATCCCAGTCAGCTTCGCCGCCGGCGACACCGTCTTCGAGTTCAGCATCGACATCTGCGACGACACCCGAGACGAGAACGACACCGAGACCCTCACCGCCACAATCGACGCCGGCAGCGTCCGCAACGCCGAACTCGACACCGGCGCCGCCACAGCGCAGGCCCGCATCGCCGACGACGACGAGATACACGTCGAGATCGTCGACGGCGACGACGGCATCGGCGCCCGCGCCGACGAGGGCAAGAACCTCGAGTTCACCGTGCGCCTCATCGACGGCGAGGGCCGGCCCGCGTCCAGCACCCAGACCGTCACCGTCGACGCCGCCACCCGCAGCGGCACCGCCAACCTCGCGGCGGTGCCCCACAACGACGTCCCCGACGGCGCCACCGCCGACTACACCGCAGTGTCACGCACCTTGACCTTCAAGCCCGACCAGGCGACCAGCCAGACGGTGGCCGTCGCCGTCGTCGCCGACACCGACACCGAGCCCGAGGAACGGCTCCAGCTCCAGTTGAGCAACCCCTCCAGCAACGCAACCCTCGGCGACCACACCGCCCTCGGGGTGATCA
>JAPOQG010000090.1 GCA_026710865.1 Acidimicrobiaceae bacterium
ATCGAGGACATCGTCGCCCACCTCGCCATCGCCACCCGCCGGCCGGTGCGCCTCGAGCTGGACCGGGCCGAGGAGTTCTACGCCAGCCGCACCCGCCATCCCCAGACCATCACGTTCCGCACCGCGGTGGACGACGACGGCAGGCTGCTGGCCCAGGACATGCGCATCATCGGCAACACCGGCCCCTACGGCACCCACGGCTTCACCGTGCAGATCGTGTCGGGGCTGCGGGGCCTCACCTCCTACAACGCCGCCTCCAAGCGCTTCGACTGCGATGTCGTCTACACCAACATCCCGGTGCCGGGCGCCTACCGGGGCTACGGCGCCCCCCAGGCCGAGTTCGCCCTCGAGGCCCACATGGAGGACATCGCCCGCGCCCTCGGCCTCGACCCCATCGAGTTCAAGCGGCGCAACTGGGTGAAGGTCGGCGACGAGATGGACATCGCTCCGCACTTGGGCGAGCGGGCCGTGGCCGAGGAGGAGCTCGACGAGTACCCGAAGGTCATGTCGTCGGGGATCGAGGAGTGCGTGGCCCAGGGCATGCGCGAGGTCGACTGGAGCCGCCGCGACGACGCCGCCTGGAAGGCCCCCGCCGACCGTCCCGACATCCGGCGGGGTCTCGGCTTCGCCTTCTGCATGCACGGCACGGCCATCCCGTTCCTGGACATGGGGGGCTGCTCGATCAAGCTCAACGACGACGGGTCGTTCAACATGCTCATCGGGGCCACCGACCTGGGCACCGGCGCCGACACCGTGATCGGCCAGATCGCGGCCGAGGTCCTCGGCGTGCCCCTCGACGACATCAAGGTGTACTCCAGCGACACCGACATGACGCCGTTCGACACCGGCGCCTACGCCTCGTCCACCACCTACATCTCCGGCACGGCCGCGCTGCGGGCCGCGGAGGCGGTCCGGGTCAGGCTCAAGGAGCGGGCCGCCATGCTGCTGGACGTGGACGAGCCGTGCACCATCGAGCTGCGCGACCGCCGGGCCTACGCGGCCGACGGACGCTCGGTGACGCTGGAGGAGATCGCGCTCGACTCGCTGCACTGGCAGGAGCAGGAGCAGATCATGGGCACCGCCTCGCACGTCTCGCCGGACTGCCCGCCGCCCTTCGCGGCCCAGTTCGCCGAGGTGGAGGTGGACGTCGACACCGGCCAGGTGACGGTGACCAGGCTGGTCATGGCGGTGGACTGCGGGGTGGCCATCAACCCGGTCACGGCCAGCGGCCAGGTGGAGGGCGGCATGATCCAGGCGCTCGGCTACGCCCACTGCGAGGAGATGGTGCTCGACGACGAGGGACGGATGGTCAACCCGTCGTTCGGCCCCTACAAGATCTACCGGGCCGACGAGATGCCCGACACCGTCGTGTACCTGGTCCAGACCATGGAGGACAGCGGCCCGTTCGGGGCCAAGGCGGTGGCCGAGATCCCCAAGGACGGCGTGGCTCCGGCGGTCCGCAACGCCATCCTCGACGCCACCGGGGTAGCCATCAACGATCTGCCCTTCACGCCGGAACGGGTATGGGCAGCCCTGCAGGCCGGAGCGTAGATCCGTAGCGCCCGGCGCACCGGATCCGGCGGCGCTGGCCCGACCTCGACAGCGAGCCGTCCGCCGATCCCGCGGAGCCGACGTGACATAGGCGGGTCATGGACCTGCACGCCGAGGACCGCCGCGAGCGCATCACCGGCCGCGGCGGCGCGGACCAGGCCTCGGTGACCGGGGGCCGAGGGCCGTGCCACAGCCTGTCCGTGTTCGTCTTGATGCAGATCTCTTGGATCTTGATGCAGATCTCTTGGATGATGCGCACATCACATGGCCGGTGTGGTACGGTGCTTGTGGTTCTGCTCGGGTGATGCCGAC
>JAPOQG010000276.1 GCA_026710865.1 Acidimicrobiaceae bacterium
CCCGTGCTGCTGTGCTCGGGAGGCGAGATCGACAAGGCCCGCGCGCACATGGGATGGATCGCCGAGGCCCACGCCATTCCCATCATGGAGCAGGCCGAGCTGGTCGACGGCTTCGTGCGCAGCATCCTGCGCCCGATCCTGGTCGAGCGGGGCCTCGGCAGCGGGCGGCTCGGCGTGGACGCGGCCAGCGTGTCGTTCATCGACGCCCTGCGGGCCCACATGCCCGACCTGGAGGTGGTCGACGGCGACACCATCATGCAGCGGGCCCGGCTGATCAAGACCGGCACCGAGATCGCCATCATCGAGGAGGCCTGCGCCATCGGCGACGCGGTCACCCAGCGGGCCCTCGACGAGACGAGGGCCGGGCGCCGCGAGCTCGAGGTGGCGGGCGACGCCATGCAGACGCTGTTCCACCTCGGCGGCGAGATGGCCCACGTGATCACGCCGTTCGTCGCCTCGGGCGAGCACATGTCGCCCCCGCACCGGCTGGCCACCGACAAGCTGATGCGGAACCACGACCTGTGCTTCATCGACATCGGGGCGATGTGGAACGGCTACTTCTCCGACATCGGCCGCACCACGGTCATCGGCCGCCCCAACCGGCGCCAGCAGGAGATCTACACCGCCGTCTACGAGGGCCTGATGGCCGGCATCGACAGGATGCGTCCGGGGTTCACCACCGCCGACGCGGCCGGCGCGGTCGTCGCCAAGATCGCGGAGCACGGACTCGCCGATCACCTCTTCAGCCTGTTCATCGGCCACGGGATCGGGGTGGGCGCCAACGAGCCCCCCTACATTGGCGAGAGCATGCCGGGGGCCACCGAGTGCGAGTTCGAGGCCAACATGGTGTTCGCCGTCGAGCCGCTGGTCTGGGTGCCCGGCGTCGAGGGCGGCGGCGGCGTGAGGATCGAGGACATGGTGCTCGTCACCGAAGGCGAGCCGCGGGTGCTGTCGAGGGTCGAGTACGAGGAGAGGCTGCTGTTGTGAGACACGCAAGAACGTCCGAGGTTTCGAGTCGAGGAGGCCGGCGGCGATGAGCGGCGACAATGTCCGTTTGGGTCTGGTCGGGCTCGGCTGGTGGGGAGGCGAGCTCGCGGCGGCCGTCCGGCGCTCGGGTGCGGCCGAGTTGGTCGCCTGCCACGCCCGGACCGCGGCCGCCCGCGAGGACTTCGCCGAGCGGACCGGGTGCCGGGCGGTGGGCTCGCTGAAGGAGATGCTGGCCGCCGAGGACGTGGAGGGTGTGATCCTGGCCACGCCCCACAGCGTCCATGCCGACCAGGTCTGCGAGGCGGCCGGGGCCGGCAAGCACGTGCTCGTGGAGAAGCCGTTCACCCTCACCGTCGAGGAGGGGCGCCGGGCGGTGGCGGCAGCCGACGCCGCGGGCACCCGGCTGATGGTCGGCTACCAGCGCCGCCGCCAGGCGCCCAACCGCCGCATCCACGAGATGCTCGTCCGGGGCGAGATGGGCACCCCGTTGGTGGCGTCGTCCATGTTCAATGTGTCCCACGGCTATCCGGCCACCTGGAGGGCCGAGGGCGCCGAGACCCCGCTGGGCGGGATGACCGGGCTCGGCGTCCACATGATCGACACCTACCACTACCTGCTGGGCCCGATCGCGGCGGTCAGCGCGTTCAGCCGCAGCGTCCTGCCCGATGTGCCCCTCGACCACGCCACCGGGCTGCTGTTCGAGTTCGAGTCGGGGGCGATCGGGACCCTGCTCACCACCCATTTCGTGCCCGGCGCGGTGGAGGTCGCGGTGCACGGCACCGAGGCGGCCGCCTTCAACCGGCGCGACGGCGCCAGCCTGCTGGTGCAGGCCAAGGGCGACGCCGCTCCCGAGGAGGTGGCCATCGAGGCCAACGATCCCCTCGCCGAGCAGGTCGCCGAGTTCGCGTCCGCCATCAGAGAGGGCCATCCCGTCGAGACCGACGGCCGTGTCGGCCTCGCGGTCACCGAGGTGCTCCAGGCCGCGGTGGCCAGCGCCGAGCGTAAGCAGCCGGTGCAGGTGGCCGAGTTCGCAGTCTGAGCGCGAGCGCGGCGGTTGGGATAGACCCGGCGGTGTGGCATCATGGCAGACCGGCGCCCCGGCGCCGAACCGCTCCCTTAGCTCAGCCGGCAGAGCGTCTCCATGGTAAGGAGAAGGTCGTCAGTTCGATTCTGACAGGGAGCTCGGTGCAGGCATCCGTCCTGCCCGTCCCGGCGACGTAGCTCAGTTGGCAAGAGCGCTCGACTCATAATCGAGAGGTCGACAGTTCAAGTCTGTCCGTCGCTACATGAGATGGCGCCGCTGCGGGGCACGCAGCCGCCGCACGGCACCGGCCGCCGGGTGGCGGCATGCTAGACAACTGCTGTGACCGCATCCCCGAGGCGCCGCCTGCGAGCCGTCGAGGAGTCGCCGCGTAACGTCCGCGGCGCTCGCGAGTCTCAATCTTCACCGGACATGGTCTCGCTCGTCGAGCGGGCCAAGTCCGGCGACCGGGAGGCGTTCGACCGGCTCGTGCGGATCACCCACTCCGACTCGTATGCGCTGGCGCTTCGCCTGACGGGCAGCACGGAGGATGCTCGCGACGTGGTTCAAGAGGCGTACCTGAGGGCTTACCGGAGCGTCGGCCGCTTCCGCGGCGATGCGCTCTTCAGCACCTGGCTGTACCGCATCGTGGCCAACTGCGCGGCCACTCACAACGGCCGGCGCCGGCTCCACCGCCACGACGACCTCGGCGCCCACGACGATGTGATCGACACCCGGCCCGACTACGACCCGACCCTGCTGGGGGACCTGGCCGCGCTGCGCGTCAACCTCGACGCGGCCATCCGCGACCTCCCGCCGCGCCTGCGGTCGGTGGTCGTGCTGCGGGACATGTACGACATGCCCCATGAGGCCATCGCCAAGGAGCTCGGCATCTCGGTGACCGCCGCCAAGGTGCGGCTGCACCGTGCTCGCCGGCGCCTGCGCGAGCAGGTGCTCCCCCTGCCCGGAGAGGAGCACGACCATGGCCGGTGACCGCGCCCACTGCGTGTCGGTGAGCGACGCCCTCGCCGCGACCGCAGGCTCCGACCGCGCCTTCGGGCCGCTGGAGCTGGACCACCTGGCCACGTGCCTGAGGTGCCGGGCCGAGCAGGCCCGGTACCAGCGGCTGATGGAGGCCATGCAGTCGCTGCGGGAAGCGCCCGCCGAGGAGGACTACCGCCTGGAGTCGCAGATCCTGGAGACTCTCGACCTTCACGGGCGCCGGCTGGCCCGGATGGCCCGATCGGGCGTCGTGGCCGCGGTCGGGGGCGTCGCGGCCGGGGCTGCAGCCACCGCCGGCTTCATCGCGGCCCGTCATCGCCGCGCCGCCAGGCTGGCGTCCTGAGAGCGCGCGCCGCCGTAGCCGTTCGGGAGGTCGCGCTGGTAGCCTTTCCGGGTTGCTGAGGGGCGTGGCTCAATTGGCAGAGCACCGGTCTCCAAAACCGGCGGTTGGGGGTTCGAGTCCCTCCGCCCCTGCGAATCGCCGATGGCCACAACCTGCGGCGAGGCAATCCATCCGAGGTGAACCCAACCATGGCGATGAACCGTCAGCAGAAGCGCATGCTGCAGAAGCAGGGAGAGGTCGATGCCGAAGGCGCGCCGGTCCGCACCCGCAGCCGCCCCGCCTCGGCGTCGACCGAGCGGACCTCGCCCATGCAGTTCCTGCGCGAGGTCAGAGGCGAGCTGCGCAAGGTGGCCTGGCCGAGCCGGGCCGAGACAGTCAACTACTCCATCGTCGTGCTGGTCACGGTCGTGATCCTCACGGCCATGATCTACGGGCTCGACTGGGTCTTCTCCACGTTCATACTCGAACTGTTCGATTCCTGAGGTTCCCCAACCCATGACTGACACCCCCGTCACCGAAGCACCCGCAACCGACGCCGCCGCCACCGAAGCGGCCGCGATCAATGACCCCGCCCCGAGCGATGCGGCTGTCCTCACCGAGGACGACCTGTTCGCGGCCGAAGCGGACGCCGATGCTCCCGAACCGGTCAGCCCCTACGACAAGCCGGGCAAGTGGTTCGTCGTCCACACCCAGTCCGGCTACGAGAAGAAGGTCAAGCAGAACCTCGAGGCCCGCACCGCGTCGATGAACATGGAGGGCCGCATCCATGAGGTGGTCATCCCGCTGCGGGACGTGCCCGAGTTCAAGAACGGCAAGAAGGTGATCTCCTCCAAGCGGCTGTTCCCCGGCTACGTGTTCGTGCGTTGCGAGCTGGACGACGAGGTCTGGCCGGTCATACGCGACACCCCCAATGTCACCGGCTTCGTCAACCAGGGCGGGTCGCCCTCGCCGCTGCGCCGCCGCGACGTCGAAGCCTTCCTAGGGGTGGAGGCCGACCGGTCCCGGGAGGCATCCAAGCGAGCCAAGCCGATGTTCGAGTACGGCATGGGCGAGACCGTCCGCGTCAAGGACGGCCCGTTCGCCGACTTCTCCGGCGAGATAATCGAGATCAACGAGGACCAGCTCAAGGTGAAGGTGCTGGTCAACATCTTCGGTCGCGAGACGCCCGTGGAGCTCGAGTTCGCGCAGGTGGCCCGGCTCTGAGACCCCTCCGGGGTTGTAGCCCGCCGCCTGACCCGCCACACTGCCCGTTCGCCCGTCCCCACGTTTGAGAGAGTCCGATGGCACGCAAGCCGGTCGCCGCCGTAGTGAAGATCCAGATCCCCGCCGGCCAGGCCACACCCGCGCCGCCGGTCGGCACCGCGCTCGGCCCCCACGGTGTGGCCATCATGGACTTCTGCAAGGACTACAACGCCCGCACCGAGGACAAGCGGGGCCAGATCATCCCCGCAGAGATAACCATCTACGAGGACCGGTCGTTCACGTTCATCACCAAGACCCCCCCGACGTCGTACCTGATCCGGACCGCCGCAGGTCTCGAGAAGGCGGCCGAGACGCCGGGCCGCGAGTCGGTGGGCACCATCACCGACGCGCAGGTGGCCGAGATCGCCGCGGTGAAGATGCCTGACCTGAACGCCAACGACCTGGAGGCGGCCAAGGCGCAGGTCGAGGGCACGGCCCGCTCCATGGGCGTCACCGTCGTCTAGGCGATCTACGTAACGAGCGGCACGGGAGCGATCATGGCCAAGGGCAAGAAGTATGCGGACGCGGTCAAGAGCTTCGACCGCCTGCACCTCCACAGCGACGCCGACGCGGTGAGCCTGGTGAAGAACCTGTCCAAGCGGCGCTTCGACGAGAGCGTCGACGTGGTCGTGAGGCTCGGCGTCGATCCCCGCAAGGCCGACCAGATGATGCGGGGCACGATCTCGCTGCCGTCGGGAACCGGCAAGGACGTGCGCGTCGCGGTGTTCGCCCAGGGCGAGACCGCCACCAAGGCCCGCGAGGCCGGGGCCGACCTGGTGGGAGCCGAGGATCTGGCCGAGCAGGTCCAGGGAGGCATGACCGACTTCGACGTGGCCATCGCCACGCCCGACATGATGCCGGTGGTCGGCAAGCTGGGCCGGATACTGGGGCCCCGCGGGCTGATGCCCAACCCCAAGACCGGCACCGTCACCAATGACGTGGAGCGCACCATCGGAGAGTTCAAGGGGGGCAAGGTCGAGTACCGGACCGACCGCTTCGCCAACGTGCACGTTCCCATCGGCAAAGCGTCCTTCGCGGAGGAGGACCTGCTGAAGAACCTCCGGGCGGTGGTTTCCGAGCTCCAGCGGGCCAAGCCGCCCGCGGCCAAGGGCAAGTACGTGAAGAAGGTGGTGCTCAGCTCCTCGATGGGCCCGGGCGTCCGTGTCGACCCGGCCGGGGTCGGAGACGACGACTAGCCGGGGTAGGATCGCCGCCCACCGCGCTCACCTGAGACATCCGGTGCGCTCCGCGGGGAGCACCAATGGGCCCGACGGCCCGCCGGACGAGGAAGGCACCCATGACAGTTCCTAGGCCCGAGAAGGCGGCCGTCGTCGCCGAAGTGCGAGACCGGCTGGAAGCCAGCGATGCGGCCCTGCTGACCGAGTACCGCGGCCTGAACGTCCCCCAGATGGCTGAGCTGCGCCGGTCCCTGCGCGCCGCGGGCGGCGAGTACACCATCTACAAGAACACCATGGTGCGACTGGCCGTGGCCGATCTGGGCCTCGACGTCGCCCACCTGCTCACCGGCCCGACCGCCATCGCCTTCGTCGGCGAGGGCGACGATGGCGGCAGTGGCGACGCGGCCGCGGTGGCCAAGGCCCTGCGGGACTTCTCCCGCGCCAACCGGGCCCTCGTGCTCAAGGGCGGGGTGCTGGGCACCAAGGTTCTCGGCCCCGAGGACCTGGTCGCCCTGGCCGACCTTCCCTCGCGCGACCAGCTCCTCGCGCAGCTCGCAGGGGCTTTCCAGGCACCCATGGCCAAGCTCGCCGGCCTGCTGGAGGCGCTGCCGCGCAACTTCGCCTACGGGCTCAAGGCGCTCATCGACACCCGCAGTGCCGGAGACGGCGACGACCGACAACCATCCGAAACACAGGAGGCCTGAACCATGGCAACCAAAGAAGAGATCCTCGATTCGATCTCGCAGATGACCGTGCTCGAGCTGAGCGAACTGCTCAAGGAGTTCGAGGAGCGCTTCGACGTCACCGCGGCCGCGCCGGCGGCGGCTGTGGTCGCGGCCCCGGCCGCTGACGCGGGCGGCGACGACGAGGACGTCAAGGACTCCTTCGACGTCGTGCTGGCCGGGGTCGGCGACAAGAAGATCCAGGTGATCAAGGAGGTGCGCAGCCTCACGTCGCTGGGACTCAAGGAAGCCAAGGACCTCGTCGACAACGCGCCCAAGCCTGTGCTCGAGGGCCTTCCCAAGGAGGACGCCGAGAAGGCCAAGGTGGCCCTGGAGGCCGTCGGCGCCGAGGTCCAACTGGTCTGACGGCCCACCGCGGGCGCGGCCGGACCCGGACCCGACGGCTCGGCGCTGGTCGAGGTCGTTCGATGGAGCGGCGGCTGGAGCTGGACGGTCCCAGCAACTTCCGCGACCTCGGCGGCGTGCCCGTCGCCGGCGGCGGCTCGATCAGGACCGGCCTGGTGTTCCGGGCCGACCGGTTGGGCACGCTCACCGACGCCGACCTGCGCCGTCTCGAAGCGGCCAACATCCGCCACGTCTTCGACCTGCGCTCCGAGGCCGAGGCGGCCGAGTTCCCGGACCGCCTCCCCGCGGGGGCGTCCTATGTCCGCATGCCGATGACGAGCGACGAGACCTTCCGGGCCCGCACCATCTTCGAGCGCATAGCCGAGCGCGAGATCAAGTCCTACGGCGAGGCCGAGATGGTGGCCGGCTACGTGCGCATCCTGGAGAACTTCGGTCCCGCGTTCGTGAGGATCGCCCGGCAGGTCGGGGTGGGCGATCCGGTCGTGATCCACTGCACGGCGGGCAAGGACCGCACCGGCGTGGCCTCGATGATGCTGCTGGACCTGGCCGGGGTGGCCGCCGAGCATGTGGCGGCCGACTACGCGCTGTCGTCGCAGCGGCGTCCCAGCCTCCAGCGAGACCACACCGAGGCCCGGTCGCTCCAGCCGATGCTCGAGGATCTGGGACTGGACCCGGCCGGGTTCGCTCCCCTCTGGGAGGCCCGCCCCGCCGTCATCCTCGCCACCCTGCAGGAGCTGCACGACCAGTGGGGCGGCGCGGCCGGCTACCTGTCGGCGGCGGGGATGGACGACGCCGAAATCGACACCGTCCGGGCTCAGCTCCGGGCGGCCTGAGCTCCAGCGGCTCAAGACGGCGCGGCGGCGCACCATCCGCTATTCTCGCGGCCATCGCGCCGCTGGGGTGGTTGCTGTTCGCGGCGCCGCGGGTTAGCATCCCGCCTACCGTGGTCGTCTGTGCGCGCTGGGAGGCGGCTCCCGTGGCTAATTCCTCAATGCTGACGCGCGCACGCGCGACCTCGTGATCCCAGATCAACCGGCCCTCGGGAGTACCACGTGACCGCACGCGCCGCTTCACGCGAACGCTATTCGTTCGGAAATCTCGAGGAGATCCTCGAACTGCCCGACCTCATCGCGATCCAGCGGGAGAGCTTCTCCTGGCTGATGACCGAGGGCCTGGCCCGCACCTTCAAGGACATCTCGCCGATCGCCGACTACAGCGGGACGCTCGAGCTCGAGCTCGAGTTCGACCCCGGCGACGAGGAGCTCCATCCACCCCCGAAGTTCACGGTGGACGAGTGCAAGGAGAAGGACATGACCTACTCCGCGCCGATCTTCGTCCGGGCCCGCTTCCTCAACGCCGGCACCGGCGAGATCAAGGAGCAGATCGTCTTCATGGGCGACTTCCCCATGATGACCGGCAAGGGCACCTTCATCATCAACGGCACCGAGCGGGTGGTCGTCTCCCAGCTGGTCCGCTCGCCCGGCGTGATCTTCCAGCCCGGCGAGCGCTACCGGCTGCGGAACCTGGCCAAGTACCAGCTCGTGACGGGCACGATCCATCCCTACCGGGGGGAGTGGATCGAGTTCGACGTGGAGCAGAAGCCCCGCAAGGAGATCACCGCCGGGGTGAGGGTGGCCCGCAAGCGACGCCTGCCGCTGTTCACCCTGCTGAGGGCGCTCGGCTACGACGAGGAGACCCATCCCGGGTTCCTCGAGCGCTTCGTCGAGCACTTCGACTTCCTGGCCGAGCAGTGGGACAAGCAGGGCCACATGGCGCCCACCCGCGACGAGTCGCTGATCGAGATCTACAAGCGGGTGCGCCCCGGCGACCCGGCCACCGCGGAGACGGCTCGCTCCTACTTCGAGAGCTCCTTCTTCAGCGGCCGCCGCTACGACCTCTCGGAGGTGGGCCGGCACAAGCTCAACCGCAAGCTCGGCCCGGAGTTCGACTTCCTCGAGAGCACCTTCGGGCTCGACATCGAGCGGCCCGAGCCGGACCAGAAGCTGCTGTCGCCGTGCGAGATGCTGGCCGCGGCCACCTACCTGCTGAACCTGGCCAAGGGCGAGCCCGGCTACCGCCTCGACGACCAGGACCACTTCGCCAACCGCCGCATCCGCAGCGTCGGCGAGCTGATCCAGAACCAGGTCCGCATCGGCCTGTCCCGCATGGAGCGCCAGGTGCGCGAGCGCATGACCACCCAGGACGTGGAGGCGATCACGCCGCAGACGCTGATCAACATCCGGCCGGTGGTCGCGTCCATCAAGGAGTTCTTCGGCACCTCGCAGCTCTCGCAGTTCATGGACCAGGTCAACTCGCTGTCGGGCCTGACCCACCGGCGCCGGCTCTCGGCGCTCGGCCCCGGCGGGCTGAGCCGCGAGCGGGCCGGGTTCGAGGTGCGCGACGTGCACTTCTCCCACTACGGGCGGATGTGCCCGATCGAGACGCCCGAGGGCCCCAACATCGGGCTCATCGGGGGCCTGGCCTCCTTCGCCCGCGTCAACAAGTTCGGCTTCATCGAGTCGCCCTACCGGGTCGTCTCCGACGGCCGGGTCACCGACGAGATCGTCTACCTCGATGCCGCCGAGGAGGAGGAGTACGTCGTCGCGCAGGCCAACGCGCCGATCGACTCCGAGGGCCGGTTCGTCAACCCGCGCGTGCTGGTGCGGCGGTCCCCGCAGGCGGCCTCGCTGGAGAATCTCCGGCTCCAGCTGGAGCAGGAGGTCTTCTTCGGCGCCACCACCGAGATCTCCTTCGTGCCGCCCGACGAGGTGCAGATGATGGACATCTCGCCCAAGCAGATCGTCTCGGTGGCCACCGCCCTCATCCCGTTCCTCGAGCACGACGACGCCAACCGGGCCCTGATGGGCGCCAACATGCAGCGCCAGGCGGTGCCGCTGGTGCGCACCGAGGCCCCCTACATCGGTACCGGCGTCGAGGGCCGGGCCGCCCGGGACGCGGCCGACATGGTCATCGCCGCCGAGGACGGGACCGTCGTCTCGGTGGACGGCGACCACATCGTGCTGGACTACGCCGGCTCGGGCCGCACCGACATCAGGCTGCGCAAGTTCGAGCGGTCCAACCAGGACACCTGCATCATCCAGAAGCCGCTCGTCCGTGCCGGCGACGCCGTCCGCGCCGGCGACGTGCTGGCCGACGGCCCGTCCACCGACCACGGCGAGCTGGCCCTGGGCAAGAACCTGCTGGTGGCCTTCATGTCCTGGGAGGGCTACAACTTCGAGGACGCCATCATCCTGTCGGAGCGCCTGGCCCGCGACGACGTGCTCACCTCGATCCACATCCACGAGCACGAGATAGACGCCCGCGACACCAAGCTGGGCTCCGAGGAGATCACCCGCGACATCCCGAACCTCTCCGACGACATCCTGGCCGATCTCGACCACCGCGGGATCATCCGCGTGGGCGCCGAGGTCGGGCCGGGCGATGTGCTGGTGGGCAAGGTCACGCCCAAGGGCGAGACCGAGCTGACGCCCGAGGAGCGGCTGCTGCGGGCCATCTTCGGCGAGAAGGCCCGGGAGGTGCGCGACACGTCCCTGAAGGTGCCCCACGGGGAGTCCGGCAAGGTGATCGACGTCAAGGTGTTCGACCGCGACGACCCCGACGCCGGGGAGCTGCCGCCCGGGGTGAACCAGCTGGTGCGGGTGTACGTGGCCCAGAACCGCAAGATCAGCGTGGGCGACAAGCTGGCCGGCCGCCACGGCAACAAGGGCGTGATCTCGCGGATCCTGCCCGTCGAGGACATGCCCTTCACCGCGGACGGCACGCCGGTCGACATCATCCTGAACCCGTTGGGCGTGCCGTCGCGTATGAACGTCGGCCAGGTCCTCGAGGCCCACCTCGGATACTGCGCCCGGTACGGCTGGGAGATCGACGGGGTCCGGGTGGGGGACGAGCCCGTCAAGGGCACCGAGACCAAGACCCGCCCGGTGACCCCGCCCTCGGCCCTCGTCGCCACGCCGGTGTTCGACGGCGCCACCTGGGACGAGCGCGAGCTCGCCCACGACAAGCCGACCATCGTCGACATCCTCACGAACCTCAACCCGGAGACGTCCGACGGCCACCGGCTGATCGAGACCGACGGCAAGCAGACCCTCTACAACGGGCGCACCGGCGAGCCCTACGACAACCCGATCACCACGGGCTACGTCTACATGCTGAAGCTGGCCCACCTCGTCGACGACAAGATCCACGCCCGCTCGACCGGCCCCTACTCGATGATCACCCAGCAGCCTCTCGGCGGCAAGGCCCAGTTCGGCGGCCAGCGCTTCGGCGAGATGGAGGTCTGGGCGCTGGAGGCCTACGGGGCGGCGTTCTGCCTGCAGGAGCTGCTCACCGTGAAGTCCGACGACGTGCTCGGCCGGGCCAAGGCCTACGAGGCCATCGTCAAGGGCGAGAACGTTCCCGACCCCGGCATCCCCGAGAGCTTCAAGGTGCTCATCAAGGAGATGCAGTCGCTGTGCATCAACGTCGAGGTCCTCTCGGCCGCGGGCGAGCACATCGAGATGCGCGAGCTCGACGAGGAGAGCCTCCGGTCCCTGGAGTCCCTCGGGATCGACCTGCAGCGTCCCGAGCGCGGCAGCGACGAGGACGACCTGGCCCGCACCGCCGGCCGCCGCTGAAGGCCGGCCCGGCCCCGCACGCATCAAGCAGCAGCACGCAACGGACGCACCACGGAAAGACGGACTCAGAACCATGCTCGACGTCAATGATTTCAGCGACCTGAAGATCGGCCTGGCCAGCGCCGACTCGATCCGCACCTGGTCCAACGGCGAGGTCAAGAAGCCCGAGACGATCAACTACCGCACGCTCAAGCCCGAGAAGGACGGCCTGTTCTGCGAGAAGATCTTCGGGCCGACCCGCGACTGGGAGTGCGCTTGCGGCAAGTACAAGAGGGTGCGCTTCAAGGGCATCATCTGCGAGCGGTGCAACGTCGAGGTGACCCGCTCCAAGGTGCGGCGCGAGCGGATGGGCCACATCGAGCTGGCCGCGCCCGCGGTGCACATCTGGTACCTGCGCGGCACCAGGTCGTGGCTGGCCTACCTGCTCATGGGCACCCAGCCGAAGGAGGAGCTCAAGGCCAAGCAGCTCGAGAAGGTGATCTACTTCGGGGCCAACCTGGTGGTGAGCGTGGACGCCGACCGGCGCCACGCCGACATGCCCGAGCTGGAGGTCGAGGTGCGCCGCGAGCTCGACGGCATCGACGCCGACCGGAACCTCGAACTGTCCCAGCGCCAGGAGCGGCTGGAGGCGGATCTGGCCGAGGCCGAGGCGGGCGGGGCCAAGGAGTCCGAGCTGCGGGCGCTGCAGCGCCAGGCCGACAAGGACCTCGAGGAGATCGAGGAGCGCTTCGCGGAGGAGCTCGAACGGGTCGAGCGGGCCTGGGAGGTCTTCTCGGACCTGTTCGGCCGCCAGATCATCGAGGACGAGGACCTGTGGCGCGAGCTCGTCGACCGCTGGGGCGACTACTTCGAGGGCGGCCAGGGCGCCGACGCCATCGCCCGGCTCATCGCGGCCCTCGACTTCGACGCCGAGGAGGAGACGCTGCGGAGCCAGATCAACCCCACCGAGGGCCAGCGCCCGCTGTCGGCCCAGCGCAAGCAGAAGGCCGTCAAGCGGCTGCGGATCCTGGCCGCGTTCAACCGGCGAGACAACTACGGCAGGCGGATCAACGACCCCCGGGCCATGATCCTCGACGTCGTCCCGGTCATCCCGCCGGAGCTGCGGCCCATGGTGCAGCTCGACGGCGGCCGCTTCGCCACGTCGGACCTCAACGACCTCTACCGCCGGGTCATCAACCGCAACAACCGCCTCAAGCGGCTGCTGGACCTGGCCGCGCCCGACATCATCGTCAACAACGAGAAGCGGATGCTGCAGGAGGCCGTGGACGCCCTGTTCGACAACGGGCGCCGCGGCCGTCCCGTCACCGGGCCCGGCAACCGGCCGCTGAAGTCGCTGTCGGACATGCTCAAGGGCAAGCAGGGCCGGTTCCGCCAGAACCTGCTGGGCAAGCGGGTCGACTACTCGGGCCGCTCGGTCATCGTGGCCGGCCCCACCCTGCGGTTCCACCAGTGCGGCCTTCCCAAGATCATGGCCCTGGAGCTGTTCAAGCCCTTCGTGATGAAGCGGCTGGTGGACGTGGAGCTCGCCCCCAACATCAAGTCGGCCAAGCGCATGGTCGAGCGGCGCAAGCCCCAGGTGTGGGACGTGCTCGAGGACGTCATCCGGGAGCATCCGGTGCTGCTGAACCGCGCCCCGACGCTGCACCGGCTGGGCATCCAGGCCTTCGAGCCGGTGCTGGTGGAGGGCAAGGCGATCCAGATCCATCCGCTGGTGTGCGCGGCGTTCAACGCCGACTTCGACGGCGACCAGATGGCGGTGCACCTGCCGCTGTCGGCCGAGGCCCAGGCCGAGGCCCGGGTGCTGATGCTGTCGGCCAACAACGTGCTGAGCCCGGCCCACGGCCGGCCGCTGGTGACGCCGACCCAGGACATGATCATCGGGGCGCACTACCTGACCGAGATGCTCGAGGGCGGGCCTGCGCCCGAGCGGTCCTTCCGCTCGATCGACGAGGTCCGGTTCGCCTACGAGAAGGGCGACATCAGGCTGCACGCGCCCATCGAGTACCGGGGAGCCGAGGACCTGATGTTGGCGCCGGCCAACGGCGACGCCGCCCGCTACGCGCCGACCACAGCCGGCCGGGTGTTCTTCAACAACGCCCTGCCGGCCGGGTTCGGCTATGTGAACAGCACGGTCGGCCAGCGCGACATGGGCGAGATCGTCGACCGGCTGGCCCGGGGCTTCCCGGTCGCGGAGGTGGCCAAGAGCCTCGACGCCGTCAAGGACATCTGCTTCGAGTTCGCCTCGCGGTCGGGTCTCACGATCTCCATCGACGACGTGAGGACGCCCAAGCAGAAGACCGAGATCCTCGACCGCTACGAGAAGCAGGCCGACAAGATCGAGCGCCAGTTCCGGCGGGGGATCATCACCGACGGCGAGCGCCGCCAGCTCGAGGTCGAGGTCTGGTCCGAGGCCACCGAGGAGGTCACGGGCCGGATGAAGGACGAGCTCGAGTCCGACGCGTTCAACCCGGTCAACATGATGGTCGGCTCGGGGGCCCGCGGGAACATGATGCAGATCCGCCAGATCGCAGGCATGCGCGGTCTGGTCGCCAACCCCCGCGGCGACATGATCCCCCGGCCGATCAAGAGCAACTTCCGCGAGGGCCTGAGGGTGCTGGAGTACTTCATCGCCACCCCCGGCGCCCGCAAGGGGCTGGTCGACACCGCGCTGCGCACCGCCGACTCCGGCTACCTGACCAGGCGGCTCGTGGACGTGGCCCAGGAGGTCATCATCAACAACGAGGACCCGTTCGAGTCCGGCGGCTACGTGAAGGGCATCTGGCTCGACGACATCGGCCCGGACACGCCCGGCAGGCGCACCTACCTCGACACCAGGCTGTTCGGGCGGGTGCTCGCCGACGACGTGACGCTCAGCGACGGCTCGGTGATCCTGGCCGGGACGATGGTGGGCGACGCGGAGCAGGAGGCCCTGCGCGACGACCCGCAGGTCACGAGGGTGCGGGTGCTGTCCCCGCTGAGCGACGACTCGGCCTCGGGCATCAGCGCGGCCTCCTACGGCATGTCGCTGGCGACGGGCAAGCTCATCGAGCGGGGCGAGGCGGTCGGCGTGATCGCGGCCCAGTCCATCGGCGAGCCCGGAACCCAGCTCACGATGCGCACCTTCCACACCGGCGGCGTCGCCGGCGCCCAGGACATCGCGGGCGGCCTGCCCAGGGTCGTGGAGCTGTTCGAGGCCCGCACGCCCAAGGGCAAGGCGACCCTGGCCCGCCAGGCCGGCGTGGTCCGCATCCGCGACGACGGCAGCGGTGAGCGCATCGTGGTGATCGTGGAGAACGACGGCACCGAGCACGACTGCAGGATCGGCAGCGAGTACCGCCTCGAGGTCCGCGACGGCGACGAGGTCGAGCCGGGCGACGCCCTCGTGGAGGGGCCCCGAGACCCCAAGGAGCTGCTGGAGATACGCGGCATCGACGCCACCCAGCGCTACCTGGTGGCGGAGGTGCAGAAGGTGTACCGGGACCAGGGCGTCTCGATCCACGACAAGCACATCGAGCTGATCGTCCGCCAGATGACCAAGAGGGTCGCCATCGGCGAGCCGGGCGGCACCAGCTTCCTGCCCGACGAGCGGGTCGACAAGGCCGGCTTCGAGCGGACCAACCGGGAGATCGTGCGCGGCGGCGGCAGGCCGGCGTCGGGGCGGCGAGAGGTGATGGGAATCACCAAGGCCTCACTGGCCACGGAGTCGTGGCTGTCGGCCGCGTCGTTCCAGGAGACGACCCGGGTGCTCACCGAGGCCGCCATCGAGTCCAAGCGCGACACTCTGGTCGGCTTGAAGGAGAACATCATCATCGGCAAGCTCATTCCGGCCGGGACGGGCATGCCCCGCTACCGCCAGGGCTACGTCACCCACGCGCCCGACCACACGCCGATGGACTACTACACGTCCGAGGACGAGGATCCGGACCCCGCCGACTGGCTCGAGAAGCGAAGACGCGAGATGGAGGGCGCCGAGGTGATCGACTATCCGGCGGGCGACGCCGCCGGCGCGGTGACCGAGGCAGGATGACCGTCCCGGCTCGCGCACCGTGTCGCCCGACCGGGATGACCGTCCCGGCTCGCGCGCCGAACCTCCGGCTGGAGCGCCGAACGGCTCCCGCGCGCCCCTAGACTGCCCCGTCCGGCTCAACGCCGATCATCGCTGAGGATCCACCGCCGCATGCCCACCATCCCGACACGCCCGATCCGACGTCACCCCTTGGGCGATGCTCGCAATCGCGGCGCTCGGTGAACACGAAGGAACGCCCCGCCTAGATGCCCACCATCCAGCAGCTGGTCCGCAAGGGCCGCCAGACGAAGCGCCGCAAGGAGTCGACGCCCGCCCTGCAGGGCGCGCCCCAGCGGCGGGGCGTGTGCACCAGGGTCTACACGGCCACCCCCAAGAAGCCGAACTCCGCGCTGCGCAAGGTGGCCCGTGTCCGCCTCACCACCGGCGTGGAGATCACCGCCTACATACCGGGCGAGGGGCACAACCTCCAGGAGCACTCGATCGTGCTGGTGCGGGGCGGCCGCGTGAGGGACCTGCCCGGCGTGCGCTACAAGGTCATACGCGGCACCCTCGACACCGCCGGCGTGCGCGAGCGCCGCAAGGCCCGCAGCCGCTACGGCGTCAAGAAGGAGTCCTGAGATGCCGCGCAAGGTTGCCGGCCGCTGCGGCCCGAGGAGGTGCGTCTGAGATGCCGCGCAAGGGACCAGCGGCGCGCCGCGAGCTGCAGCCCGATCCGATCTACCGCTCGCTGCTGGTGACGCAGGTGATCAACAAGGTGCTCCAGCGGGGCAAGCGCACCCTCGCCGAGCAGATCGTGTACGACGCGATGTCCATCGTCGAGGACAAGACGGGTGCGGAGCCCGTCTCCACCCTCAAGCGGGCCGTCGACAATGTCCGTCCGCAGCTGGAGGTGCGCAGCCGGCGAGTGGGCGGCGCCACCTACCAGGTCCCGGTCGAGGTCAGGCCCCGCCGGGCCACCACCCTCGCGGTCCGCTGGATCGTCTCGTACGCCCGCGACCGGCGCGAGCACACCATGGCCCAGCGGCTGGCCAACGAACTCCTCGACGCCGGCAACGGAGTGGGCGCGTCGGTGAAGCGGCGCGAGGACCTCCAGAAGATGGCCGAGTCGAACAAGGCCTTCGCGCACTACCGCTGGTAGAGCCCAAGGCGCAGGGCACTTGGCAACGGTGCGTGCCGCGGGCGACGCAATAGGGAGCTATGCAGCGTTGGCCCGCGACCTCTAGTTTCGACTGTCGCATGCGAAGCGTCGGTGAGGTTGAGTAGCGATGAGGGCTGTTGAAACGAGACTGGCGTACCGGGAACTCAACCACGAGCGTTTGCCGCATGTCGTGCGCTTCTCCGGTGGGCGCAGTTCTGCGTTGATGGCATTGCGACTCGCGTGCGATGGCGTGCTTCGGCGCGGTCGTGGGGACGTAGTGCTCTTCGCGAATACCACGGCCGAGCATCCAGGCACCTACGAGTTCGCTCGAAGGGTGTGCGAAGAGATCGAGAACCGGACGGGCGTGCCGTGCTTGTGGTGCGAGGGGTGCGCGGTGGAGGCGGCGACGCGGTCGGGCTACACCCGATTGCGGACATTCAGGCTGGTCCGACGGGAACCGGCGGCTGATGACGACGATCCGCGTTTGCCCGGATACAGATCGCGGGGCGAGGCGTTTGAGGAGATGGTGTCGTGGGCACGGCTTCCGTCGAGGTGGCGGCGCATGTGCACCACGGAGTTGAAGGTTCGACCTGGGCACGACTTGGTCGCCGAGTGGATGCACACCAAGCGCGGTCCAGCGCTTGGTGGTACATCTGCCACGTCGCCTGGCTGCAGGCGGGCACCTTCCCCAACCCACCCGACGTCGCGTTCAATGCGCGAGTCAACCCCAAGAGCCTCGAATCGGACCCCGCAAGGATGCCCAACTCCGCATCTGAGACGCTCGATAAAGCGACCAGGAACCTGCTACGTCGCCTCGGCGGACTGCCGCACATTCGCCGACTCTCCCGAGTCGCGATTGACCCGCCCATCTCGCGGGCCTATTGGAGACACCGTCTCGCAGCAGACGCAGCCGCCAACGCCCCGGCCAGCGCAAACCTCACCACCGAAGAGTGTCACCGGATACTGCACCGCAGCTCGTGGGGCCACTTCATGGAGCGTTCGCAACGCACCTACAGCTCTCTGCTGTCGCCACACGCTCTTGCGGCCGTCTGTGCTATAGCTGAGTCCAGCAGGAAGGGCGTACGTGACGAACACTTGCAGGCAATTGCACGACGATGCCTGCAAGCACACCCCGAACTCATGGATTGGGACACGCTGGCCCGAGAGCCTGGCCCCAAGCCCTCGGGGCCGACGCAGCCCGGGAGGCCCACGCGTTCAAGAAAGGGGAGCCAGGCCAAGCGTCAGAGACGACGTCGACCTCGGCGTTGACGTCGTTGTTGACCAACAATACGGTCACCCCGCGTGGAGCAGCCGCGGCTGTGACGCGAGAATCGCGTGTCAACGGCCAGGTCAGAGCAACTCGGGAACTGAAGTTGGTAGCGGTGACCTTCGAAGTTAGGCAGCAGTATCGCTAGGAGCCGCGAAATGCTAGGTCAGAGATAGTGGCGTACCGATCTCACATTCGCCAAGTCCAGTGCAGCGACTCTGCTGTCTTGGGTTGCGGCATCGCTTGTCGGATGATTTTTAAACATCATCTGATATATTTTACATTTATGAAAATGATTGAAACTTAACTAAAACGGCTACAGTCGGGGCGTGGTCGAGATCCGCGAGCATGTCGACAGCCGGGGCCGTGTTCCGTTCCGCCGATGGTTGGGCGGGCTCGATCCAGCTGCGACCTACCGAGTCGAGGCTGCCCTCGCCCGGATCGCGGGCGGGAACCTCGCGAATCTCAAGTCCGTCGGCGGTGGCGTGTTGGAGTTGCGCCTGCACTCCGGGCCTGGCTACAGGATCTACCTCGGCCGGGACGGGGACGCGGTGGTCATCCTGCTTGCAGGGGGCACGAAGGCCCGTCAGCAGCAGGACATCGAGAAGGCTCGTGTACTCTGGCGCGACTACAGGCGCCGCAAGCGCTAGGAGGTCTGACATGGTGCTCACCGTCGACCATAAGGAGACTGTGCATGCCCGGGTGCGTCGCGACCCGGAGTTTCGGCGGCACCTCCTCAACGGAGTGGTCGAGCACCTGCTCGCAGGGGAGGTAGCGGTCGCCAAGATCCTTCTGAACTACTACGTCGACCCCACAATCGGCTTCGAGGAACTCGGCATCAGGACGGGCAGGTCGCCGGAGAGCCTCCTGCACATGTTCGGCCCGGAGGGCGATCCGCGTGCCAGCGAGCTGTTCGACGTGATCGCCTGCCTGCTGCGCCACGAGGGCCTTGTCCTGCAGGTCAGCGCGGCTCACGGGGAGCTCGAGGGCGACGACCGCGCCGCGACCGAACCGGTTGCTGCGGCCACCCAATAGACAGGGTGGTCGGTAGCCGGCGTCTGGGCGGCGCCCACCTGTCCGGTGCGGGTGGAGGTCAGTCCTCGCCGGACCACCACCGTTGCGGGTCCGCTGGACCGTCTCGCGCCGCGGCCCCGACGGCGCGCCCCTCAACCCTTCTACCTCGGCCGGGACGGGGCCGCGGTGGTCATCCTGCTTGCAGGGGGCACGAAGGCCCGTCAGCAGCAGGACATCGAGAAGGCCCGTGAACTCTGGCGCGACTACAGGCGCCGCAAGCGCGAGGAGGTCTGACATGGCGCTTACCGTTGACTACAAGGAGACTGTGCATGCCCGCGCACGGCGCGATCCCGAATTCCGGGAAGCCCTGCTGAACGAGGGGGTCGAGTGTCTGCTCGCAGGCGAGGTCCGGGTCGGCAGGAACGTCCTGCGCGATTGCATCATCGGAGGTGGCGGCTTCGAGGAACTCGGCGCCATGACGGGCAGGTCGCCGGAGAGCCTGATGCACATGTTCGGCCCGGAGGGCGACCCGCGTGCCAGCGAGCTGTTCGACGTGATCGCCTGCCTGCTGCGCCACGAGGGCCTTGTCCTGCAGGTCAGCACGGCTCGCGGGGAGCTCGAGGGCGACGACCGCGCCGCGACCGAACCGGTTGCTGCGGCCACCCAGTAGACAGTCCGACACAAC
>JAPOQG010000375.1 GCA_026710865.1 Acidimicrobiaceae bacterium
CTGCACATGGGTCCGCACGAGGTGAGCGTGGGCGACCGGCTGCGGATGTGGCCCCTGTCGTCGCTGTGGGCGCCCTAGAAGCCCCACCGTGGACGCCTGAACCGGTGCATCTCGCCCAGCCGGCCAGCGGCGGAGTCAGGCCACCGTGATGGAGGTGTCCAGGTAGACGTCCTGGATGGCGTTGAGCAGTTCGACGCCGGAGGCCATGGGCCGCTGGAAGGCCTTGCGGCCCGAGATCAGACCGGTGCCTCCGGCCCGCTTGTTGATCACCGCGGTGGCGACCGCCTCGGCCAGGTCGCCGGCCCCTGAGGACGCTCCGCCGCTGTTGATCAGGCCGACGCGGCCCATGTAGCAGTTGGCCACCTGGTACCGGCACAGGTCGATCGGGTGGCCGCTGGTCAGCTGGTCGTACACCAGGTCGTGGGTCTTGCCGAAGCCGACGGCCCGGTAGCCGCCGTTGTTGGTGGGCAGCTTCTGCTTGATGATGTCGGCCTCGACGGTGACGCCCATGTGGTTGGCCTGCCCGGTGAGGTCGGCGGCCGCGTGGTAGTCGATGCCGTCCACCTTGAACGCCGGGTTGCGCAGGTAGCACCACAGCACCGTGAACATGCCGAGCTCGTGGGCGGCCGCGAACGCCTCGGACACCTCGCCGATCTGGCGCCGGGCGTTGTCGGATCCGAAGTAGATGGTGGCGCCCACGCCGGCCGCGCCGAGGTCCCAGGCCTGCTCGGCCGAGCCGAACATCACCTGGTCGTACGACTCCGGATGGCTCAGCAGCTCGTTGTGGTTGAGCTTGACGATGAACGGGATCCGGTGGGCGTAGCGCCGCGAGGCCAGCCCCAGCACGCCGAAGGTGGTGGCCACCGCGTTGCAGCCCCCCTCGATGGCCAGCTCCACGATGCGCATCGGGTCGAAGTAGGCGGGGTTGGGTGCGAACGAGGCCGCGCCGGAGTGCTCGATGCCCTGGTCGACGGGCAGGATCGACACGTAGCCGGTGCCGGCCAGCCGTCCGCTGCCGAACATCGAACCGATGCTGCGCAGCACCTGCGGCGAGCGGTCGCTTGCGACAAGGACCCGGTCCACGAAGTCGGGACCGGGCAGCGCCAGCGACTCCCGCTCGAAGGTCTTGCACTCGTGCTCTAGCAGCGACTCGGCGTCGTCGCCGAGCAGTGTGTGAATGTCCACGGAAGGTGCTCCTGATGGGTGATGGACACATGCGCCGACGGACACGCCGGGCCGCCCGCACTCGCGTGCTGCCACGGTAGCGCCCCCGGTCAGCCAAGGGCGTGACCACGCCGTCACGCCCAGTGCCAGAGCACGCTGATCGGTGCTGCCCAGATCCTGTCGCTCCTGTCGCTGCGGACGTTGCTGACGTGGGTGCCGGTGGTGAGCACCACACCCAGCTTGAACCTGTCTCCGACCTTGTCGGACAGCCACTCGATGTGCTCTATGTCGCCAGGCCGGTGCCGATTGGCTGACTTGACTTCGATTGCGATGATCCCGCCGTCCTCGGTTTCGATCACCGCATCGATCTCATGCGTGCCCTTGTGGGTGCGGAGGTGGCTCAGCGCATCCCGCATGTTCAGCGCCTCGAGCTCGGCGCGAAGCTGGTTGAGCGCGAATGTCTCGATGACCCGGCCGTAGAGATCGCCGTTCAGCTTCAGGCGGGCCTGCGGCACGTTCATCGCCGCGATGAGAAGTCCCGAATCGCTGAACAGCATCTTGGGGGACTTGGCGAGATTGCCGATGTCCTCGCTGATGAACGCGGGCACTTCGACGGTCATGTCCATGTCGAGCAGGATGTGGCGGTAGTCCCGGTGGGTTCCGGGATTCACCTGGGCGGCGTTGCGCAGGCTCCCGTCCTCAGGCGACCGTGCGGTGTGGAGGGCGGAGGCGGCGAGGTACCTGCGGAAGTGGGAGGCTGAGCGCCGCGTTCCGAACAGCGGCAGGTCTCGCCGCAACAGCACGCTCAGGTAGTCCCGGCACCAAATCTGCGAGCGGGCCGCGGAACCCTCCGGCGCGCACTCGGGGAAGCCGCCGACTGCGGCCATGTCGAGGTATTCGAAAATGTCGGGAGTGTGCTCCGGCGAAACTTCGGGCGGAGTTCCCGACAGCAGCCCGGCAACTGTCGGGGCACGGCGAGGACCGGCAACCCGCAGGCTCCGCTCCCTGACGGTCATCGGGTTGAGCCGCACGACCGCCGCTCGGCCGGTCAGCGCCTGAAACTCTGACAGACTCCGCGGGTCGGGTGAGCCGGTGAGGATGAAACGCCCCGGCCTTCGGTCCCGGTCGACGCTGCGCTTGATTGCTCGCGCCACCTCGGGGGCCAGCTGCCACTCGTCCACCAGGAGCGGCTCCTGAAACCGAGCGAGCGCGGCCTCGGGATCGTCTTGGAAGACGGTGCGGATGGCCGCGTCGTCGAGGAATGCGCTCGACCTGGCCGCCTGCAGGGCCGTTGTCGTCTTGCCGACGCCTCTGGCGCCTGTCACCAGTACGACGGGATGGGTTCGACGAGCCTGCGCGAGCTGGGCATCCACGAGGCGCGGAATATACTCCACGACTCTTAGCGTAGCAGTGTTCAGTGCTTCAGCGTAGCAGTGTTCGGAGTATTAGCATAGCAGTGTCTGTCACTTCAGCGCAACAGTGTTCGGAGCCTCACCATGGCGAGGCCTGGAGGCTTCTGTGCCCAAGAACCCCTTTGCCGCACCGCGCGTAGGCCTCAATGGATGGCCAGGCGCGACTCAGCTGAGGGCGCGGACTCGCTCGGACACGTCGGCCAGGCGCGGGTCGTGGGTCTCGACCCAGCGAAAGAGCTCCCGGGCCCGGGGCGAACGACCGGCCCTCTCGTACAGGTCGGCCAGGGCGTAGGCACGCCGCAGATGGTGGTCACGGGGCCGAGACGGCAGCCGCCAGCCCTGCTCCAGCACCTTGATGGCCGCCGGCAGCTCTCCCCTGTCGGCCTTCGCTCCCGCCAGCACGAGCCGGCCCTCCGTCACCAGATCCGCCGACGGCGACGCGGCGCCCAACTCCTGCCACAGCGCCTCGACGTCGGCCCATCGGCCCAGGGCGCGGTGGCAGTCGGCCAGCACGGGATGCTGCTCGACCGAGCCGCTCAACTCCCGGAAGTACTCGAGTTCGCCCATGGCCGCCTTGAAGCGCCCCAGGCGGTACAGCACCAGTCCGTGGAGCTCTCGCACATCGGCGACGTCGGGGGCGTCGCGGGCCAGCCGTTGGAGCAACGGGAGGGCGTCCTTGAACCGCTCGGCCCAGAAGGCCTTGGCCGCAGAGTCGAAGCGCCTCGCCGCGCTCCTGCCCCGTTCGGGCCCCAGCGCGCGCCGCAGCTCGGAGTGGGGATCGGGCGCGGCGTGGGGCACTGACGGGAGCGCGACCCGCTGGCGCGGCCTGCTCGACGGCTGCCCCGACCGCGAGCGACCCGACCTGTCGCTCCTGCGCGCCATCAGCCGAGCCTATCGGTGCCCGGAAGGCCGAGGCCCCCCGAACTGGCAGCACAATGACCGCATAGCGTGCAAAACGCTGCCAATTCCCAGACCCGGCCCCCGCCCGCCGCGAACTGGCAGCACAATGACTGCATAGCGTGCAAAACGCTGCCAATTCCCAGACCCGGCGGCCCAGGAATGCCAGAGGGCCCCGGCTGTGATGCTCGGGGCCCCCTGGTCGGCGAAATCCGGCGGCGACCTACTCTCCCAGGGCGTCTCCACCCAAGTACCATCGGCGCTGGCGGGCTTAACTTCCGTGTTCGGAATGGGAACGGGTGTGACCCCGCCGCTATCGCCACCGAAACCTGTTGTCCTGCGGGCGAGCCCCTGAACGGGGAACGCCTCTTGATGAACTCCATAGCGAGCACGAGCACCGAGCGCTCGATGCGAAATTGAACCAAGCCCTCGGCCGATTAGTACCGGTCAGCTGAACACGTCGCCGTGCGTACACTTCCGGCCTATCAACGTGGTGTTCTGCCACGGGCCTTACCCGGTCTTACCCGGTGAGAGACCTCATCTCGGAACAGGCTTCCCGCTTAGATGCTTTCAGCGGTTATCCCTTCCGCAGGTCGCCAACCAGCCATGCTCCTGGCGGAACAACTGGCACACGAGAGCTGCGTCCGTCCCGGTCCTCTCGTACTAGGGACAGCTTTCCTCAAGTCTCTTCCGGCTGCAGAGGATAGGGACCGAACTGTCTCACGACGTTCTAAACCCAGCTCGCGTACCGCTTTAATGGGCGAACAGCCCAACCCTTGGGACCTGCTTCAGCCCCAGGATGCGATGAGCCGACATCGAGGTGCC
>JAPOQG010000277.1 GCA_026710865.1 Acidimicrobiaceae bacterium
CCCCCCGGCCTGTCGGGTCGGGTCTCTGGCCGGCGCGTCCGGCACCCCGGCCTGAGTGTTCCGGCCGGCGGGTCCTGTCACGGGCGCGCCCTGGCGGCGCGGGCGCCGCCGTTGCTTGCCCCCGTGCCACTCCCCGGCCTAGCGGGTCGCGTGTCCCGGCGGGGGCAGGGGGGTCAGGCGATCAGCTGTTCGCAGATGTAGTCGAGGCAGGCGGTCAGGGCCTCGATGTCTTCGGGCTCGACGGCCGGGAACATGCCGATGCGCAACTGGTTGCGGCCGATCTTGCGGTAGCCCTCGGTGTCGACGATGCCGTTGGCTCTGAGCACCGCGCTGATGGTGTCGGCGTCGACCCGGTCGTCGAAGTCGATGGTGCCGACCACGCGGCTGCGTATGGCGGTGTCGGATACGAAGGGCGCTGCAATGTCGGACGCCTCGGCCCAGCCGTAGAGGATGTCGGCGGAGCGGTCGCTGCGGGACGCGGCCCACTCCAGGCCGCCGTTGCCGTTCAGCCAGTTCACCTGCTCGACGGTGAGGAAGATCGTGGCCAGAGCAGGCGTGTTGTAGGTCTGGTCCTTGCGGGAGTTGTCCACCGCCAGCTTGAGATTCAGGAAGGCCGGCGTCCACCGTCCCGAGGCCGACAGCCGCTCGATGCGCTCGACGGCTGCGGGCGACATCAGCGCGATCCACAGGCCGCCGTCGCTCGACAGCGCCTTCTGGGGCGCGAAGTAGTAGGCGTCGCACCCGGCCGCGTCGAAACGCAGCCCGCCCGCGGCCGAGGTGGCGTCGACCAGCACCAGGGAATCGTCGTCGCCGGCGGGCCGTTGCACCGGGAGCATCACGCCGGTGGAGGTCTCGTTGTGCGGGTAGCAGTAGGCGTCGACGCCCTCGACGGCCTCCAGCGGCGGGCAGGTTCCGAAATCGCCCACATGCACCGAGGGTTCAGCGAGATGGGGCGCGGTCGTGGTGACGTCTACGAACTTGGAGCTGAACTCGCCCAGCGACAGGTGGTGGCTGCGCCGCTCGATCAGCCCGAAGCTGGCCGCGTCCCAGAAGGCGGTGGCTCCGCCGTTGCCCATCACTACCTCGTAGCCCTCGGGCGCTCCCAGCAGTTCGGCGATCCCGGCCCGCAACTCGGCCACAACATTGCGCACGCCTGTCCTGCGGTGACTCGTGCCCATATAGTCCACGGCTCGCTCGGCCAGCGCCTGGGCTGCCTGGGGGCGGAACTTCGAAGGGCCGGATCCGAAGCGCCCGTCGGAGGGCAGCATCGCGGCGGGGATGGTGAGAGTCTCGGGCCGGGGCGGCGCTTGTGTGGGCATCGCCCGGAAGTCTGGCACCGCGCCGGCCCCGCTCCACGCCTTTCGCGCCCCAAGATCGACAGATTGTGCCGCACCTCCGCCGGTACGCTCGCGGCCATGAGCAGCACGCGAATATCACGGCGGGTCGGTGCCATCGCCCCCTCGGCCACGCTGGCGGTTACGGCCAAGGCCAGAGCACTGCGGCTCGCCGGGGAGCGGGTCATCAGCTTCGGGGCCGGCGAGCCCGACTTCCCCACCCCCGAACACATCGTGGAAGCGGCTGCGGCCGCCTGCCGCGACCCGCAGCACCACAAGTACACCCCGGTGGGGGGCCTGGAGGACCTGCGGGACGCGGTGGCGGCCAAGACCGAGCGCGACTCCGGGCTGGTGGTGGACCCGGCCGATGTGCTCGTCACCAACGGCGGCAAGCACGCGGTGTACAACGCCATCGCGGCTGTGGTCGACGACGGCGACGAGGTGCTGCTCCCGACGCCCTACTGGACGACCTATCCCGAGCCGATCGCCCTGTCCGGTGGGGTGACGGTGCCGGTGCTGTCCACCGCCGTGTCCGGCTTCCGGGTGAGCGTCGAGCAGTTGGAGGCGGCCCGGACCTCCCGGACCAAGGCGCTGATCTTCGTGTCTCCCTCGAATCCGACCGGCGCCGTGTACCCCCGCTCGGAGATCGAGGAGATAGGCCGCTGGGCGGCCGAGCACGGCATCTGGGTGCTCACCGACGAGATCTACGAGCACCTCACCTACGGCGATGCCGAGCATCACTCGATGCCGGTGGTGGTGCCCGAGCTGCGGGACCGCTGCATCGTGTTGAACGGCGTGGCCAAGACCTACGCCATGACCGGCTGGCGCGTCGGTTGGATGATCGGGCCGTCCGACGCGATGGCCGCCGCCCGCAACCTGCAGTCCCACTGCACCTCCAACGTGTGCAACGTGGCCCAGGCGGCCGCGCTGGCCGCGGTGTCGGGGCCGCTCGACGCGGTGGTGGAGATGCGCCGCCACTTCGACCGGCGCCGGCGGACCATGCACAGCCTGCTGAGCGGCATCGACGGGCTGGCGTGCCCCGAGCCCGAGGGCGCCTTCTACGCCTACCCCGACGCCAGCGGCCTGCTGGGGCGCGACTTCGGCGGCGTCAGGCCGGGCACCACCCTGGAGCTGGCCGACCTGCTGCTGGAGCGGGCCCAGGTGGCCGTCGTCCCCGGCGAGGCCTTCGGTGCCAGCGGCGGGCTGCGGCTGTCGTTCGCGCTGGGCGACGACGACCTCGGCGAGGGCGTCGGCCGGATGGTCGAGCTGTTCGGCAGCACCTGAGACCGGGTGCATGAGCGAAATCGGGGGACACATTGGGTGTCCAGTGCCCACACGGTTCTCAATTTCGAGCGGGTGGAGCCGGCTGAGGTGAGCGGGCCGACCGCGACGCCGTATGGGGAGTGGCCGTCGCCGGTGACGGCTGCGTCCCTGGTGTCCGGCGCGGCCGGCATCTCCGAGGTCATCGCCGACCCGATGCAGCCGTGGCTGCTGTGGTGGGCCGAGAGCCGCCCCGACGAGGGCGGCCGCACCGCGGTCATGCGCTGCGACCTCCGCGGCGGCGAACCGCTGGAGGTGACCCCGGCGGGCTCGAATGTGCGCACCCGGGTCCACGAGTACGGCGGCGGCGGCTGGTGGCCGCATGACGGATCGCTGTTCTACGTCGAGTTCGGTGACCAGCGGCTGCGGCGCCTCGACGCACCCGGCGCCGAGCCGGTGCTGCTCACCGGTGAGCCTCCCGAGCCCCGGGCGTGGCGCTACGCCGACGGGCGGGTCACACCCGACGGGCGCTGGTGCGTGTGCGTGCGGGAGCGCCACGACACCGGCGCCGAGCCGGTCAACGAGCTGGCGGCAGTGGCCGCCGACGGCTCCCGGCGAGCCGTCACGCTGTGGTCCGGCGCCGATTTCGTGATGACGCCGCGGGTTTCGCCCGACGGCTCCCTGCTGGCCTGGATCGCCTGGGACCATCCGAACATGCCGTGGGACGCGACCCGCCTGCACGTCCACCGGCTCGACGACGGCCGGCTCGGCGACGAGGTGATGGTCGTCGGCCGCGACGGCGACCGCAGCCTGTGCGAGCCGGGCTGGGATCCCTGTGACGGGGTGGCTCGCCTGCTGGTGTGCAGCGACCACGAGGACTGGTGGGGCCTCTACGAGGCCGACCTGGGCAGCGGAACCCTGTCTGCGGTGGTCACAGGCGCCTTCGACGTGGCCACGCCGCCCTGGGTGTTCGGGATGCAGCGCTGGGCCGCAGGCGGAGGCATGACGGCGGCCGCCGCGGGCATGCCGTCGGGCGATCAGATCGAAGGGATCGGCGACGGCGCGGCCGGGGCCGACTCGTCGATCGATTCGCTGACCATGGCCCGGGTGGGGCCTGACTGCGACCCGGTGCTGGCCTACGCGGGCGCCGGATACCGCCACGAGACCGAGGTAGTGGCGCTCATCGGTGCCGGCCGGGGCCGCTGCCAGCGCCGGGTCGTGCGCCCGGCTCGGGATCTGGGACTCGATCCGGGGCTGCTGGTCGAGCCCGAGGCGATCACCTTCCCCACGGGACCCGGCGGTGCGGCCACCGCTCACGCCCTCTACTACCCGCCGGCCAACCCGGATTGCGCGGGGCCGCCCGGACAGCTCCCGCCGCTGCTGGTGCACGCCCACGGCGGGCCGACCGCGTCCGCCCGCCGCCGGCTCCAGTTGGGCATCACCTACTGGACGTCGCGGGGGATCGCGGTCGTCGATGTCGACTACCGGGGCTCCACTGGCTACGGCCGCCGCTACAGGCAGGCTCTCGACGGCGCCTGGGGGATCGCAGACGTGGAGGACTGCGTGGCCGCAGCCCAGTTCCTGGCCGACCGCGGCGATGTCGACCCGCAGCGCCTGATGATCCGGGGGGGCAGCGCCGGCGGCTTCACCGTGCTGGCCGCACTGGCCCTGCACGACGTCTTCGCGGCGGGGTCCAACCGCTACGGCGTCGCCGACCTGGAGGCCCTGGCCGCCGACACCCACAAGTTCGAGTCCCGCTACCTCGACCGCCTCATCGGCCCCTATCCCGAGGCTCGGGACACCTACCTCGCCCGATCACCGATCAATCATCTCGACGGCTTCGACGCGCCCATGATCGTGCTGCAGGGAGACGAGGACGAGATCGTGCCCCCGTCGCAGTCCGAGATGATCGTCGACGCGCTGAAGGCCAAGGGCGTGCCGGTGGCCTACCTGCTGTTCGCGGGCGAGCAGCACGGCTTCCGAACCGCCGAGAACATCGTCGCGGCCCTGGAGGCCGAACTGGCCTTCTTCGGCCGCGTCCTCGGGTTCACCCCCGCGGACGACCTGCCAGTCCTGGAGATCAGCGGCCTGTAGAGCTAGGACTTGTCGGCGTCGTCGCCTGGGGCGTCGCCGTCGCTCGCCGCTTCGTCGTCACCGGTGGTGCCGTCGCTCCCGGCGTCGTCGCTCGCGGCGGCGGCGTCGTCGATCGACTCGCCGTTCTGGACTGCCGTCTCCGCGATCGTCGGCCACGACGACTCGGCTGCCTCGGACAGGCGCCGGCGCCGCACGATCAGGTGGCCAACGCCCACCAGCGCGCCCGCGACCGCGCCGAACTTGACCAGACGGACGGCCCGGGCAAGCACGCGTGACATGGCGACAGCGTACCGGGTGGATTGTGGATGCGGCTGCTCCTAGAGCTCTAGGGCGGCCAGGCGCTCCAGCGTCCGCAGGTCGTTGACGTGCAGGCGAGCCTTGCTCGACCCGTCGAAGCCGCCCCAGCCCTCGAAGCCGAGGGTCCAGAGGTCGTCGCCGATGACGATGCTGCGCGAGATGACGTCGGGCTGGTCGCTGGGCCAGCAGATCGAGATCGACTCGTCGCCGAGGATCAGGTCGAGCCTCTCGGCCTCGTCGACGAACCACGGCTCGTCGTAGCACTCGAAGCCGGTCATGCCCGCCTCGCCGGGCTCGCAGGCCAGCACCGCGCCGTATTCGTCGAAGATCATGTACTCGAGCTCGGTGGAGAAGTCCTCCATCTCGGTGGTCGGCAGGTCGGCCTCGGTGAGGCGGCGGCAGTCGGTCCGGCCGGGCTCCTCGCCCTCGATCACGTGGTCGACCCGTCCGACCTCGGTGATGGTGCCGTCGGCCACTCGCAGCACCACCGCCCCGGACCAGTCGTTCCACACCGTCACCGGGATGACGGCCAGGTTCTCGGGCGCCCACCACAGGAAGGCCCGGTGGTCCCAGCCGACGTCGTTCCAGCCGTCGGGAGCGGCCCAGACCGCCACCTCGCGGGGCGCGGTCAGGTCGCTCACGTCGAACAGCGACACCTTGGCCCCGGTGATGCGGCCGTCGGGGTCGGCGTCGGATCCCACGCCCAGCACCAGCGAGTCGCTGATGGGGTGCAGGTAGCTGGAGAAACCGGGGATCTTCAGCTCGCCCAGGATCCGGGGGTCGGCCGGGTCGGACAGGTCGATGGTGTAGAAGGGGTCGATCTGGCGGAAGGTCACCACGTAGCCGACGTCGCCGACGAAGCGCACCGACTGGACCTGCTCGCCCCGGCCGATGTCGCCGACGCTGCCCACCTCGACGAGGACGTCGCCGGCGGTGCTCAGCACCCGCACCCAGCTCTCGGACTCGTCGCCCCACGGCCCGCCGACGGTGGTGACCACCCGCAGGTGTCCGTCGTGCTCCGACAGCGAGAACTGGTTGTGGATCACGCCCAGGACCTCGCCGGAGGACTCGTAGGCGGCCTGCGCGCCGGAGATGTCGAAGCGGTGGATGCTGGTGCGGCGCTGGTGCCAGGCCTCCTGCCAGGCCTCGTCGTCATCGAAGGTGTCGGCTTCCACCCAGCGGGTGGTGGCCACGTACAGCGAACCGGTCGACGCGTACACCGTGTCGCCGGGGGCCATGACCGCGGCGGACGACGACGGGTCGAAGTCGCCGCCGATGGGCACGCTGACCACCGTCGTCATCCCGAATCCCGAGAAGACCGACGGGGCGTGCACGTCGCCGCACGGCACCATCAGCGATCCGGTCGAGCTGTCGGCCGTCCCGGTCGTGTAGTGGGGCAGCCAGTCGTCGAGGGTGGAGTTGAGCACCGCGGTCCGGTTGGCCTCCTCGGCGACGCTCGCGCCGGCGTCGTTCTGGGGGTAGACGAACGGGAAGTTCCATTGCGGGTCGTAGCGCAGGATCACCCGGGCGGTGCCCCCCACGCTGCGGGCGCTGATGTAGTTGCCCTGCACGTTGACAGTCCGCACGATCTCCGGCGTGCCGCCGCTCACATCGATACTCTGGAGCACGGTCTCGGAACCGTCGGGGGCGTCGCTGGTTGATCGTGTGATCAGCAGCAGGCTGTCGCCGTCGATGAACAGCTCCCGCCCCCAGCCTTCGGCCACCGCCACCGCGCCGGTGCGGGTGCGGCTGGCCGCATCGACCACCACCAGGCGCCCGGCCGACAGGGTGAAGATGCGCTGCCCGTCGGTCTTGACGATGTCGGCCTCGTCCACGCCCGCCTCCTGCACGTTCGTTCCCGAGAAGTCGACGCCCTCGACGGGAGCGGCCGCTGCGCTCGGGGCGTCGCTCTGAGTCGGTGCTGCGGCCCCGGTGTCTTCGACGGCCATGGCCGCCGGCGCGGCGGCCTCGGCCATCTCGTCGGCGGCCATGGCGATCTCCGGCTCCATGATCGGCATTGGGCCGAACCAGCCGCCCCGGTCGAAGCCCCACGGGCCGACCCGGGCCGAGTACTCCTCATGCAGGTAGTCGAGCAGCGTGTCGCAGTCGTCGAAGCGCACCAGCCCCGCGGTGAGCACCACGTCGTCGGGCCCGAGCTCGACGACGGTGTCGCCTTGGTCGCTTCCGCCGGTGGCGTCGGTGGTGGCTTCGGCGGTGCCCACCGAGCCCGAGAGTCCCGGACCGCCCCGCGGGGTGTCACCGCTGCAGGCGGCCGCCAGCAGCAGCGTGCTGATGGCGAGCATGAGCGTCTTGCGCATGGAGGTGGGGCCTTTCGTAGCGGCGCGTCGGGCGACACGCCTCGCAGTCAAGGTTTGAGACGATCCCGTTCGGGCCGTGGTTCCCGGCAGCGCTCCCTTTCTTGCGGAAGCCCCGGCATCTGTCCGTGCCCCGGCATCTGTCCATTTACGTGGCTGCTGGGAGCCAGGGGAGCCGTCGTCGCTCGTAGTCGTCGATGGCCTCGGTGTGGCGCAGCGTGATGCCGATGTCGTCGAGGCCCTCGAGGAAGCGCTGCTGGGTGGATGCCTCCAGCGGGAAGTCCGCCTCGAACCCGATGGCCGGCGCCTCGACCCGGCGCCGTTCCACGTCGACGGTGATCTCCAGGTCCGCATCGGCCTGCACCGCGGCCATCAGCTCGGCGGCGGCGCCCGCTTCGAGCTGCGCCGGGACCAAGCCGTTCTTGGTGCAGTTGTTGCGGAATATGTCGGCGAAGCGGGGGCTGATGACCGCTTCGAAGCCGTGCTGCTGGATGGCCCACACCGCGTGCTCCCGCGACGAGCCGGTGCCGAAGTTGGTTCCGGCCAGCAGGATGGTCGCCCCGGCGTAGCGCTCGTCGTTGAGCACGAAGTCGCGGTCGTCGCGCCACTCCGAGAACAGGCCCTTCTCGAAGCCGGTGCGCGACACCTGCTTGAGCCAGTCCGACGGGATGATCTGGTCGGTGTCCACGTCGCTGCGGTCCAGCGGCACCGCGGTGCCCGTCACTATCCGGGTGGCCTTCATGGCGCCGTCATTCCAGGTCTCCGGGCGCGGCGAAGTGCCCGGCGATGGCGGTGGCCGCAGCCACTGCGGGCGACACCAGATGGGTGCGCCCGCCCCGGCCCTGGCGGCCCTCGAAGTTGCGGTTGGACGTGCTGGCCGCCCGCTCGCCCGGTGTCAGCTTGTCGGGGTTCATGGCCAGGCACATGGAGCAGCCCGGCTCGCGCCAGTCGAACCCGGCCGACCTGAAGATCTGTGGCAGTCCCTCGGCCTCGGCCTGGGCCTTGACCTGGCCCGAGCCGGGGACCACCAGGGTTCGCACGCCCTCGGCCACCCGCCGGCCCCCGACCACGGCGGCCGCAGCCCGAAGGTCCTCGATGCGGCTGTTGGTGCACGAGCCGATGAACACGGTGTCCACCGCGACGTCGCGTATCGGGGTGCCGGCGTCGAGGCCCATGTAGTCCAGGGCCCGGGCCGCGGCCTCCCGGCGGGCCGGGTCGTCGAAGCTGTCGGGCTCGGGGACGGCGGCCGCCAGCGGCACCGACTGGGCCGGGTTGGTTCCCCAGGTCACCATGGGGGAGATGCCGGCGCCGTCGAGGGTCACATCGACGTCGAAGGCGGCCCCGGCGTCGGTGCGCAGGGTGCGCCAGTCGTCCAGCGCCCTCTCCCACAGCTCGCCCGACGGGGCCTGCTCCCGGCCGCGCAGGTACTCGAAGGTGGTCTCGTCGGGGGCGATCAGGCCTGCCTTGGCGCCGGCCTCGATGGACATGTTGCACACCGTCATGCGGCCCTCCATCGACAGGGCCTCGATGACCGGGCCCCGGTACTCGATGATGCGCCCGACCCCTCCGGTGGTGCCGATGCGGCCGATGATGGCCAGGATCACGTCCTTGGCGGTCGCCCCTTCGGCCAGGGTCCCGTCCACGGTGACCGCCATCGTTCCCGGCCGCATCTGGGGGAGGGTCTGGGTGGCCAGGACGTGCTCCACCTCGCTGGTGCCGATGCCGAAGGCGATGGCCCCGAAGGCTCCGTGGGTGGAGGTGTGGGAGTCGCCGCACACGACGGTCATGCCCGGCTGGGTCAGGCCCTGCTCGGGGCCGATCACGTGGACGATGCCCTGCTTGGCGTGACCCATCGGGTAGTTGGTTATGCCGAACTCGTCGGTGTTGCGGCGCAGGGTCTCCACCTGGGTGCGGCTGACCGCGTCGGCGATCGGCCTGTCGACGTCGGCGGTGGGGACGTTGTGGTCCTCGGTGGCCACCGTCAGGTCGGGGCGGCGCACCGCCCGTCCCGACAGCCGCAGACCGTCGAAGGCCTGCGGGGAGGTGACCTCGTGCACCAGGTGCAGGTCGATGTAGAGCAGGTCGGGCTCGCCGTCGCCGCCCCGGGCCACCGTGTGGCGGTCCCAGATCTTCTCGCTGAGCGTCTGCGGCCGGCCCATGCATCTGATCCTAGAGCCGATGCGTCCTGCTCAACCGTCGCGGCCGGTGATCACCGGGACCGGCGGCTCGTCGCCGGCCGCGTCCCAGACCATCAGGGCTGCCGCCGCGGCCAGAAACAGCGCGCCGACCACCAGCGCGATCCGGGCCCAGCGCAGGGTACGCGGCTGCTCGCCGTCGCTGCCGGGCCGTTGACCGCTCACATCTCTCGCCCTAGGAGACCTCGACGACGGTGACCTTCTCGGTCGTCCCGCCCGGTGTCTCGAACTCCACTTGATCTCCCGCGCCGGCTCCGAGCAGTGCTTTTCCCATCGGCGAGCCGGGCGACACGATCATCACGCCGTCGGCGCGCTCCTCGACCGAGCCGACGAGCAGGCGCTCGGGTTCGTCGTCGCCGTCGAAGAGCACCGTGACCGTCGAGCCGAGAGTCACGCCGGCGCCTTCGGAGCCGGAATCGATGATCACCGCGTCGGTGAGGATCCTCGAGAGGTGCATGATCCTCTCCTCCATGAGGCCCTGCGTCTCCTTGGCCGCGTGGTAGTCGCCGTTCTCGGACAGGTCGCCCAGCTTGCGGGCGGCCTCGATCTTCTCGGCTATCTCGATGCGGCCCCGCGTGGTGAGATCCTCAAGCTCAGCGCTCAGCCGATCGTGCGCGCCCTGCGACAGGTGATGGACATCGGGCATCGCACCAATCTACCGCCGGGAGCAGAACGCCGGGATCGTGCAGGGCTGGACCGGGCCGCTGGGAATCGCCAACCGGCGAGACCGCGCGGTATGCTTGCGCCCGTGGCAGACAAGCCCGCGATCGCAATTGCCTAGCGCGCGCCACCCCGGCGCGCGCCCCCGACCGTCCACCTAGGTGGGCGGTTTCTTCATTTCAGCAAAGAGCCAACACCCAACGCCGATCACGAAACGAGCTACCAGCCATGGCACATCGAGTGGGAGTCATCGGAGGCGACGGCATCGGCCCCGAGGTCGTGGCCGAGGGCCTGAAGGTGATCGCGGCCTCGGGCGTTCATCTCGACACGACCGAGTACGACCTCGGCGGTGCGCGCTACCTGCGCGACGGCACGGTGCTCGACGATGCGACCGTGGAGGAGTGGCGCCACCTCGACGCGCTCTATCTGGGCGCGGTCGGCACGCCCGACGTCCCGCCCGGGATAATCGAGCGGGGCCTGCTGCTCAAGATGCGCTTCGAGCTCGACCTCTACATCAATCTGCGGCCCTTCATCGCGCCCGGCCACGACTTCGTGGTCATCCGCGAGAACACCGAGGGCGCCTACGCGGGCGAGGGCGGCTTCCTGAGGCGGGGCACCGCCGAGGAGATAGCCACCCAGGGCTCGGTGAACACCCGTCACGGCACCGAACGGGCCGTGCGCTACGCGTTCGATCTGGCCGTGGCCCGCCGCCAGCACGTGACCCTGGTCCACAAGACCAATGTGCTGACCTTCTCGGGCGACCTGTGGTACCGCACCTTCCAGCTGGTCGCGGCCGAGTACCCCGAAGTCGAGACGGCCTACAACCATGTCGACGCGGCCTGCATCTACTTCGTGGAGGATCCCGCCCGCTACGACGTGATCGTCACCGACAACCTCTTCGGCGACATCCTCACCGACCTCGGCGGGGCGGTGTCGGGCGGGATCGGCCTGGCCCCGACGGCCAACCTGCACCCCGGGCGGGTCTCGATGTTCGAGCCGGTCCACGGCTCGGCGCCCGACATCGTGGGCACCGGGCGGGCCAATCCCGTCGCGGCGGTGCTGTCGGGCGCGATGATGCTGGACCACCTCGGGGAGGGCGAGGCCGCGGAGCGCATCCGCAAGGCCTGCGACCGGCCCGAGCCGCTCACCGGGACCACCAGCGAGATAGGCGACGCCATCGCGGCCCGCCTGGAGGCCGGCTAGCAGATGACTAGCGGAGCGCGCCCCGCCGTCGAGATCTACGACACCACCCTGAGAGACGGCACCCAGCTCGAGGGCATTTCGCTCACCGTCGACGACAAGCTGCGCATCGCCGAACAGCTCGACCTCCTCGGCGTGGCCCTCATCGAGGGGGGCTGGCCGGGCGCCAACCCCAAGGACGACGAGTTCTTCGAGCGGGCCCGCTCCGAGCTAGACCTGAAGGTCAGCGAGCTGGTGGCGTTCGGCTCCACCCGCCGGGCCCGGGGCAAGGTGGACTCGGACCAGGTGCTGGCCAATCTGGCCTCGGCGGGAACCCCGGCCGTGTGCATCGTCGGCAAGTGCTGGGACTACCACGTCACCGAGGCCCTGCAGACCACCCTCGAGGAGGGTGTGGCCATGGTGGCCGACTCGGTGGAGTTCCTGGTGTCGGCGGGCAAGCGGGTGCTCTTCGACGCCGAGCACTTCTTCGACGGCTACCGCAACAACCCCGAGTTCAGCTTGAGCGTCCTGGAGGCCGCGGCCATGGCCGGCGCCTCCACCGTGGTGCTGTGCGACACCAACGGCGGCACCCTGCCCACCGACATCTCCGAGGCGGTGGAGGCCGTGGCCGCCCACGTCGACTGCGATGTCGGCATCCACCTCCACAACGACACCGGCTGCGGGGTGGCCAACGCGCTGGCCGCGGTGCAGGCCGGGGCGGTGCACGTGCAGGGCACCATCAACGGCTACGGCGAGCGGGTCGGCAACTGCGACCTGGTGCCGATCATCGCCAATCTGGAGCTGAAGATGGGCATGCGGGCTCTGCCGGAGGGCCGGCTGGGGATGCTGACGTCGGTGTCGCACCACGTGGCCGAGCTGGTCAACCTGCCCTTGAACCCTCAGCAGCCCTACGTCGGGGCGAGCGCCTTCGCCCACAAGGCCGGCCTTCACGCCAGCGCTTTGAGCCGCCGCCCCGACGCCTACGAGCACGTGCCGCCCGGGCTGGTGGGCAACGGCACCAGGGTGCTGGTGTCGGAGATGGCCGGCCGGTCCACGCTGGAGATGCGGGCCGCCGAGCTCGGCCTCGACATCGACGGCAGGGTGCTGGGCGACGTGATCGACACGCTCAAGCGGCTCGAGCACGCCGGGTACCACTTCGAGGCGGCCGACGCCTCCCTGGAACTGTTGATGCGGGGCGCGGCCGGCTGGGAGCAGGACTTCTTCAAGCTGGAGTCGTTCCGGGTGTCCATGGACCACCGCTCCGGAACCGGGGCCCGGGCCTGGAACGACGTCTCGGTAGAGGTGGACACCGAGGCCACTGTCAAGGTGTGGGTCGGCGGCGAGCGCCGCGTGGCCGTGGGGGAGGGCAACGGCCCGGTGAACGCGCTCGACACCGCCCTGCGGTCCGCGCTCGGCGACCGCTACCCGGCGCTGGACAACATCTCGCTCACCGACTTCAAGGTCCGGGTGCTCGACACTCAGAAGGGGACCGGCGCGGTGACCCGGGTGCTGATCGACTCCACCGACCGGCGCCGGGGGTGGACCACCATCGGCGTCTCGGAGAACATCATCGAGGCCTCCTGGCAGGCGCTGGCCGACTCGGTCGTCTACGGCCTGCTCCACGCCGCCGACTGAACCAGGACGGCTGACTGCCGTCCCGGCGGGCGGGCCCTGTCGTCGGCGCTAGAGCCCCACGGCCTTGGAGCGCGCCTGCGCCGGCAGCACTATCACCTGTCCTACCTGCGACTCGTCCACATCGAACCAGAAGGCGATGGCCGACCGGGCCTCGGCCTCGATGTCCTCTTGGCGTCTGGTCTGGGCGAACACCGTTGCGAGTTCGTCGATGGTGAGGCCCCACCATCCGTCTCCCGGCTCCGCCCTTACGTGGAAGATGCCCCCCGGATCGGGAGTGCCCGCTTCTTGTGTCGAAGTGCTTGTCACGGCCTTCTCCCTTTCTCGGGTTGGACGTTTCGCGCCGCCTTGATGATCTTCGCGGCCGTACCCTCCTGTATCTCGCGGTGGCGAGGAATCTGGATGGTCTGTGAGCCGATAGCCCACATCTCGTGACGGCCCTCTCGCACCTTGACAAGGGCCAATCCCTTACCGTTAGCGATTTTTCGTAGTGTTCTAAGCAGTTTCACCTTGTCCACGGCTGGAGGATATCCATCCAGGCTAGCAACCGGCGGCCCCGTGAGCCGGGGGGAGAACTCGGGCTGGCTAGTGGTGTGTCGCCGGTTTGGTCGCGCGACCTATTCGATCTCCGACCCCGCGCGATGGGCGACAAGGCTCCGAAATTATACTTACGACATACCACTAGGATGCTCGGTCGTGGCTGCCCCGTCCTATGTTCCTGCCTCGGCCAAGGCCCCGTCCATCTACCGTTCGCCGCCCCGGCGGGACGATCCCTGGACGGCCGACCGGCCTGGCGAGGTGGTCGGGGGAGAGCACCCGGCGGGTCCGGGTCTGGGCTGCCAGGGCCCCGACCAGGGCTACGCGCTCAAGCTGGCGCAGCGTTTCGCCGGCAAGCTGGTGCTGGCGGCCGGCGAGCGCGAGGACGACGCGCTGGCCGGATGCGGCGCGGTGGCGCTGCGCCGGGCCTCTCTGTTCGGCCGGGCGCCGGTGGTTCACGACCTGCGGCTCTCGCTGGAGTTGTTCGGCTACCTGATCGACGCCGACGCCGCGCTGGTGACCTGGCGGCGGGCCCACTTCGCGGGCGCAGCCGGTCACCACGGCTACCACGTCAAGCTGCGCTTGGCCGGGCTAGTGCCGGAGGAGACACTGCGCCTCACTCCAACCGCGGCAGCCGAGGCCTCCGCCCGGAACTGGCGCATCCCGCTGGGTCTGTAAGCGGCGCTGTCCGGCATCCGGGCTGCGGCGGGCTGGATGCCAGAGCCTGCCGGCGTTCGAGGGTCCGAGCGCGGTGGTGGAGTGGGATGGCGAGTCCGGGCCGTCGATGGCCGCGGGGCGAGCCGCTTCAGGGGCCGAGCATGGTCAGGGGCGCAACGGCCACGCCGTCGGGGCGGGTGTATGCGTAGCCCGTGGGTGTGACCACCAGCAGCGCCGCCAGAGGGCCGGCCCGGGCGGTGTCCACCGCGCCGGCGACTCTCAGCAGGGACCGGGCCGCCGCGTCGACGGCCTCCGGGGCGTGGGAGAGCTTCACCTCCACCGCGATCCACTCGCCGGTGTAGCGCCGCCGGACGATGGCGTCGGCCTCCAGACCGCTGCTGAGCCGGTGGTGATAGACGTCGCACTCGTGAGCCTCGGCGTAGACGCGGAGATCCCGCACGACCAGCGACTCGAACAGCAGGCCACAGGCCTCCAGATCGGCGAGGAGGGCGTCGGGTCCGGCCCGCAGGGCCGCCGCGGCCAGCGAAGGATCGACGAAGTGTCGCTTGGGCGACTTCGTCAACCGGGCCCGCGAGCGCAGGTGGGTGGGCCACGCGGGCAGATCGTCCAAGATGTGCAGCCGGGTCAGGGCATCGAGGTAGGCGCGCACGGTCTGGTGGTTGAGCGGGCGGTCGGGGTCGGCGTCGGCCGCCAGCCGCGAGTTCGGCGCGGTCGTGGCGGTGTTGCGGGCCACCGAGGTGATCAGCTTCTCCACCAGCACCGGGTTGCGCCCGCGCTCGGGGCCGTCGTGCGTCTCGAGCCGCCGCACCTCCTCGAGGTAGTCGCGCAGCCGCCGTTGGGCGACTTCGGGCGACTGGCCGGCCAGCCAGGGCCACCCGCCGACGCAGAGGGCCTCGAGCACGTCGCGGAACCGGGCCTCGCCGGCGCCCGAGGCTGCCTGCTCGCCTGCGAGCAGCGATCGCAGTGACACCAGCCCGCTCGACAGGCCCGACTCCCACAGCGACATCGGGCGCAGCCGCGTCCTGGCCACGCGCCCCGCGCCGGAGTGGCGGACGATGTCGTCGCTGGGGATGGTCGAGCCGGTGAGCACGAAGCGGCCCGGCTCGCCCGAGCGGTCGCAGGCGTGGCGGACGTGGTTCCAGATCTCCGGCGCCAGCTGCCACTCGTCAAGCAGCCGCGGCGCCTCGCCCTCGAGGACGGCTTCCGGGCTCACGGTCGCGAGCCGCCGCGTCGCCGCGTCGCCGTCGAAGCGGACGGCGCTGCGGCAATGGCGCAGGGCGGCCCAGGTCTTGCCGCAGCCCTTGGGCCCCTCGATCAGCACCGCGCCGACCGAGCCCAGGCGCTCGGCGATCGCCGCATCGGCAACTCGCGGCTGGTAGCCGCTCGGCGTGAGCGTGTCGTCGGGGGGCGCCGGCGGGCCGGTCATGGGAGACTCTCCTCAGGATCCTCGTATGGGGGGCACAGTGGTGCAGCACACTTCACTGTGGCGACCCCGAGACGACGAGTGTAGGTATTGCACTAATGTGAGTGTAGGAATTACATGGATACGAGTATAGCTATTACACTCAAATGAGTGTAGTGATTTCAGCATCTTGACTAGGTCTAGGAGAAACGGACCCGGCCCGCCCCCAGAACTGAGCTGAACGGAGAACCTCTAGACCCCCGTGGCAAATGAGAGCCCGATCACCAGGATCAGTATCCACACCAATCCGTTTATCGATGTGCCAACGATGGACAGCACGAAGCCAGCCATGGCGAGACGTCCGTACGGAGCGCCTTCCGTTCTGCTCCTAGTGAGGCCCTTGTGAGACAGCACGATCCCGACAATTCCGACCACGATGCCAACATAAGGCGTGATGAAGCTGCAGATTCCTAGGACGAAGCCCGCGATTCCGTGACCGTTAGAGCCTGTCGTCGGCACTGGCTGGTACTCCGGCGGCGCTGCGGGACGGTAATGGGGCGGATCGGCTGGCGGTCCCGAGTCGGACTGTGGCCACGAGTCGGGCGGCGGGGGCGGAGGGGGAGGGTGGTCGGTCATCGACAGATTGTCGCGGGATGCAGTTCGAGACTGAAGGTGTCAGGCTGCCATCACAACCAGAAATACGACAAAGATGAGGATGGTCGTCGGCACCAGCGCGACGACCAAGCCGGCGATTGCGAGGCCCCTATGGGGAGCGTTCTGCTTGTTGGATCGATTGAGCCCGATGGCTGAGAACACGATACCCAACACCCAGAGCACAAAATTTACGAACGGTACCCAAAAGAGCACTAGGGAGCATAGGGCACAGACGAAGCCGGTGATGGCCAATCCGTTGCCAGTCGGGCTGGGCTGGGTGGGCATGTGTCCAGATTGGTCCGACACGTGTGTACCTCCTTGAGGGCTAGCTGAGTCCGGGGACAGAGTCTCGACGAGCCGAGATGCAAAGTCGGGCCAAGACTAGCGGAGAAGGGCCGGAGTGTCAGGCCGCTCTCGGGAGGGAGCCGTCTTTTCGGCGTGCGTGCACCTTAGCGAGTCACCGTAGGTCGGTCGGCGGTATGCGTATGCTCGCTGTGTGAGCTCTCCCAGGGTCCGGTTCGCTCCCGCGCCGACGGGGTTCCTGCATGTGGGCAGTGCCCGGACCGCGTTGTTCAACTGGCTGTTCGCCCGGCACCACGGCGGCGAGATGCTGCTGCGGGTCGAGGACACCGACGCCGCGCTGAAGACGCAGGCCTACGTGGACGCCATCATCGAGCCGCTGCGGTGGCTGGGCCTCGACTGGGACGGGGAGCCCTGCTTCCAGTCCGATCGCCGCGACCGTCACGCTGCGGCCATCGAGCAGCTGGTGGCCGAGGGCGCGGCCTACTTCTGCGACCTGACCCGGGCTGAGATCGAGCAGCGTTGCGCCGCCGCCGGGCTCCCGGCCGGATACCACGGCTGGTCCCGCGACCGCGACGTTGCCGACGGGCCGGGCGTGGTGGTGCGGTTCAGATGCCCCGACGACGGCGCCACCGTCGTCGATGACATCGTCCGGGGCCGGGTGAGCTTCCCGAACGAGTCGCTCGAGGACTTCGTCATCCGGCGCGGCGACGGATCGCCCACGTTCCATCTTGCCAACGCGGTGGACGACCACGACATGGGGATCACCCATGTGATCCGGGGCGAGGACCTGCTCAACACCACCCCCAGGGTGCAGTTGATCTGGCAGGCTCTCGACCTCGGAGCGCTGCCGGCGTACGCGCACCTGCCGCTGCTGGTGAACGCCAAGCGCCAGAAGCTGGCCAAGCGGCGCGACGACGTCTCCCTCGACGACTACCGCGCCCGGGGATACCTGCCCGAGGCCATGGTGAACTACCTCGCCCTGCTCGGCTGGGGACCGCCCGACGAGGTGGAGATCCGCCCGCTCGACGAGATCGTCGAACTGTTCGACCTCGACGCGGTCAAGCCGGCTCCGGCGTTCTTCGACCCGGCCCGGCTCGACCACATCAACGCGACCTACATCAAGGCGCTCACGCCCGAGCAGTTCGCGGCCCGGGCCGAGCCCTTCCTGACCGGCCCCGACGCTCCGTGGCCCCCCGAGCGCTACGACCGCGGCACGGTCGAGGTGCTCGCCGGCGAGATCCAGCAGCGGATCGTGCGTCTGGGCGAGGCCGCGGGCTGGATCGACTGGGTCCTGTGTTCCGATGTCACCTACGACGAGAAGGCCTGGCACAAGGCCATGGTCAAGGGCCGGGCCGCCTCGCAGGTGCTGGAGGCAGTGGAGGCCCGCCTGGCCGCCGACGACTTCACCTCCGCGGAGCGTCTCGAGTCCATCGTGATGGGGGTTGGCGACGAGTTGACCGAGAGCCTCGGAGTGCGGGTGCGGTCCCAGGCCCCTGTCCGGGTGGCCCTCACCGGCACCGGCGCCGGCCTGCCGCTGTGGGAGCCGATGCGCCTGCTGGGCAGGGATGAGACGCTCCGGCGGCTCCGGGCCGCCCGCGGTCGCCTCTGACCGGCAGGGTACGGGTCCGCTTCAGCACCGTCGCCGCGGCTCAGCCGCCTTCAGCCCCCTCCCACTGCGGAACGCCGCGGCGACAGCGCCATTCGCTCGTGTTCGATGCTCTTTGGATATTTGCATGAAAGAGAATGATTCAACATATGGTTGCGCGCTCTATATTTATACGATATGTATATTGCTGTTACAAGGCTGTCAATGGCGATCCGGTGCAACCGACGGAGGACGAGCATGATCGAGGGAACAGAGTCCAAGAGGGCGGGGTCCGAGGCTGCGGCGCTGAGGACGGACGGGTCCACGAGCGCGCGGCAGCGGCTTGGGACACCGCCGTGCGCCGGCGGGATCTCGGACGGGTCCACGGGCGCGAGGCAGCAGCCGCAGAGCCGGCGCGAGGCGTGGAAGGAGCTCGTCGAGTTCGTCGGCCGGTTCCGCGGCTATCCGCTCACGGAATGGCTGCTCCAGACGCGCCAGGCCGACGCCGCCGCCCGCAGCGCCGCCTACGCGCGGCTGCAGGGCGACGATTAGACGCGCCGGTCCGCAGCGTCGCGGCGTCCGGCAATGGCCCCGCAACGGCGAGCGGTCCTTGACGCCTGGCCGATCGTCCGGCAGGCCGAGGGCATCGAACCGGCCGACGAAGCTATACGCGAGCTGTGGGATCCGCTGAGCGCCAGGAGGTTCGCGGTGAGCGTCGTGAACCTCACCGAGGCCTGGCTGGGCGTCGCCGCCCATGACGGCGTCGCCGGGGCGGAGGCTCTGGCGATCAGGCTGGAGCGGGCGGTCGACATCGACCGGGGATCGGAGGCGACGGCCAAGGCGGCCGCTTGGATAGCGCACGCCTACGACGTGTCCCTCGGCGGCGCCTACGCGGCCGCGACGGCCATGGGCCTGGAGGCCGAGTTGTGGACCGGCGATCCCCAGCTGCTCTGCGAGGAGCGCATCTGGAACGCCCGCGACGTGCGGTCGGAGTCGCAGCGACGGGAGAACCGGGTCCAGGCCGCCCAAGGACTCTTCGTGACCGGCCGCCGGGCGGGAGTTCTTCCGGGCGCATCCACCGAGCAGCTCGCCGAGATCGTCCGGTCCCACCTGTTCGAGAACCCCGACCGCTGGCTGCTGCGCGAGGACGAAGGCCCGAGCCCGGCCTCCTAGCCGCAGGCGCCGGCGAGCGCCGTCGGGCAGG
>JAPOQG010000278.1 GCA_026710865.1 Acidimicrobiaceae bacterium
CGGCCCGTGCGCCACTGGACCGAGAAACGAGTCCGCGGCCACGTCGCCGTCTGCGTCTACGCCGCCGTCATCGAGACCCTCATCAACAACGCCCTCGCCCAAGCCGACGTCCGCGACCCCGACCTCACAGACCAGCACCTCACCGCCAACCGGGCACTGCGCGAACTCAACCGCATCCGCCGACACCACCTCACCGCCAACGGCCACCAAATCCAGCTCACCACCCGCCGCACCCCACTACAGGCCCGAGCCCTCACCGCCATCGGAGCCGACACCAGCGCCTGGGACAAAGCCAACATCACCTGACCATCCCAGCAGCGCCCCAACCACAAATGTAGTGGAAACACCCCACCAGCGCGCCCCCTCTGACCTCCCCAAACGCGAAACACCCGCCAAACTCGGGTCAGGAGTCACCCGATTCACGAGCCAACCCGGCCAACGACCTACCGGACGCTACGACCTCACAGCCACACCGACTGGCCCCTCCACATGCAATTGGGCGATTCAGTCAGGCCGCGCCGAACGTGCTCGGGTGACGGTAGGTGGCCGCGACGATGCGGCTGTCGACCACGTCTAGTTCCCAGATCGAGCCCTTCTTGCACCGGCCCAGATCTTCGATGTCGAGGCCGTGCCGGCCCAGCACCCACAGCACGCCGGGAATCACATCGCCGTGGCTGCACAGCACCGAGTCGCCCCCGGCCGCGGCCAGCGAAGCCAGCAGATCGAGAGCATCGGCAACGTAGGAGCCCTCGGCCAGTTCGTCGCAGGCTTCGACCGGCAGCCCCAACGCCCGACCCAGCGGCACGACGGTGTCCATGCACCGCACCGCGGGGCTCGACAGGATCCGCCGCACCGGCCGCTCCGCCAGAGCGACTGCGATGGCCTCGGCCTGCATCTGTCCGTGGTCGTCCAACGGGCGCTCGAAGTCGTCGCCGGCCCAGGCTCCCCGGTTCCCCGCGTCGGCATGGCGCACAAGGTGCAGCATAGATCGGAGGCTACGGTTCAAGAATGTGCCGGAACGGGTACTTCTCAGCCAAAGTCTGCTGGAACTGAGTGAACGCACTCAATGCCATGAGCGGGCTGAAGTCAGCGATTAGCGAAGCTACACTCACACGTCGATCAACAATTGAGCGCTTGAACATCTTGAGTCGCCGTCCCGTCGGCGAGCCTGCCGCTTCAAGTAGGAGTTCTTCCAGACGGCTCTTCGGGTCTGCAAGTCGCTCAAGCTCGGCTATCTCAGGAACAGTAACGTGGTATGATGGCCTATCGGCTGCGCGTGCAATCGCGCTCCCGTCGAAGAGAATCCAAGCTTCCGACATCCTGATAGGAACAACAGGAACGATATCGTTGACGGTACCTTGAGGAAACTCTTGAAGCCGTTCATATAGCGATCTATTCTCAGCATCACGATGTAAGAACGTTAGCATTGCCTCTGGTCGGTAGGCCCTAAGGAAGTCTGCTACGGAGGACTTTCTCTTGCTGAATGCGGGCTCAAGAATCTCGACATCCGGGTCAAGCTTATGGATCGCCCATTGAATGATGGGAACGAGCACACGGTCGGTTCCGCCATCAGCGACAACGCAGAACGATAACTGGCGCCTCACCTCACAGATCCGAATTCGAAGTCCAATTGTTCGCTCTTGAGTTCCGGACTGATGGGGGACCCACCGATGAAGTCGACTACTGCTTGACGGGCGATTGGTTCAGTCTCGGATCCCGAGTCAGAGCTTGCCGTTGTTCTCCATGTGTTCCGAACGGGACGAAACACGCTGACAGGACCGTTCCTTGTCAGGGCCCGCTCAACAAATATCATGTCCCCGAAGGAAAATTGTCTAGCCACCTCCGGCGAATGAGTGTTCAACATGACCTGTCTGAGGGGATTGTCAGCCGCTACAGGCTCCTCAATGTCGACTGCGTAGTCGCGAAGCAGATCAACCAGATATTGCACACGGGAAGGATGGATGCCGTTCTCCGGCTCTTCAATGCAGAGCAACGCTCGATCACGGACATCGACCAACATGAGCACAAGAGCAATGTACCGAAGGGTTCCATCTGAGAGAGAGCGTCCATACAGCCAGTTGTCGGCACCGGTAATCCGGGCCCGGAGCGCGAGTTGATCCCTCGCGTCATCCGAATAGACATCAATATCCTCAATGTCCGAGTTCAGTTGACGTAGGCGGTTTGTTATCTCTGCATGAATGTTCTCATTGTTCGATGCGAGAGAATGTAGTGTGGCAGGTATGCGTCCACCCGATGAAGATACATGGTGAGGTCGTGCAGACTTCGCGTCAGGAGTTCTCATTGCGCTGGGCTCAAGATGGAGAACCCGCCAGGACAACATCTCTCGTTTGGCCGTAAGGACCGTCGGATAGTCGAAGGTGTTGGTTCCACCCACCACGGTAAGTGGTGATCGTCCCACAGGTGCTGGTCTTCCTCGGCTACCCCCATCTCCATGGAGCATTATACGATCTTCTTTTGTGGAAATCAGAGGCCCGCCTCGCCTAGAGCCTGAGACGACAGAGGATCTGAAGGTGTTGGATGATCGAAACCCGACGAACTTGGCGTAATCGCCCAACTTGGCATGAGTGAGTCTCTCACTGTCAACAACCAGCTGATCAGATTCAGAAGAGTAGCGCAGTCCCAGAGTGTACGTAAGAAGCGTGGTGCTAGGCTTCGCCGATTGTCCAAAGTCATCCTCTACTTCCGTAGGCACGATCATGTCTGCTGACAGTTCAATCGTGCGCTGTTGATCTCTTCCGAATACCAGGTCAAGTGGCGAGTGGGCTCCGTCGCTAGCTCGCCTGACATCGGCCGCGGCGTCCGAGATATCATGCTCAGCCAACTTGCTCAGAAAGTGAATCGCATCAAACAGATTGCTCTTTCCAACGCCGTTGTGGCCGATGAAGCAGGTGAATGGACCGAAGCGTACATGAGCTTCTCGGATGCTCTTGAAGTTCTTGATGGAGATCGCTACGAGCATCAGCGTGCTCCGGACCCTGTCATCGCGGCTGGGAGGCGCCGCGGTGCACAAGCGGCCTCCGTTGTCCAGAAGAGATGCGCTGTCGAGGCAGCGTCTCGGAAGCTGTGACGCACGCCGTTAGTCTAGACCTGTGGCCGTCACGGAAGCGGAGGTGATCGAGGTCCTCCGACCGGTGGAGGACCCCGAGCTGCATCGCAGCATCGTCGACCTCGGCATGTACCGGGGCTTCAGCCTCGACGGAGGCCATGCCGATGTGAGCATCGCCCTCACGGTGGCCGGCTGCCCGCTGCGCAGCGAGATCCAGCGCCGGGTGACCGACGCGATGCTGACCCTCGACGGCGTCGCCGCCGTCACCTTGGACTTCACGGTCATGACCGACGCCGAGCGGGCCGAGCTGCGAGCCAAGCTTCACGGCGATCCGGCGGCCACCGCCGGCAGCGGGCCCGCTCACGGACACGCCGAGGGCCGGGCCATTCCCTTCGCTGAGCCAGGCAACGCCACCCGCACCCTGCTGATCGCATCGGGCAAGGGCGGGGTGGGGAAGTCGTCGGTGACCGCCAATCTGGCCATCGCCCTCGCCGCCCGGGGTCACTCGACCGCAGTGGTGGACGCCGATGTGTGGGGCTTCTCGATACCCCGGATGCTGGGTGTGGACCGGGCCCCGGTGGTGATCGACGACATGATCGTGCCGCCCGAGGTGCACGGCGTGCGCTGCATCTCCATGGGCTTCTTCGCCCAGGAGGACCAGCCGGTGATCTGGCGGGGACCGATGCTGCACAAGGCCCTCGAGCAGTTCCTCACCGACGTGTTCTGGGACGATCCCGACTTCCTGCTGGTGGACCTGCCGCCGGGCACCGGTGACATCTCCCTGTCGCTGGCCCAGTTCCTGCCCCGGGCCGAGGCCTATGTGGTCACCACCCCCAACCCGGCGGCCCAGAGGGTGGCCCAGCGTTCGGCGTTCATGTTCTCGAAGGTGAACATCACCGTGAGGGGCGTGATCGAGAACATGTCGTGGTTCACCGGCGACGACGGCAAGCGCTACCCGCTGTTCGGCTCGGGCGGGGGCGCGGAGCTGGCCCGCACGCTCGACGTCGAGATGATCGGCCAGGTGCCGATGACCATCCCGCTGCGCGAGGGCAGCGACCACGGCCGGCCCATAATGGCGGTGGACCCCGGCTCGGAGGCTTCGACGGTGTTCGCGGCGATGGCGGACTGGATCGAGGCCCATGGTCCCACCAAGAGGACCCATCCCGAGCTGAAGATCGTCTGAGAGCGAACAACACCACCAGCCGGCGAGGACACAGCCAAGGACCGAGCAGCCAAGGAGAAGAGTGTGGAACTTCGTATCGGAATCACCGACAGCCCCCAGCCGATCGCGGTCACCCTTCCCGACGGCACCGACCGCGACGACGTCAAGGCGTCGGTGGAGGCAGCCCTCAACGGTGAGGCTGCGGTGCTGTGGCTGACCGACGACAAGGGCCGGGAGATCGCAGTGGCGTCCTCGCGCCTGACCCATGTGGAGATGGGTCCGCCCGGCTCCAACCCCATCGGGTTCGGCTGACAGAGGCCCCGCGTACAGGGAGCGGCGACGGTGGTCGGTCTCGCCGAGTTGGCCTGGGCCGGAACTGCGCTCGATGAGCGCTCCATCGACCACCTGCACCGGCTGGTCGCCTCCTGGGCGCCCCTGGCCGACCTCTCGTTCGGCGACCTGCTGCTGTACGCGCCCTGCACCGGCGGATTCGATCCCGCGTCGGTCGCCGTCGCTGGGGATGCAGAGCAGGACGGGGTCGCGGCCAGCACCGACGGCGACTTCGTGGTACTGGCCCACGCTCGCGCCAACACCGGACCCACCGTCCATGTCGTCGACCCGATCGGCACCCTCGTCCAGGGTCCGGCGTCGGCGTGGCTCCGTGCCGCGTTCGACACCGGCGAGGCGGGCGAGGCGGAGATAGCCGAGGTCGGCGCCCGTTCCGTCATCGGCGACGACACGGTCGTGGAGGAGGAGGGCAGCCTGGCGCTGCGCGACCGGCGCCGGGTGGTGGACTACGTGCCGGTGCGCTGCGGCGACGCGCCGGTGGCGGTGCTGGCCCGGGAGGCCGCGCCGGCCCCGATCCGTCACGAGAACCCGCTGGAGACCATCTACCGGGGGCTGTACGTCCGCTTCGCCCAGATGATCGCGGACGGCGCCTTCCCCTACGACTGGGTCGAGAGGGTGGGCGAGTTCCGCGAGCCGCGCGTCGGTGACGGCGTGATGGTGCTCGACCGCGAGGGCCGCATCACCTATGCCTCACCCAATGCCCGCAGCGCCCTGCACCGCCTGGGCGTCATGCGACCGGTTCCGGGCTGCCGGCTGGGCGACCTCGGGCTGGACGACACCGTCATCCGGCGCTCGTTCTGGAGGCGGCGCTCCACGGTGGCCGAGTTCACCGCCCGCCAGGGGATCGTGGTGGTGATGCGGGCCTACCCGCTGGTGGCCGACGACCGCGTCAGCGGAGCGGTCGCGCTGCTGCGGGACGTGTCGGAGCTGCGCCACCACGACCAGCTGCTGCTGTCCAAGGACGCCACCATCCGCGAGATCCACCACCGGGTCAAGAACAACCTCCAGACGGTCAGCTCGCTGCTCCAGCTCCAGGCCCGCCGCCTCGCCAGCCCGGAGGCCAAGGTCGCGGTGGAGAGCTCGGTGCGGCGCATCTCGTCCATCGCCATGGTGCATGAGCACCTGTCCCTCGACACCACCTCGGACCTCGACTTCGACGAGATCGTGGGCCCGCTGCTGCGCCTGGTCGAGGAGGGGCTGGCCCCGGCCGAGCGCCCCCTGAAGATTCGAGTGGAAGGCGCGGTCGGCGAGATCGACGGCGAGACGGCGATGCCGCTGGCAGTGGTGCTGGTGGAGTTGGTGCAGAACGCCTTCCAGCACGCCGGCCCGCCGGCCGGCCCGGCCAAGCAGGTCGAGGTTCTCTTCGCCGGCACCGCCACGACGCTGACCATGCGAGTGAAGGACGACGGCCCGGGGGTCCCCGACCGCTTCTCGCTGGATCGTGACGCCGGGCTGGGCCTCACGATCGTGCGCAGCTTCGTGGTGCACGACCTCGGCGGCTCGATCACCATCAAGGCCGCATCGGCGGAACCGCCCCGCGGCACCGTGATCGACATCTCGATCCCCCGCCGCCCCGCCGCGGCACCGATCGGCTAGCGCGTCCCTGTTCCTGCCCTGGGCGGCTTGGGGGACCGGACTCGCTGCGGAGCGCCGCCTGCTAGGCGCTGCGCAGCCCGGCGGCCTGGCCCAGGCCGAGCTCTTCGATCGACTGCTCGCGCATCTTGAACTTCTGGATCTTGCCGGTGATGGTCATCGGGAAGGTGTCGGTGAACTTGACGTAGTGGGGGACCTTGTAGTGGGCGATGCTGCCGCGGCAGAACGCCTTGACGTCCTCCTCGGTCGTGCCGGCGCCGTCTCGCAGCTGAACCCAGGCCATGACCTGTTCGCCGTAGCGCGCGTCGGGCACGCCGATCACCTGCACCTCCACGATGTCGGGGTGGGTGTAGAGGAACTCCTCGATCTCGCGGGGGTACACGTTCTCGCCGCCGCGGATGATCATGTCCTTGATGCGCCCGACGATGTTCACGTAGCCCTCGCCGTCCATCACCGCCAGATCCCCGGTGTGCATCCAGCCGTCGGCGTCGATGGCCTCGGCCGTGCGCTCCGGGTCGTTCCAGTAGCCCAGCATCACCGAGTAGCCCCGGGTCAGGAACTCCCCGCTGGTGCCGCGGGGGACGGTCTCGCCGGTCTCGGGGTCGACGATCCGGATCTCCACGTGGGGATGGACTCGCCCGACGGTGGTCACCCGCTTCTCCAGAGGGTCGTCAGCCGAGGTCTGGGTGGAGACCGGCGAGGTCTCGGTCATGCCGTAGGCGATCGTCACCTCGCTCATGTTCATCCGGTCCACCACCTGGCGCATCACCTCGATCGGGCACGGCGAGCCGGCCATGATCCCGGTCCGCAGCGACGACAGGTCGTAGCCGTCCAGGTCCGGATCCCCCAGTTCTGCGATGAACATCGTCGGAACCCCGTACAGGCTGGTGCAGCGCTCCTGAGCGACCGCTCTCAGGGTTGCGGCCGCGTCGAATCCGGCCGCAGGGATCACCATGGCCGAGCCGTGGGTGGTGCAGGCCAGGTTGCCGAGCTCCATCCCGAAGCAGTGGTAGAAGGGCACGGGGATGCACACCCGGTCGGCCTCGGTGTACTGGCATGCCTCCCCGATGAACAACCCGTTGTTCAAGATGTTGCGATGGCTGAGCGTCGCGCCCTTGGGGAAGCCGGTCGTGCCGCTGGTGTACTGGATGTTGATCGGATCGTCGGGGTGGAGCTGCGCGCCGCGCTGGTCCAACCGCGCGACCGGCACGGCGTCGGCGGCCTCCAGCAGCTCACCCCAGTCGGGAGTGTGGAGGTAGACGACCCGCTCGGCCGGCACCCGGTCCCACACCTCCTCGATGATCGACCGGTAGTCGCTGGTCAGGAAGGACTCGACCGCGACCAGCACCGAGATCCCGGACTGCTCGAGCACGAACTCGAGCTCGGAGGACCGGTAGGCCGGGTTGATGGTCACCAGGATCGCGCCGATGCGGGCCGTGGCGTACTGAAGCAGCACCCACTCGGCGTAGTTGGTGCTCCAGATGCCCACCCGGTCGCCCTTGGCCACGCCGATTGCCATCAGCCCCCGTGCCAGGCGGTCGACCTCGGCGGCGAACTCCGTGTACGTGTAGCGCAGGCCCTGCTCCACCGACACGAGGGCGTCGCGCCCACCATGGGCAGCGACGGTGCGAGCCAGGTTCTGGGGGATGGTCTCCTCCAGCAGTGGCACGCTCGCAGCCCCTGACGCAGCTGACAGATTCATCGGTGGTGTCCTCGGTCGATTCTGGTCGTCGTCACACGATGATCGTAGGGGCGGCCCCGGCCCGATGTCCGACTCGCGCTGCTGGTGGATGTCTGCGAGACTGGCCGGCGTGGCAGCGGTGATCGCGCATCGGGGAGCAAGCCAGGCCGCGCCCGAGAACACGGTGGGCGCGTTCCGGCTGGCCCGCGACCTCGGCGCCGACTGGGTGGAGCTCGACGTGCGCCGCACCGCCGACGGCGTGGCGGTGGTCCATCACGACGCCCACTTGGCCGACGGCCGGCGGATCGGGCGGATGCACGCCGGCGAGCTTCCCGGCTACGTCCCCAGCCTGGCCGAGGCCCTGGAGGCCTGCGAGGGCATGGGCGTGCACATCGAGATAAAGAACCTGCCCGACGATCCCGACTACGACAGCGCGAACCTCGTCGCCGACGCGGTCGCCGGGCTCATCGCCGCCTACCTGGGCCCGGAGCGAGCGGTGGTGTCGTCGTTCAACGTGGACGCGGCGGACGCGGTCCGAGCCGTCGATCCGTCCATCCCGACCGCTCTGGTGTGCGGGATCGTCCAGCCCGCCCAGGCGGTGGCCCGGGCCACGGCCCACAAGATGGCGGCGGTGCACCCGTTCGACGCCATGTGCGACGCGGGCTTCGTGCGCCGGGCCCACGACGCCGGCCTGGCCGTCAACGTGTGGACCATCAACCATGCCGAGCGCATGTCGGAGCTCGTCGCCATGGGCGTCGACGGGATCATCACCGACGTCCCCGACGTGGCCCGAGCCGTAGTCGACGCCGCCTGAACGCAGAGGCTCGGCCTCAGGTTCCCCGCTCTTGTTCGCTGCGCTCACGGGCCGCCCAAACCAGGCCAACTGCCCCCGGCCTCGCTCAGCTCGCGTGACTGCTGTCGAACCAGGGCAATCCGCTCGGCCTCAGGGCAGGACCAGGCGCAGGGCCTCGGGCGCCCAGCGGATCCTGAGGCGGGGGGCGGAGCCGAGATGGTCGCCGTCGACCTGGTACTCCATGGGCGGGTCTGCGGTCACCGTCAGATCGCGCAACCCGGCATGGACGGTGGTCTGGGCCATGTCTCTCACGTCGCCCTTGCCCAGAGCCCTCAGACCCACCGGCACCATCCGGTGAAGGGCCAGGCTCGGAAACGTCACCGCCACCAGCGGCTCGTCCAAGCCGATGCCGGGGGCGAGGTCGAAGCTGCGGCTCCCCAGGTAGGTGTACGGGTCGGCGTTGAGCACGATCGTGAACAGGCCCTCGGCCAGGGTCTCGCCCTGCGCGTCGAGCACCCGCATGGGCGGCCGGCGCCGGTGGGCCCGGCGGAGCCAGGTGGTGGCCGTCGCGTAGATGAACAGCGGGTGCCCGGCCCACCGCTTCCACGGGCCGCGGCTCTCCACCTGCTCCACCACGGCGGCGTCGAAGCCGATCCCGCAGTGGAACAGGAAGTACCGCCCGTCGACGGCCCCCAGTCCGATCCGGGCGATGGCGCCGCGGTCCAGGGCGTCGAGGAGCTGGCCCGCGGCCTCGATCGGGTCGTCGGGCAGGCCGATGATGCGGGCGAACACGTTGGTGCTTCCCCCCGGCAGGGCGGCCAGGGCGGTGCCGGTGCCGGCCAGGCCGTTGGCGGCCTCGTTGAGTGTCCCGTCGCCGCCCAGCACCACCACTACGTCGGTTCCCTCGGAGGCGGCTGAGCGGGCCAGGCGGGTGGCGTGGCCCCGCCGGGCGGTCTCGGCCAGCGCCACCTCGTGGTCGGCGGACAGCGCCTTCTGGATCACCACCCGCCGCCGCCCGGTCACCGACGAAGCGGCCGAGTTCACCAGCAGCAGGACCCGCACCGGTCCAGTCTGTCCGCTCGCCAGCACCGCTGCGAACCAGAGGCCGAGCGGATAGGCGGCGCCCTGTGCGGGCTTGGCCAGAGCGTTGAGCGAGGCCGTGGGCAGTTGGCCTGGTTGGGGCGGCCCGTGAGCGGAGCGAACAAGAGCGGGAAACTTGTGCTTCGCGCGGGGTTCGTTTCTGGCTGAGTGCTGGCACAATTGGCGCTCATGAAGGTTGTCGTCTGCGTGAAGCAGATCCCCGATCCCGCCGATCCCGGCGCGCTGGACCCCGACACCAGGACGCTGCGGCGCGATGTGAAGCTCATCCTCGACGAGTCCGACTCCTACGGGGTGGAGATGGCCCTGCAGCTGGTGGACACCGCCGGCGAGGGCTCCGTGCACCTGGTGTCGATGGTGCCTGACGACGAGGTCAGCGGCCTGCGCACAGCACTGGCCATGGGCGCCGACTCGGCCACCCTTGTCAGCGACGAGGCATTGGCCGGCTCCGACGCCCTGGGCACGGCCCGGGTCCTCGCCGCGGCCATCGAACGGTCCGAGCCCGACCTGGTGCTGGCCGCCACCGAGTCCAGCGACGGGTACACCGGCGTGGTCCCGGCCCAGGTGGCCGAGCTGCTGGGTCTGCCGTCGGTGACGTTCGCCAAGGAGATCTCCATCGACGGCGGTACCGCCACGGTTCGCCGCCAGACCGAGGCCGGCGCGGATCGGGTCGAGTGCCCGCTGCCCGCGGTGGTGTCGGTCACCGCCGGCGTGGTCGAGCCCCGGTACCCGTCGTTCAGGGGGATCATGCAGGCCAAGAACAAGCCGGTCGACAATCTGAAGGTCACCGACCTCGGAATTGCGGCCGAACAGGTGGGCTGGGCCGGTGCCGGCCAGGAGATCACCGACATCGCGGAGGCCCCCGAGCGGGCTGCGGGCGAGATCGTCGAGGATGAGGGCGACGCCCACGAGCGCATCGTCGCCTTCCTCGACGAACTCAAAGTGATTTAGGGAGGCCAGGCTATGACACTGGACAAGATCTGGGTGTTCGGCGAGGCCGGCGCCGACGGAGTGGCCACCATCACCCTGGAGATGCTGGCCAAGGCCCGCGAGGTGGCCGGAACCGTCGAGGTCTTCCTCGGCTCCGACGGCGAGGCCAGCGCGGCCGAGCTCGGCGACCACGGCGCGGCCAGGGTGTACTCCACCGGCGACCTCGGAGGACGCATGCAGGGCGTCTCGGTCGCCTCGGCAGCGGCCGACGCCATCTCCTCGGGCGGCGTGGCCGCGCCCGACGCCTTCCTGCTGGGCACCACCTACGACGGGCGCGACGTGGCCGCCCGGCTGTCGGTGAAGCTCGACGCCGGCGTGCTGTCGAACGTGGTCGACCTGCACCTCGACGGCGACCGCCTGGTGGGGGTGGAGCCGGTGTTCGGCGGCACGGTCAACGTGACCTCCCGGTTCACCGGCGGCGGACCCGACATCTGGCTGGTGCGCCCGAAGTCGTTCGAGCCTGCGGCGGTGGGCGGACCGTCGGCGGAGGTGGTGGATCTGCCGGTGCCCGAGCTGGGCGCGGCCGGCGGCGCGGTTGTGCTGGACCGCTTCACCGAGGAGTCCGAGGGCCCCAAGCTGGACGAGGCCGCCATCGTGGTCTCCGGCGGGCGGGGGCTCGGCTCCGCGGAGGCGTACTCCATGATCGAGCAGCTGGCCAAGGAGCTCGGTGCCGCGCCGGGAGCCAGCCGAGCCATCGTCGACGCGGGATGGGTCCCTTACAGCTACCAGGTCGGCCAGACCGGAAAGGTGGTCAAGCCCACCGTCTACATCGCCTGCGGCATCTCGGGCGCGACCCAGCACCTGGTGGGCATGAAGGGCTCCAAGAACATCATCGCCATCAACAAGGACTCCGAGGCTCCCATTTTCGCGGTCGCTGACCTGGGCATCGTCGGCGACGTGCACAAGGTGGTCCCCAAGCTCACCGAGGCCCTGGAGGGCCGCTGACGCGCACTGCGGGAGACCCGCGAAGCCCGTCACGAGCGTGTCCCCGACGATGACGACATCTTGCATGCCTATCGCAACGCGTTCCGGGTCTTCGAGGAAGGCGGGGCCGTCATGTGCATCGGGGCCGACCGCAGTGGGCGCATTCTGGAGGTGCTGGTCGTGACGCGACACCGACGCCGTAGGATCGTTCACGCGATGCGAGCGCGTACCAAGTACTTGCGGTGATGGGAATGACGGGACTCACCCCGGAGATGCTCGACAACGACGAGGCGCTTGCGGACTGGTGCGAGGCGAGCGGACCGTCGCCCGGCAACGAGATTCCGGTCGCCGAGTACCTCCTGCGGTGCTCTGTCGAGGACGGCGACGACGAGCAGCAGACCGGCGAGCGCGTCGCCACCGCCCTCTCCGGCGGAACGTCCTGGACTCGCGTCGCGGAGATTCTCGGAGTGTCCGTGGACGAGGCCGAAGAGCGCTTCACCCATGCTATTCCGTACTCATGGGTGTAGCTGTCCCGTACTCATGGGTGTAGCTGTCCCGTACTCATGGGTGTAGCAGTCTTGATGCTGGCTGTGTAGCTGTTCCGGGTCCAGCAGCTCAAACGGGGCTCGGCTCCTTTCCGCAGCTGCGAGTGCTGCGTCTGAGCGATCTAGACCAGGGGCCAGGGCCATCTGTGGCCGTGGCCGTCGGAGGGGAAGCGGCCCGCGGCCAGCAGGTTTTGGGTGCGCTCCAGGGTCGCGTCCTGCTCCTGGGGAGTTAGGGCGGCGGCCAGCGACCCGGGCAGGCCGGCCTCCAGCAGGCCTCGCAGGTCCCGGCGCACGCCGTCGGGCAGCCTCTCGCCTGCGAAGTCCCAGATCACGGTGCGGAGCTTGAACTGGCAGTGGAACGACAGGCCGTTGTCGATGGCCCAGATCGTGCCGTCGGTTCCCAGCAGGCAGTGCCCCGACTTGCGGTCGGTGTTGTTGATGACGATGTCGAACGCGCAGATCCGCCGCAGCTCCTGACCGAAGCGATCCTCCGACACCAGCGTGAAGTAGTGCTCCTCGAAGTTCGAGGGCATGAACAGCTGCAGCGAGCCCGCGTCGAACGGCAGGTCGTCGCGCACCACGGTCGGCGGCACCAGGTCCCATCCCAGTGCCCTGTCCACCAGGAAGGCGCCCTCCTCGCGGTGGGCGAGACCGGACGGGAAGTCCCACAGCGGCCGCTCGCCCCGCACGGGCTTGTAGATGGCCTGGGCGTCCAGGCCGTCGTGAGCGACGTCCACCAGGAACGTGGCGTTGGAGCTGTAGGGCATCCTCCCCATCAGCTCCACGTCGCCCTCGGCCAGCAGGGTCAGGGCCCGGTCGGTCGCGATCGGCGGGCGGTCCCTGATGGGCGATTGGTCGCGAGCCCCGGCGGCATGTGCGCTGACGCTCACAATCAGACCTCCCGCCTCCGACGAATTGGCAGCGTCTTGGCCCCTATGGGGGGTGTTTTGCTGCCAGTTCGGGCAGGGGCTGTGGGAGCTTGGCGAATTGGCAGCGTTTTGGCCCCTATGGGCGGTGTCTTGCTGCCAGTTCGGGCGGGGCCTGTGGGCTCGGCGCTCAGTTGTGACACGGGCACCAGTCCCGGTTCGACGGCTCCAGGGGGCGCAGGCAGTAGGGGCACGGGGGACGCCCGGAGGCCACCACCGCCCGGGCCCGGGCCACGAGCGCGCTCACCTGCGCACGCGACAGCGTGAAGCGTGCCGAGGCGCCGGCCTCGTCTTCATCCTCGACCAGTTCCTCGGCCACGAGGATCACCCGGTCGGCGTGCTCGTCGTAGGCGATTCCCAACGAGCCGATGGTCCAGGCCTCCACCACCGGCTCGCGCATGTCGAGGTCTGCGGGGGACTCGCCCTCGTCGGACTCGGGCAGTTGGCCCAGGACCCGGGCCAGATACTCCGCCAGCGCGGCGGCCTGCTGCTTCTCGAACTTGAGGGACACGAGTGCGCCCTCGGCGAGGCACTGAAGGTAGAAGACTCGCTGGCCCTTGGGTCCGAGCGTTCCCACGGTGAGCATCTCCACCGCCTCGAAGTGGAAGGACTCGCTCATGAGGGTCTCAGCGCGGCGAGGTCGTCGCCGGTGTTGTTCACGGTGAGGAGGACCGGGCCGGCCGGGTGGTAGGCGATGGCGGTGACCGAGCAGGGCGAGACGACGATCCGCTGGAACAGGTCCAACGGGGTTCCGGCCGCGGCCGCGGCCAGGGCCTTGATCACGTCGGCGTGGGACACGGCCACGACCGTCTGGCCCCGGTGGCGGGCCGTGATTTGCGACACCGCGTCGAGGGCGCGGGACTGCATCTCGGCGAACGACTCCCCGCCCGGGAAGCGGAACCCGCTCGGGTGGCGCTGCACCGTGGTCCACTCCTTGCGCCGGCTCAGGGTCTTGAGCTTTCGGCCCGTCCACCGGCCGAAGTCGCACTCGATCAGGCCGGGGTTCTTGCGGACCCTCAGGCCGCAGGCGCGCGCGATGGGAGCGGCGGTCTCGACGGCGCGCTCCATGGGCGAGGCGTACACGGCCTTGACCCGGCCCAGGCCGGCGACGCGCTCGGCCACCCCGCGGGCCTGCTCGACCCCCTCGGGCGCCAGGTGCAGTCCCGGAGCCCGGCCCGGCAGCACATCGCCCGTTGTGGGGGTCTGCCCGTGGCGCACGAACAGCACCACGCAGCCAACGGGAGCGGCCTTGCCGGCAGCGGCCTTGTCGGCAGCGGGATCATTGGAACCGTGGGCAGGGCTAGTGGGCATCGTGACCGCCAACGTAGCCTGCTCACCCGTGGAGTCCCCCGAGCGCATCGAAGTCCTACGCGCGAGAACGGCCGCGCTGCCAACTCCTCGCTCGCCAACTCGGCACCGCGAGATAGGGTTTCGAGGGCCGCCGACCGCCGAGAGGGGATGATGAGCGCCGACGACCTGATCGCAGATGCCGTGAAGCTCGGATCCGGTGCGCGCTTCATGCGCTGTGCGCTGCAAGTGAATCCGCACCACTATCGCGGCACCTTCCGAGGCGATGAAGAGGATGGCAGCGCAACGGACTACACGCGGGCGATTGTGGACAAGGCTCAAGCGGTCGGTGTTTCAGTCCTAGCAATCACTGATCACAACAGTGTCCGCGACGTGTCCAGATTCAGAACCGCTGTTCAAGGTACCGCCATCACGATTCTGCCTGGGTTTGAGTTGGAGTCAACCGATGGCATACAAGTCCTGTGCGTCTACTCGCCAGACATGGCAGATCAGCAGTTAGAGAGACTCCTAGGAGAGCTCGGAGTACGAGATACTCAACCCTCCTCCACGCAATGCGCTTATGACTTCGTGACAGTCCTGGCAAAGGTGCGGGAGCAGGGTGGTCTCGCGATAGCTGCTCACTCGACCGGCACAAAGGGCTTGTTTAAGGCATTGAGTGGGCAGGCCCGAATAAGGGCGTGGCAGTGTCCGGACCTGTTTGCTGTGCAGATCCCCGGCTCGGTTTCGCAGCTGCCTGAGGACATTCGCCAGATTCTCGAAGATCGAAACTCTGACTACAAACGCAGCTTCCCCGCAAGTGACCGGCAGGCTGTGGCAGCAGTCAATGCCAAGGATGTGACCAAGCCCGACGACCTAGATCACGATTCGGCGACCTGCTGGATCAAGATGTCGGAGCAGGTCACTGTCGAAGGCCTCCGACAGGCATTCCTTGACCCGGACTCAAGAATCCGCCTCAATAGTGATCCTGCGCCCGAGGAACACACGGAACTTGTGGCACTTGCATGGGAGGGGGGTGGTTTCCTGGACGGCGCTGCAATACACCTGAATCAGAACTTGAATGTCATGATTGGTGGCCGTGGCACCGGGAAGTCGACCGTAGTGGAGAGCATCCGGTATGTGCTCGGCCTAGAGCCGAAGGGAGCAGAGGCGCTCAAGACCCACCACGAAATCGTACGGCATGTGATTCGGCCGGGAACGAAGTTGTCGCTTCAGGTGCGTTGCTGCTGGCCAGCCGAACTCGAATACAAGATTGAACGCACGGTCCCCAACCCGCCGGTCGTCCGCGACCAGGACGGAAGAGTGCTTGAGCTTCTGCCACGGGACATACTGCCGAGGATCGAGGTCTACGGCCAGCACGAGATATCGGAGTTGACAAGCAGCGAGGAAAAGCTCACGTCGCTGCTGCATCGCTTCGTAAGCCCGAACGAGTCGCTGAGCCAGCGCAAGGCGGAGGTCCGTCGCGAACTAAAGAAGACTCGGCTTGCCATCCTGCAAGCTACCTCTGAACTGGACGACATAGATGAACGTCTCGCGGATCTGCCCAGACTTGAACAGACCCTCGAGCGCTTTCAGGACGCGGGCCTTGAAGACCGACTGCGTGATCAGAGCCTGCTCGTTCGCGAAGAGCGCATCCTGGCGTCTGTTCCCGAACGCGTACAGGTGTTCCGCGAAGCGCTGGAAGCGTTCCACAAAGAGCTACCGATTGACACGACGTTCGTGTCCGAAGGTGCCCTCGAGGACCTGCCGGGCGCCAGCATCCTCAGCGGTGCCGAAGCGGCTTTGGCGCAGTTGAGTCGCGATCTTGAGGACGTGACACAACGGCTTCAGGCAGCCTTGGAACTAGCCGACGAGAGAATCGAGGACGTTCGCGCCCGCTGGTCGGAACGAAAGCGTCAAGTCGACGAACGGTATCAATCGATACTGCGCCAACTGCAGAAGTCCGCCGTGGATGGAGAGGAGTTCATTCGCCTGCGACGTGACATCGAGAGCCTCCAGCCTCTATCCAAGCGGCGGGCTCTACTGGAGCGCCTCGTCGGGGAGCACATGAATCGTCGGCGCCAACTCTTGGCCGAATGGGAAGACGTGAAGGCCGAGGAGTACCGGGACCTCAGTCGGGCTGCACGCGAGGTCAGCGCGGAGCTGAAGGATCGAGTACACGTCGAGGTCTACAGCTCCGGCAATCGCGAGCCGCTCGTCGCGCTTCTCGCCAAGGAGATCGGAGGCCGTCTCTCAGAGACCAACGCGCTCCTGGAGCAAGTCGAGGACATATCGCTACCGGCGCTCGTCGATGCGTGTCGTAGAGGCACGGACAGTGTGAGGAAGAAATACGCCCTGCCGCCCAAGCAGGCGGAGCGCTTGGCTGGGGCTTCTGCGAGCACCTTGATGCAGATCGAGGAGCTGGAGTTGCAATCGACGACGGATCTCAAGTTGAATACCGCCGCGATAGGCGAGCAACCGGATTGGCATGCGCTCGGCCAGTTGTCCAAGGGACAAAAGGCGACGGCTGTGCTCTTGCTGCTGCTGCTGGAGTCAGACGCCCCCCTAGTGATCGATCAGCCGGAGGATGACCTCGACAACCGGTTCATCACCGAGGGAGTTGTGCCTCGGATTCGTGAGGAGAAGCGTCGTCGGCAGTTCGTATTCTCGACCCACAACGCCAATATTCCGGTCCTGGGTGACGCCGAGTTGATACTCGGACTACGCGCTTCTGGCGAGGCTTCCGGTGGAAGGGCATTCATCTCGCCTGAGCACATAGGCTCGATCGACTCGCCGTCCGTACGAGCGCTGGTGGAGGAAGTCTTGGAGGGCGGCAGGACTGCCTTCGAGACCCGACGCCGCAAGTACGGATTCTAGGGCTGGCTCGTGTTGCACGCGGTGGCGCATGGGGCCTCACAATGAACCGCACTGATCTTCTTGAGATCATCGCCGGCGGCGAGAACTCGCATGTCGAGTTCAAGCGCGACGGCGTGCAGCCAGCGAAGCTAGCCGCCGAGATGGCGGCTCTGTTGAATCTAGAGGGCGGGTATGTCTTGCTGGGCGTCGATGACGATGGCACGGTGTCGGGTCTCACCCGCAGCCCCAGCGAGGCCGAACGGTGGGTCATGCAGGCGGCCAAGGACAATCTGCAGCCGGCGGCCATTCCCGTCTGGCAGGAGATCGAATGGACACCAGAATCGCGGATAGGCGTGATTGCCCTGCCGGTGAATGCCCCCGATAAGCCCTACAAGGTCAGGCGAGGGTCCTCCTGGGTGACGAAGGTGCGTGCGGGCACGACTACTAGGGACGCAACCCGGGAGGAGGAGCAGCGGCTGTACCAGCAGGCCGGGGGACTCCGCTACGGCCTCAAGCCTGTGACCGGATCCAAACTCAGTGACTTGGACCATCGCCGCCTCCGAGACTACTTCAGCCGGATCCGAGGGGATGCAAGTTGCCCGGACCCGGATTCGACTGAGTGGGAGCAGCTGCTCCGCAACTTGGAGCTTGCTACAGTGGCGACCGGAGCCACCGTGACGACCATTGACGGGATGCTTCTATTCGGCACGAATACCGGTAGATTCCTCCCGCAATCAGGTATCCGCGCTGTGTGTTACGAGGGCCCGGAGCAAGACTATGCGGCACGCGCCGACGAAGACATCAAGGGGTCGCTGGTCCCTCTGGGCTCCTCGGACGGCTCAATTTCGGAGACGGGCGTGGTCGATAGAGCTGTGGATTTCGTGCACCGGTACACCAGCGTCTCCGCTCACTTGGACGGCGCCCGGCGAGTCGACCGTCGCGACTATCCAACGGATGCAGTTCGTGAGGTCGTAGTCAACTCGCTCGTGCACCGCGACTACAGCATCGAAGGTACCGATGTGATGATGAGCATCTTCTCTGATCGGCTTGAAATTCAGAGTCCAGGGAGGTTGCCTAACACGGTCACAGTCGCTGGAATGCGTTCTGGTGTTCGCTATTCCCGGAACCAGACGCTGGTCAACATCATGCGGGACTACGGTTACGTTGACGCCCGCGGAATGGGGATCCGCAGCAAGGTCATCCCGAGTATGGCGGCACATAACGGCAGTGAGCCCGAGTTGATCGAGGACGACTACCGCTTCACGGTCCGCCTCTGGAAATAGCCAGTGGAGTCCCCCGGCCGGCGCCGTGCCCTCGACGAGGTGGCCGCCGAGGTGGCCGCGTGCCGGAGGTGCCCACGGCTGGTGGAGTGGCGCGAGCGGATCGGGCACGAGAAGCGGGCCGCCTACCGCGACGACGTGTACTGGGCTCGGGGAGTGCCGGGGTTCGGCGATCCCGACGCTCACCTGCTCGTGGTCGGCCTCGCGCCTGCGGCCCATGGCGCCAACCGCACTGGCCGGATGTTCACCGGTGACCGCTCCGGCGACTGGCTCTACCGGGCCCTGCACCGGGCCGGCTACGCCAACCAGCCCGACTCGACCGGGCGGGATGACGGGCTCGTGCTCACCGGGGCCTGGATCAGCTCACCGGTCAAGTGCGCGCCGCCGGACAACAAGCCCGCGCCCGCGGAGCGGGATGCATGCATGCCGTTCATGCGGCGTGAGCTGGAGGCGCTCGAGGCCCTGAAGGTGGTGGTCGTGCTGGGCGGCTTCGCCCAGCAGGTGGTGTGGCGCGAGCTGGGGTCGGGGCCCCGCCCCCGCTTCGGGCACCTCGCCGAGGCAACCCTGGACGGCGGCCTGACCCTGCTGTGCAGCTACCACCCCAGCCAGCAGAACACCTTCACCGGCCGTCTCACCGAGCCCATGCTCGATGCGGTGTTCTCCCGGTCCAGGGCGCTGAGCGCCTGACACCCCGCGCTAGCCTCGGAGCCGCTATGAGCCCGCGCCTTCGTCCATTCTGGGTTCTCGCTGCGGCCGTGGTTCTGGTGGTGGCGGGATGCGGCACCAGCGCCGACCCCGACACCTGGGACGAGGCCGAGCAGGACGAACGCTTCCTCGACGCCGAGTTCGAGGGCGAGGAGGGCATCGTGAGACTGCCGGCCGATTCCGCCCTGGAGCACAACTTCCTGCAATCGTGCATGGAGGCCAACACGCGGACCCTCACGCTGGACCAGGCCAGAGTGGTGTGCACATGTTCCTTCGAGGGGCTGCGCAACGCGTTTGCTGACCTGCAGGACTTCAAGTCGCTGGACAGGGCCCTGCGCGAGAACCCCAATCCCAGCGATCTCGAAGACGACCCCGAGGTGCTGTGGGACGACACCGCGGAGGATATCTTGAGGTCGTGCGCCGAGAGGGTCGATTCCTGAGGCCGCCGAACCCGGCACCGCTACTGGCCGCGCCCGGAGTCGAAGCGGGATGACAGTGACGCCCGCCGCTGAGGAGCTGCCGCTCATCATCTCCGTCGACGACCACGTCATGGAGCCCAAGGACCTCTGGCAGCAGCAACTGCCGCCGTCCATGCGCGACCGGGGCCCCCGAGTGGTTCAGGAGAGGATCAGGCTGCACTTCACCGGCGGCCACTACGGCTTCGAGCGCGACGACCCCGACGGCCAGTGGTGCGACGTGTGGCTGTTCGAGGACAGCGTCACCCCCACCGGGCTGCTGCACGGTCCCGCGGGGATGCCCCGGGAGGAGCAGCGCAACGTCGCCGCCCGCTACGAGGACCTCCGCCCCGGCACCCACGAGCAGACCGCCCGGCTCGCCGACATGGACCTCAACCATGTGGAGGCGGCCCTCAACTTCCCCAACATCTTCCCCCGGTTCTGCGGGCAGGGGTTCCTCGAGCGCGACGACAAGGAGCTCGCGGCCGAGTGCCTGCGCATCTACAACGACTGGATGATCGACGACTGGGGCGGGGGCGCGGGGCGGGGCCGGCTGATCCCGCTGGCGCTGCTGCCGCTGTGGGACCCCGGGATGGCCGCGGCCGAGGTGCGGCGCTGCGCGGCCAAGGGCTGCTTCGCGGTGGCGTTCTCCGAGAACCCGTCCAAGCTGGGCCTGCCGTCGATGTACACAGGCGAGTGGGACCCGGTGTGGCAGGCCTGCGAGGAGTCCGGCACCACGGTGTCGATGCACATCGGCTCGTCCTCGTCGATGCCGTCCACCTCGGCCGACGCCCCTCTGGCCACCTCGATGTCGCTGTACGCCCAGAACGCCGAGGGCTCGATGGTGGACTGGGTGTTCTCGGGAACGCTGCAGCGCTTCTCCGAGATCAAGATCACCTACGCCGAGAGCCAGGTGGGCTGGATGCCGTTCCAGGTGGAGCGCATGGACTCGGTGTTCTCCGACGGCCGGGGCGGTGTCGGCGGCGACGGCCCGCTGCCCAGCGAGATCGTGCAGGGCCGGGTCTTCGGCTGCATCTTCGACGACCTCGTCGGCCTCAAGCAGCGCCACGACGTGGGCATCGACCAGATCCTGTTCGAGACCGACTACCCCCACTCCGACGGCACCTTCCCGCACTCACGCAAGGTGGCCCACTCGATGTTCGCGGCCGTCGGCATGGACGCCGGCGAGTGCTACAAGGTGCTTCGGGGCAACGCCATCAACGCCTACGGCCTGGACCGCTTCGGCATCCACGACTGACGGACTCACCGCCGCGAGACTGCGGGGGAGTCCCTATGTCAAGCCTGCCGCGAGATCTCTACGGGTTTGCCTTCTATGGCGGGCTCTGTACGACGGGCTTCTCGACTGGCTCCGGTCGAGTGGGCGGTGTGGCCGCCAGCGCAGCCAGAGCCAGCCGGAATCACGACGCTTCGCCGCCGATGCGCTCACGGCTGATCCGCGTCGGCTGCGTGAGGACGACCGATGCCTGAGCGGCACAGAGTGCTGGTGGCCGAGCCGCTGGGAGCGGCCGGGGCGGACCGCCTGCGGGCCGATCCCTGCGTGGACGCCGTGTTCGAGGAGGGTCAGGGCCGGGCCGCGCTGCTGGAGTCGGTGGGGGATGCGGCCGCGTTGATCGTGCGGAGCGGGACCCAGGTTGACGCCGAGTTGATCGCGGCGGGATCGGGTCTGCGGGTGATCGGCCGCGCCGGGGTGGGCGTGGACAACATCGACTTGGCGGCCGCGGCTGAGCGGGGCATCGCGGTGGTCAACA
>JAPOQG010000174.1 GCA_026710865.1 Acidimicrobiaceae bacterium
CAACAAGTTCACCTTGGTACTGTCCGACGTCACACAACGCGAGTTGGATCAAGCTCCTGAGGCGGTACAGGCTGTTCTGAGTCGCCTTCCGTTTCCCCAAACGGAGTATGCAGAAACTTCAGGCGAAGCGGAAGCTCTCGCAGAGCGTTACGTCCTTGACGGTGCGCTCACCTTGAAGTCATGGGCTGACGCACTGCACATCGCTACCGCCACAGTCGCCGGAGTTGATCTGCTCGTAAGCTGGAACTTCAAGCATATCGTCAACGCACGCCGCATTCGCGCCTTCAACGGAGTGAACGTACGGGCGGGCTACTCTCAGATCGACATCCGCACACCGAGGGAGGCTATCGAATATGAGTGATGGCCAGACAGAAAGATTCGATGGTATCGCCGTAATGCGAGCCATTCGCGACCGCATGAACGAAGAACTAGTCGACATGACTGCTGTAGAGGTCCGAGAATGGCTTGACTCCTACGAATACAAGAGTCCCGCTATAAGACGTTTCGTCGAATACCACAAATCGGAGGCCCAGGGGAACGATCACACTTCCACAAGCCCAGCGTGATGGAGAGCAGAGATTATGACGGCACCCTCTAGGTCATCAGCTCACAGAGCAGTAGACCTACATTGGCTCAATGAAGTCCCTGCACACTGGGAAACGCATCGTATCAAGTCAGTCGTATCAAATGTTGTCGCTGCCGACACCCTCACGCTCTTTGAGGCCGCGGTACCAGCGTTGCGCCCCGGGGTGGTCGGGCCTGCGCACGAACGCCAGGGCCGCATGCACGTCCAGGAAGCCGCAGGTGTGACGCTCGGCTACCCCGTCCCAGCGGTCTGCCAGTTCGTCCCAGCGGGCGCCGGCGTCGCAGCCGGCCAACTCCAGGCGCCCCAACAGCGACGTCTGGTCACAGAGCTGGAAGGCGGTGTTGGCATGGGGCTGGCGCTCGTCGAACACGGCCATCGCTCCGCCGGTATCACCGGAGGCCAGTAGGCGCAGAGCCAGATGCCACCAGATGTGGGTGGCGAACAGGTCCTGGACGCTCCACGGTGAGCACCACCCGCCCCTCGATCTCGCCGGCCCGCAGTCGGTCGTGGGCGGTCTGCGCGTCCTCGAGGGGCAGCGTCTCGACCGGGTTGAGCACTGAGGACTCCCGCCCGGCGAGACCCAGCAACTCGTCGAGCTGGGCGCGGCTGCCCCACACGCTGGACGTGAAGCGGGCCTCATGGGGCACCGCACCGAAGCCGAAGGGGACGCGCCCGCCGTCGAGACCCACCACTGCGACGAGTCCGAGCCTGGCGACGGCTCGCGTGGCGGCGTTCAAGGTCGTCTCACTGCCGACGAAATCGACTACGAAGTCGAACTGAGGCAGGTCGTCAGCGGGGCCGAACGCGCCGTGCGCGCCCCGATCGAGCGCCGCGGCCCGCTTGGCGGCCGACCGGTCCAGCACCGCCACCTCGGCGTCGGTGAGCAGCCTCAAGTACCGGATGGCGTACTGGCCCAGGCCGCCGGCGCCGATTATCAGCGCCCGGCGCCTCCGGCCTCGACGCCTCAGGACGTCCAGTCCCTGGGTCACGGCCCGGTAGGCGGTGAGACCTGCGCATGCCAGCGGTGCGCTCACCACAGGATCGAGGTCGCCGAGAGGGGCCAGGTAGGCCGCGCCGGGTACCCGCATCCGCTGCGCATAGCCGCCGTCGGCGAACACGCCCGCCTCTCGAACCTCCGCGCAGATCATCTCGAGGCCGCCGGTGCAGTGCTCGCAGCGGCCACAGCCCCAGGGTGCGTACACGATCACCGGGCCGAGCCGGGGGTGCACGCCGGTCACCTCGTGGCCCAGGACCAGCGGCATGGGGCTCGGAGCCTCACCGTCGACGATTCGCAGGTCGGAACGGCACACACCGCAAGCGACCACGTCGATCACCTCGCCGCCGTCGGCCTCCGGCTCGGGATGATCGTCGACCAGTCTGAGCCTGGTGTTCGGCGCTTCCAGGAGGACGGCTCTCACAGTGACCTCGGCTGTGTGAACTTCAGGGCGTCAGCGTGTCCGTCAGCAGGTCCAGAAGGTCGCCGTAGCCGGTGCGGCAGGCGTACTGCGGATGCTCGGCCCGCACGTTGGCCGGCGCCCGGAACAAGACCCCCGCGTCGGCTGCGGCCAGCATGGTCACGTCGTTGTACGAGTCGCCCACCGCCATCACCCGGTAGTTCAGCGAGCGGAAGGCCTCGACTGCTCTCGCCTTCTGGTCGGGAAGGCGCAGCCGGTAGTCAGCGAGGCGGTCGCCCTCCACCACCAGTGTGTGGCACAGCAGCAGCGGCCAGCCCAGCTGGGCCATCAACGGTCGGCCGAACTGCTCGAAGGTGTCCGACAGCAGCACCACGGGCATGCGCGACCGGAGCTCCCGCAGGAAGTCCACCGCGCCGTCGAGCGGCACCAGACCCTCCACGACCTCCATGATCGTGGTCATGGTGACGCCGCCCGCGTCGAGGGCCTCGATCCTGCCCTTCATCAACACGTCGTAATCGGGCTCGTCCCGCGTGGTGCGGCGCAGGAAGTCGATGCCGGTGCGCTCGGCCACCGCGATCCACACCTCGGGTGTGAGCACGCCCTCCACGTCGAGCACGGCCAGGGACTGGCGCGATCCGAAGCGAGCCGATCGCGTCGTGACGACGTCATTCCCGCTCTCGTTCGCTTCGCTCACGGGCCGCTCAGGCCCAGGGGACTGGCGCGATCCGCCGCTCACCGGTGCTCGAACCCTCTGATCGTCGCGTGTCGCCGCCTGCCCCTAGTGGTCATCCCCGCTCATCATCGCGGCGGCGCGGCGGGCCATCTCGTCGTCGTCGACGTCCTCGATGTGGGTGGCCACTCCCCAACGGTGACCCCACGGGTCCTCGAACTGCCCCGACCGGTCGCCGTAGAACTGGTCCTGCACCGGCCGCAGCTCGGTGGCCCCGGCTGCCAGCGCCGCCGCGAAGGTGGCGTCGGCGTCCTCGACGTAGACGTTCATCGACGTCGGGGTCCCGCCCAGCGTCTTGGGGCCGATCACGCCCATCTCGGGGTACTCGTCGGACAGCATGATCATCGATCCGCCCAGCTCCAGCTCGCAGTGGCCGATCCGGCCGTCGAAGGTCATGCGGTGCCGCTCGGTGAAGCCGAACACGGCGGTGTAGAAGTCGATGGCGTCGGCCGCGCCGCCAGCGCACAGGTAGGCGGTGATCCGCGGGTACTCGTCGGGGATGGGGTTGACCATGGAGCTGTTCCTTCCCGGTTTGCGGGCGGTGGGAGCCTGGCGGCTCCGTCCGTCCGTGTCGGCACTGCATTATCGCCGGGCCGCAGCCCACTCGCCCACCCAAGCGCGAGCGCGGACCACCAGCGACAGCGAGGCCGCCACCACCGGCCAGCCGACTACGTCCACGCCGCCCGAGCCGGCCACCCCGCCAGTGTGCCAGCGGCCACGGAAGCTCCTCCGGCTTGGTTCCACCGATGGATCTCAAGCCGCGGCTACGTCCTGGCTCGCCGCCGGGGCGACCTGTGTAGCCTTCGCGCCGATGCAACAGTCCCCCGACGAGGAGGACATCCTCGATCTCGCTGGTCAGGTTCGACAACCAACGATCGACGGTCTGCCAGGCGGCTATCGGTATGGGGTCACGCGCTATGCGGATGTGATCCTTCAGGAGGCCTTCCGGGACCGATTCGACGACTTGCAGACGGCTCTCGAGGAGTTTCAACCGACACTGGACGAACTCCGAGCAGGCGGTGGTGGCCGAACCGTGTTCGTGAGACGCTTCGACGAATCTCTCGGCAACATGGTGGAGGCGATTGAGGAGGACCTACCCGACGACGCGCAGGCCAACCGGACGATCTGGGGCAAGCAGAACATCACTATCGAGAAATCGGTGGGGTTCGACGGCCAGACCGAGCCTGTCTCCAAAGTCCGCGGCCACGAGATCGACATGTTCGGGAAGGGCTCGCTGGCGCAGCCGTTCCCGGGCGTGGCAGTCGAGATGGAGTGGAACAACAAGGATCCCTTCTTCGACCGCGACTTGATCAACTTCCAGGCCCTTCATCACGAGGGAGCCATCGCTGTCGGCGTAATTGTGACCCGCGGGCCAGAGCTTCAGAGCCTGGTCTCCGGCGTGATTCGCAGCAAGGATGGTGGCTTCAAGTACGGCTCCTCGACGACGCACTGGAACAAGCTCATCCCCCGAGTCAACCTGGGCGGCGGCGGCGAGTGCCCCCTGCTGCTCATCGGCATCGAGCCGGACAGGATTCACGGTGCAAGACTCGCCTACCGGGTGCGTGCCAAACTCGACGAGGCTGATGCCCTCAGAGCATCGTGGCGCGAGACCTACGACCGATGGAGTGACGCCAAGCGAGCCGTCGAGGCTATGCGCGCCGAGGCGTTCGACCTGTTGCCTCCCCTAGCCGAGAACTAGAGCAAGCGGCTCAGCTGTAGGCGGCGTAGCGCTTGGCCCGCGGCTCGACGTCGTCGCCGGCCTCCAGCCCCCATGAGGTCCATCCCGGGCGCGAGTACCGGGCGAACAGCTCCAGGTACGGGCCGGGCGAGCAAGCCTCGATGATCTCGTATTGCTCGTCAGGCTTGCGCGAGTGCTCCCGCTTGCGAGTCTCGATGATGTTCACCTGCCGACGGCCCGGCGGCAGCGTCCGCATGCTGCCCCGTACGCCGAACAGGATGATCTCCGTCACGTTCCTGAAGTAGAAGCCGACGCCGCGGCCGTCGGGGCCACCGTCCTTGCGGCGCTTGGCCCACACCAGATTCGACTTGTAGGAGAAGCCCCACGACTCCATCACGGCGAGCCCGTCAGCGATCAGCGCATTGGGCACCCACAGATAGAGGTGGGCCTGCTCGGCGACGATCTCGGCCACCGGCAAGGCTCGGATCTCCGCCGTCGTCATCGTGTCATAGCGCGACAATCGCCGATGCTCCGGCGCCACCTTCCCGGTGCGGTTCATGAAACGCCAAGGCGGGTCGGCGAGCAGCGTGGAGAACCGCCAGTCCGCCAGTCGCATCAAGTCGTCTGCAGCCGCATGCGCTTCGCCATCGGTTCGCTCGGAAGATGCAACCCGGCCCCCTGGCCTCGGCACCACTCGCACCTCATGACCGAGCACTTCAGCGAGACGGGCGATGGTCGAGACCTGCGGATTGTGGCCATTCCCACTGAGCAGCCGTCGGACCGAGGCGGGTTGGGTATCAGCCAGGCGGGCGAGCTCGGTCTTCGACAGGCCTGCCCGTCGGCGGGCTTCATCGAGTTCTCGAAGAAGATCGGTCATGGCGAATCGCCCATCAGGAGGCCTACCGTAACGTGTGCGTTACGCACAGTCGAGTATTTGATGCTAGAAGCACCCTACGACACCGTCTTCGCCATTGGCGCCAGGACCCACTTGTTGCCGGGAGACGGGGACGCGTCGGCAGCGCTCACGATGTTGCGAATGTCGGCCTCGGCGGCAAGTCCCTTATTCCGGCAACTGGGCGCTATCCGTCTCCTGTCTCGCCCTGGCCCTGCTCAGCCCTCCACCATGGCGACCAGCTCTTCGTCGCTGGGGATCTCCACGCCGGGCACGTAGTAGGTGTAGAGGCTGGCGATCACCTCGCCGAGCCCGGAGTCGTCGCCGGCAACCAACTCGGCGGTGATCACCGAGCCGTGCATGTGGACCGACGACAGCCTGCCGGTGGCCAGCATCCGGCGGGCCAGCTCATCGCAGGGGCGGTCGCCGAGGATCTCCTCCCCCGCCCGGTAACGCTCGTGACCCATGCCGGTGAGCGTTCGGTTCAACTCGAACCGCGCCAGCCCGGGTCGGGGCGACGAGGTTCGCAGGAAGGTGACGGGCTGGCCCATGGCGACTGCAGGCTACAGCCGACCGCTCGCCGCGGCTGCGTACCCAACTGCCGGAGCGTCGAGCAGCTGCGGATAAGCGTCCTCCGGCTCCGGGCTGGATCTCCCGCTCTTGTTCGCTGCGCTCATGGGCCGTTCGGGCCACGGCCTCGCTCAGTGCCCGGCAGTGTCAACTGATGATTCGCGTCCGGTCGCTCGGCCTCCAGGCGGGGGACGCCGCTCCAGCGCAGGTCGTCCATGAACACCCAGCGGCGGCGGTGGATGGCGCACGGGCCCCACGCGGCCAGCGCGGCGATGTGGCGGGGGCACGGGTAACCCTTGTTGGACGCGAACCAGTAGGCCGGATGGCGCTGGGCGGCCTCGACCATGAGGCGGTCGCGGGTGACCTTGGCGACAACCGACGCGGCCGCGATCGAGAGGCTCGACGCGTCGCCCCGCACGATCGTGGTCACGTCCGGTCCGTCGTCGCGGTCCGCTCCGGCTCCGTCGGCGTCGTCGGGGCGCGGCCTCAGGAAGTTCCAAGACCCGTCCACCAGGACATGGCCGACAGCCAGGCCCAGACCGTCGACGGCCCGACGGGCCGCGAGGCGCTGGGCGTCGGACATTCCCAGCTCGGCGCACTCGGCCACGGTCGCGTGGCCCACCGACACGGCCCGGGCCCAGTCCCTGATGCGGTCGTGCAGCACCTCGCGCTCGGAGGCATAGAGCATCTTGGAGTCGCGCACCTTGTAGATCCGGGTGTCGGGGTCGGCGACCACGGCCGCCACCGTGAGCGGCCCGGCCCACGATCCCCGACCCACCTCGTCCACTCCGGCCACGACATCGGTGCCGCCGGACCACAGCCTGCGCTCCACCGCCAGCCCGGGGGCGCGGCCCCGCAGGGCGCGCCGCAACGGGGCGGCGGCGGAGGCATTGCTGGCCATCGGCGCGACCGTAGCCGCGCCAGGCCGAACGGACGGCCGCCAACCCAGTCTGCGCCAAGCTGCACGCGGATCAGGTGCCACAGGGCGCTCAGCCCGTGGTGGGGAGGATCCCCAAGCCCAGAAGTAGGCGTGGAGGTCGGCTATCACGCTCGTCGACGCCGGAGACGCGGGAACCAGCAACTCGACGGTCACCCTCGAGCGGTGGGAATACAGCGCCGGCAGCTGCCGGTGGCCAGAACGCATCCATCAACAGCACTGCGACCACGTACCGGCGTGCGACCACGTACCGGCGTGGGAATACAGCGCCGGCAGCTGCCGGTCGGCCGGCATTCTGCTGTCGAAGTTGGTATTTACATGACATGTGGCGATAATGAGCGAGTGGACATCTTCGAAGAGGCGTATGTGATCGCGGCTGACATCAACCGTGAACTGGCTGACAAAGGAGACCCGGGCCGCATCCGCTACGTCGACCTCGTACCCGATCGTTACCGCGAGGGCGAATGGAGAGTGCGGTCGTTCTGGGAGCTCCCCACACCCAACGGCGAGCAGTGGCCACTGGAGGAACTTCAACGCTACGAAGCTCTAATGGACGAGCGATTCGCCGACAAGGCGCGCGCCAGTTGCCGTTTCCGCGATTCCGACGAGATCAGGGATTCCGAGTACTACGCGGGCCTTCCCGTCCCCGAGCCCGTGTAGCAGGCCACGCCGATTCCAGTGACGCGACTGACAGCCGACGGCTTGCTCCGTACAGCAGCCGTCCTGGTTTCCGAGAGTCCAGGACGCCCGGCCGAGGCCGACCTGCGCCGCGCCGTCTCAACTGCCTACTACGCGGTCTTCTGCGCCCTCGGCGAGGAACTCGCCAAGGCCTACGACGAGCCGCTGAGCCGCAGTGTGAGACGACTCCTGTCCCACAGCGGAGTCCTCGAGGTGTTCGGCAGACTCACGCGTGCTGACCGCGGCACGAGCACCCGCGTCCTGCGCTGGCACCCCGACCAACCCGTCTGTGACGCTGACTTGCTCCGTTCCGCCGACGCGTGCCGTTGGCTGCTGGGCGCCCGCGAGGACGCGGACTACGACCACCTCACGAGCCACACGAAGCAGGAAGCAGAGAAGGCCGTCGTCAGGGCGCGGCTTGCGATCAGCCAGATCCGACGAGCCGCCACCAACTCGCCGCAGCAGGTCCAGGCGGTGTGCATCGCCCTCATCGCATCACCCGCGAGCCGCAGACGCCTCTCGGCGTAGGCCGCCGACCTCAACGCCGGCGTGTCGCGGCTGGGATGGCAGGGGCGCGGCCCCGCAGGGCGCGCCGCAGCGGAGGCATTGCTGGCCATCGGCGCGACCGTAGCCGCGCCGGGTCAGCGTCTCCCGCTCTTGTTCGCTGCGACCTGAGGGCCGCTCGGCCCCGGCTCAGAGGGTCCAGGTGGCTCAGAGGGTCCAGGTGGAGAGGACCAGGGCCTTGTCGCGCCAGGCCTGGATGTTGGCGTCGAGGACGTCGAGCGGGTTGAAGGGGGTCACGCCCTCCATCACGTCGTCCTCGCGCATGCCGTAGAGGGCGCCCATGGCGAAGCGGCAGCAGTACACCGTGGCGCCCTCGTTGATGAGGGTCTGGAGCTGGCGGTTGTACCCGAGGTTGCCGGGGAAGCCCTCCTGGCCGACGGCCGGGTAGCCGCGGGCGGCGTTGGCCATGAGCACGGCCGGGCCGTACAGCACGAACGTCAGCTTGAAGCCCTTGCGCTGCAGGCGGGTGGCGGTGAGCATGTTCACCAGGCCGACCGAGCCCTCGAAGGGCACGGTGTGCATGAACACGTACGCCTGGTCGCCCTCCTCAGCCTTGTAGTCGGGGAAGATCTTCTCCTCGATGTTGTGCATGACGTCGCCCTCTTGGGGCGGCGGGATGGTCACTGTCTTCGGCATGTCGCCTCCTTGTTGTGGATGTCTAGATCGGTTGCGGATCGGGTCTCAGACGGCCGGTCCCTGGGGCCGGCCCGATCGGATGGGCCAGTCCCTTCGATGCGAGCCCGGCAGGATAGCGATGACGCGGCGCCGGATGCCCCACGGGAGCAGGCGGTACACCGGTGTGAACACATGCCGCCAGAAGATCTCGCGGGCGCCGCGTGCCTTCTGCGGAGCACGGGCGCCGTAACGGGCGCCGACACGCCGCTGAGCGTCGATGGCCAGATAGTGCTCGGAGTTCGAGCGGAGCCAATGAGCGAACCCCATGACAGCGTGTGCCGGCCCCTACAGCCCGGCCAGGAGGTTCTGCGCGGCCACCGAGACCGGCTCGTTGAGGGCGCCGATGGCCGGCGAGTAGACGTTCTCCATCGTGGCCAGTTCGTCGATCGTGAGCCCGACCCGCACCGCCATGGCCAGGAAGTCGGCCCGTTCCTTGATTCCCTCGCCGCCCACCATCTGCGCGCCGATCAGCCTGAGCGACCCCGGCTCGGCCAGCAGCTTCACGGTTATGGGCCTCACTCCCGGGTAGTAGCGGGCCCGGGTGATGCCTTGGGCCTTGCCCACCACGTGCTCGATGCCCAGCGCGGTCGCCAGCGTCTCGCCGAAGGACACCCCGCCGATCATCCACTCGCCGGCCAGCAGGCCCCAGGGAACGAACACCGGCCGGTAGTGGCGTGTGCCGCCCGCCGCGTTGGTGCCCGCCGTCTTCCCCTGGGAGTAGGCGTGGGAACCGGTCAGCCCCTGGATCGGGATGTTCGTGACGCCGTGGGGGATCTCGGTGCAGTCGCCCGCCGCGTAGATGTTCGGATCGGAGGTCTGCATCCTCGAGTCCACCACGAGCGCGCCGGTCGTTCCCAACTGCAGCCCGGCGGCCGCGGCCAGCGGGTTGTTGGGAACCTTGTGAGTACCGATGATGACGATGTCGGTGTCGATGGCGCCCTGCTCGGTCTCGACGCGGCTGACCGAGCCGTCGCCGGAGAAGGCAGTCACCCAGTTGCCCCACTGCATGTCGACGTCGGCGTCCTCCCATGCCTGGCGCACGGGCTCGACGATGTCCGGGTCGAGGACGTCGGCCATGGGCCACGGGGCCCGGTCGACGACGGTCACCTTGATCCCCCGGTGGAGCAGGGCCGCGACCATCTCCATGGCCACCAGACCGGCCTCGACGATCACCGCCGACTTGCAGGAGTCGAGGCGCTGGTCCCAGTCCATGGCCGCCCGTATGTACTTGACCTCGTAGATCCCGTCGAGGTCGGCCCCCGGGACGTCCACCTTGGCGTAGTTCCAGCCCGCCCCGATGATGAGCCGGTCGTAGGAGGCCTCGCCCTCCCCGGCGATCCTCAGGGTCCGAGACTTCGGGTCGATGGCCTCGACGGTGGTCTCGTAGCGGACGTCGATCCCGGTGTTGACGTACTGCTCCTTGGTGGCCAGGAAGAGCCGCTCGAACGAGTCGATCTCGCGACCGTGGACGTACGGAATCCCGCAGGGGCTGTAGGCCACGTCGGTGTCAGCGGTGTAGACCACCACCTCCGCGCTGGGATCGACTGCCTTGGCCGCGCCGGCTGCACCCAGTCCTGCGGCGCCACCGCCGATCACTGCGATCCGCATCGTCGTCCTCTCGTCACTCCGAACCGTGTCCCGACCCCGCTCACCGACGTGTCGGATGAGATATCTGCGTATCGGAACCTAAACCCGCGGCGGCGCGGGTGTCAAACCCGCAGAACTTCGACAGCACCGGCATCAGACGGCCACCACCGACAGTTCGGGGGTGTTGCGGATGGTGTTGCTCACGTAGCACACCCGGGCCGCAGCCTCCACCAGCGCGGCTTTGAGGGAATCCTCGCAGCCCGCGTCGACCCGTATCTCCAGGGCCGAGAACCGGGGCCCGTCGTAGGTGCCGGTCACCTCCACGTCGACATGGGACAGCTCGATGCCGCGCTTGCCGGCCGCGTGGGCCACCGCCAGCGTGAAGCACGACGACAGCGCGGCCAGGAGCAGCTCGGTGGGCTGGGGCCCCTCGTTCGTGCCGCCCACACTCTCGGGCTCGTCCACCGGGATCGTGAAGTCGCCCGCGGTGACATCGCAGCGGTAGGCGCCCAGCCACCGGGCCGAGACTGTGCGGGTAAGCGGGCTCACGGAGAGGTCGTCCTTCGGGCGGTGGCTCAGCCCGCCAACTATACGACACGCGCCGATCACAAGCGAAAGGACCGCGTCTAGGATTCACGCCCTATGCGTCGCGAGGCCGGGACCGGCAACGGAGGCGCGGGCTCGGCGGCGGCCGTCCCGACACCCGGCGAGGGCTTGAACGCGGTCGTGAACTCGATCGGACCCAAGGTCCGCCACCTTCGCAAACAGTGGAACCTGTCGCTGCAGCAACTCGCCGACCGGTCCAACGTCTCGACGGCAGCCATCCACAAGGTCGAGCAGGGCGCGATGGTGCCGACCATCACGACGCTGCTGAAGCTGGCCGCGGCGCTGGAGCAGCCGGTGTCGTACTTCGTGGAGGAGGACCAGGAGCCGCCGCTCTACGCGGTCTTCACTCCCGCCGCCGAGCGCCGGTCGATCTACACGCCCCATGAGGGGCTCACCCTGGGCGGCATCTCAGGCCCCTACGGGCAGTACTTCGTGGCGACCGCCGTCGCTGAGGTCGAGCCGGGCGCCGACAGCGGCGAGACCCCTCTGCGCCACGGCGGCGAGGAACTCATCCACATGCTGTCGGGGCGACTCGACGTCGATGTCGGCGACCAGTCGTTCCAGCTGCGCCGGGGCGACTCGATCCATTTCCGCACCGACCAGGAGCACCGCTGGCACAACCCGTACCGGCACACGGCACGCGCGGTGTGGACCGCCCTGAGGCCCACCTGAG
>JAPOQG010000040.1 GCA_026710865.1 Acidimicrobiaceae bacterium
CGATGCCGCTCAGGCAGAACGTCGCGTCCTCGTCGTCCCAGACCGAGCCCCACAACTCGCTGTCCCGGCTGTTGACCCCGTCACAGAATGTGTCGACCAGCCGCCGGATCGCCAGCTCGTCGACGACCTGTTCAAGATCCACGTGCAGGTCCCCGGCCGTCAGTCGCGGCTGATCCACTCGTCGAGCAGCACATGGATGTGGCGAACCTTCAACTCCTGGTAGTTCGCCAGGGTGACGCCCGTCTTCTTCATGGTCCGGAGACCCTCCTGCATTCTCGGCAGGTTGAACGTGTCCTGGTCGAAGACCCGGGCCAGGCTCCCGAGCTCCGGCGCATTGGCCGACCATGAGTCGTCGGGACCGAGCCAGTTGATCTTGGCCTCCGGCGGCCGCTGCCCCTTAGCGAAGGGCAGCAGGAACATGCACTCCATGATGCAGCTCTCATGGTCGTCGCCGTTGGGCCGGAAGCGGTAGGTGATGGCGTTGAAGGCCCCCCAGGGATGGAAGTTGGGGAACACGGTGTAGTAGATCGAGTCGTTGAACTCGGCGTCGCACATCCGGTCGACGCGATCACCGACGATGGGCCGCCACATCTGGCGCCCGACCTGGGCGGTGAACTCCCGGGCGGTCATGCCCTCGGGGACGACCTGCACCGGGTCGTCACCCAGGCGCCGGTCGGTCCGCACGTCGAACATCTGCTGCTCGGTCGGGGTCCAGCGCAGGTGCGGGCTCGGCACGTTGTTGGGGGATATCGCCCGGCTGAAGTTCCCCCACACGTCGTACTGGGTGATGGCGTCGCCGATGCTCGGCAGGATCTGGGGATGGGTGGCCACCACGTGCAGCGCCTCCGAGAAGGCCTCCGACGCCACCTTCCAGTTGCAGCCGATGATCTTGGCGGCGTGGGCGCTCTTGTACCGGTTCTCCAGGTCCCAGCCGGCGAAATGGTCCGGGAGGTCGCCCAGGAACGACGCCAGCGGCTCACAGTCGTCGTCGGGGTTGATGAACACGAACCCGCCCCAGGTGTCCACGTTGACCTCGGGGAGCTGGAACTCCTCGGCCCGGGCGTGCACGTGGGGGAAGTCCCAGTCCGACGGAACCTGCTTGAGGCGGCCGTCGAGCTCCCAGCAGAATCCGTGGAACGGGCAGCGGATCTCGTTCACCCGCCCGTCGTGCTCCCGCAGCATCCGGCCCCGGTGCAGGCAGGCGTTGTAGTAGGCCCTGATGACGTCGGGCGCGGTCCGCACGATGAGGTACGACTTGTCGGCGATGTCGTAGCGGAGGACGTCGCCGACCTCGCCGATGTCCTCGCTGCGGCAGGCCATCTGCCAGACCCGGCTCCACACCTTCTCCTTCTCCAGCTCGTGGAACGAGCGGCTGGTGTACCGGGAGACCGGAACGTCGGCGTCGGTGAACCGGACGTCGCTGGTCCGGCGCAGGACCTCCGGGACGGGGTGGGTGTCGGTGTCCAGGATCTGCTGGTAGGGGGGCGTGGCCGACCCCGAGTGCAGCGTCTCGGGAGCGGTCACGACTCTTCCTCCTGGACGTACGAGGTCGGCCGGCGCGGCGCCAGCTTGTAGACGCCCGAGGCGATCCAGTTGCACATCTGCGGGTCGCAGGAGCGAAGGTCGCCGCTGATCCAGACGCCGTTCTTGTCGAAGGTGCCCGAGCCGTCCTCGGTGGTGACCTGGATCGCGCCTTCGTCGGTCAGGTCGTACACCGCGCCGCTCAGCGGGTGTTTCAGTCCCGACATTCGCATCTCCCCCTCTGTCCTGACTCGCTAGAAGCCCTCGACTTCACCGAACTCATGGAATTGCACCACGGGTTCGCGGTCGGCCACAACACTGGCGGCCCGTCCGGTCCCTCCGTCGGTGGCTATCTCGACCATGGCCGCAGCCAGAGCGTCCGGTGCCAGCACCGCCAGACCGTCGGGGATCTGGCCGGTCTCGAACTGCCCGGTCGCGCCCGGGCAGACGGCATTGACGGTGACGCCCAGCTCTTGGAGTGCCGGCGCGATCGAGCGGACGTAGCCGACGAGCCCGTGCTTGGAGATGGTGTACACCGGGTCGGGGGGCCAGGCGATGAGCCCCGCGACCGATGCTGTGACGACGATGGCGCCGCCGCCACTTCGCACCAGCGCGGGCAGTGCGGCCGAGACGCCGAACACACCGCCGTCGATGTTGACCGACAGGATCCGCCGGTATGCGGTGAGATCGATGCTGGCCGGGTCGTAGGGCAGCCTCGCCTTCAGGCTCTGCATCGACACGCCGGCGTTCAAGAACACCAGGTCCAACCTCTCGTGGCGTTCGACCACGGCCGCGATCATCCTCTCGTTGTCACCGGGGTCGCACACGTCGGTCTCGATGAAGCTGCAGCCGAGCTCCGAAGCCAGGGCCTCGCCGCTGCCGGTCGCGATGTCGGCCAGGGCGACGCGGGCTCCGGCCTCGGCGAGGTGCCGGGCCAGGGCCCCGCCGATCACCCCTGCGGCGCCGGTGATGACGGCCACCTTGCCGCTCACCGCGCTCATGTCCATCGAGTCACTCCGGCCACTTGACAGTTTCTCGAGATCGTGGCGAAAATATGCGAGTCAGCATAATCTACTGCACCGAGAGGTTGTCATGCCTGCAGCTGAAGGATGGAGCCCGCCCGATTGGCAATCCATGTCGGGGGAGGACCTCAAGCAGCACCTCGCCGCGATTCGGGAGAAGGCCGAAGCGTCGGTCAGCGGGCCTCTGCCCTTCGAGGAGGGCCATCCGATACAGCTGAACGACGACGGCACAGTCCGGATGCCCGAAATGCCGCCGGGGGCGCACAGCCACATCGTCTGGCGCAACTACGCGGTGGACGGCCAGCCCCAGGCGGTTCCCGCCGACCTCCATTTCGACGCCCTTATCGGCAAGCTGAAGTACCTGCGCAATCGTGAGCGCCAGGATGTCAACATCCAGGTCTTCCCCGGCGGCTACCTGCTGGAGATGGTGCTCGCCGCGGAGGGACCCGCCGGCGAGCCCGTGCGCATCCAGGCCGGGATGATCTACTTCCTCGACGAGAATCTCGATCTGGTCCGCCTGCACGAGTACATCGACTCGGTGGACATGCAGGCCCTGCTATAGCAGCCCAGATGTCGAACCAACACGGCCAACCCCGCATACCGCCCCTGCCCGAAGCTGAGCGGGACGATTTCGCGCGGGAACTCCTGGCGTTCGCGGCCGGACCCGACGGCGCCGGCCGCACGATCAACCTCTGGACGACGCTGGTCCGCCATCCGGGCCTGTTCCGGTGGTGGATCCCCTTCGGCGGCAAGATCCTGGCCGGCAAGATCCCGGTGAGGGATCGCGAGCTCATGGTCCTGCGAACCGCATGGCGGTGTGGGGCCGAGTACGAGTGGGGCCAGCACTGCCGGATAGCCCGCCAAGCCGGCATTACCGAAGAAGAACTGGTCCGGATCGCCAGGGGTCCGGACGCACCGGGGTGGGACCGGTTTGACGCTGCCCTGTTGCGGGCCGCAGACGAACTCCACGACGAGTCATGCGTTACCGACGACACCTGGGCCGCCCTGGCCGACCGGTACGACGAGAAGCAACTGATCGAGCTGCCGATGCTGGTGGGCCAGTACCACCTGGTCGCCTTCACCATGAACACGCTGCGACTCGAGCGCGAGGCCGGCGCCGATCCGTTCCCGGACCTCGACTGACGAGCCGCGCCAGCACGCGGCCGAGCGAATGGGCGGGACAACGCGGCCCAGGCGGTGGGCGGTGTCTGCTGGTTGGGGCGGCCCGTGAGTAGCCCTATGTCAAGCTCGCCCCAAATCTGCCCGGGTCTTGTCGATATATGACAGGAGATTTCGATTCCCATTGGGTGCGGCAATAGGGTGCGGGGCCGTGGACGCTGCTGTGATTGAGACCGGCATGGACGTGTTCGACGCGTTCGTCGAGCAGGCGAGCGCCTGGCTCGCCCAGAACGCGTCGCCGCGGCAGCTCCAGGAGGGCGAACGGACTCAAGCCTGGGGCGAGGGGGACTTCAGCGTCGCGGTGTTCCACAACCTCAGCTTCGACGAGGAGAAGCGGATCCTCGACGATCTCGTTGCATGGAACGCCCGCAAGAAGAGGTGCGGCTATCACGCCGTCGACTGGCCGGTCGAGTTCGGTGGGCTCGGACTGACCAAGGCCCACGCGGCGGCGTTCAACCGTCTGGAGCGAGACTACGAGACGCCGTCGAGCCACGAGTTGTTCGCGGTGACGAAGCGGCTCATCGCTCCGACCATCGCCCACTTCGGCACCACCGATCAGAAGGCACGTTTCGTCGGACCGCTGCTGGCCGCCGAGATCCTGTGCTGCCAGCTGTTCAGCGAACCGGGTGCAGGCTCAGACCTGGCCGGACTCGGCTGTCGCGCCGGGCGCGACGGCGACCAGTGGATCGTGAACGGCCAGAAGGTGTGGAGTTCCGGGGCCCAGTTCGCGGAGTGGGGACTGCTCATCGCCCGCTCGGATCCCGACGCGGTCAAGCACGACGGCATGACCGCCTTCATGCTCCCGCTCGGCCATCCTGGCGTGGAGGTCCGCCCCATCAAGCAGATGAGCGGCGGAACGTCGTTCAACGAGGTGTTCATCAGCGACGCGCGGATCTCAGACGACCTTCGCATCGGTGGAGAGGGCGACGGCTGGAAGGTGGCGCTGACAACGCTCGGCTACGAGCGTGACCGCTCCTCGGGCGACTCCTCCGGCGCGACCGGAGGGTCGTGGGAGCAGCTTCTGGGCACGGCCCAGCAGATGGGCGTCACCGGTGACCCGGTGATCCGGGAGGCGCTGACACGGATGTACGTCCACCGGCGGGTCGAGCACATGCTGAACCGGCGGGCTGCCGATCTGGCCCGTCTCGGCCAGCCGGGGCCGGAGGGCTCGCTGGGCAAGATCTTCTGGACTGAGGGCATGACGCTGATGTCCGAGGTGGTCTCGCTGGTGCTCGGCCCCCGGCTGGTGGCCGACACCGGGGAGTGGGGCACCTACGAGTGGGGCGAGCACGTGCTCGGCGCGCCCGGATACCGCATCGCGGGCGGATCCGACGAGATCCAGCGCAACATCATCGGCGAGCGGGTGCTGGGCCTGCCGCGCGAGCCCCGTGTCGACCGCGGTCTCCCCTGGAAGGACGTGCCCCGCTGAAAATAATTTGTCAATCGTTCTATTCTTAGTAGCGACGGCACCCGAGGGAGAGTCCGTTGAGCAGAGCACAGCTTGTGGCCATGGCCCAGCGCAACATCGCCCACACCAGGGCGAACATCGGCGACCAGGAGCCGGACCCCATCCGGCTGCCGACCGCCGGCTACTCCGATCCCGACCGGTGGCGGCTCGAGATCGACAGGATCTTCAAGCGCGTCCCGCTGATGGCGGCCTTCGGCTGCGAGCTGCCCGAACCGGACTCCTACAAGGCGATGACGGCCGCCGGTGTTCCCATCCTCTTGACCCGCACCCGCGACGGCGAGGTCAAGGCCTTCGTCAACATGTGCAGCCACCGTGGGGCGATCGTGGTGGCAGACGGCTGCGGCACGGCGCGCGGGTTCTCGTGCCCCTATCACGGTTGGGCCTACGACACCGGCGGCCGCCTGGTCGGTATCACCAACCGCAGCGAGTTCGGCGACGTCGACACCGAGCACCTCGGCCTGACCCCGCTGCCGGCCGGCGAGTGCGCCGGGATGGTCTTCGTGGGGTTGACCCCCGGGGCCGAGCTCCACCTCGATGAGTTCCTGGCCGGATACGACGAGGTGCTCGCGCACTTCGACTTCGCCGACTGGCACCTGTTCTCGCGCCGCGAGATCGAGGGGCCCAACTGGAAGCTGGCCTACGACGGCTACCTCGACTACTACCACCTGCCCATCCTCCACCAGAACAGCTTCGGGCCCGACGCCAGCAACAAGGCCATCTACCACGTGTTCGGGCCCCACCAGCGAATGTCGAGACCCGACCCTTCGCTCCTCGAGTTGGGCGACTCCCCCGACGACTGGGACATCGACGCCACCGTCGGCGGCGTCTGGACGATGTTCCCGAACGTCTCGATGGCGATCTATCGCGGCGAGTCGGTCCTGCTGTCGCAGCTGTTTCCCGGCCCGACGCCCGATCGATCGATCACCGTCCAGTCCTACTTCCTGGCCGAGCCGCCCGACGAGGCAGCCGCAGCCGAGGCGGCCGAGCATGCCGACCTGCTGGAGCGGGTCGTCCGGGAGGAGGACTACACCACCTGCTACGGGATCCAGACCGCCATCTCGACGGGAGCCAAGCAGTCGTTCCTGTTCGGTCGCAACGAGGGTGGAGGGCATCGATTCCACAGCTGGGTCGAGCGCCTGATCGGTGCCGAGGACGGCGAGCTTGGTTCGATCTTCGCGTCCGCAGCCAGCACCGAGCCTTGACCCGCACCTGATGCCCACAGTCGAGGCTCTAACAGCGCTGCTCGATGAGGTACGGGTCGTGCAGCCCCGACAGGTACGGGCTCGGTGCCGCCCTTGGTGCCTGTCGGGGCACGGGAGGCCTTCGCTGTGTTTCTTGGTGTCGTCTGCCCCTAGTGTCCTGAGTCAGGAATACGTTGTAGATATGCGGCCATGGTCTCGAAGATGTCGTCGGCGCTCTTTCGCCACACGAACGGGCGGGGGTTGTGGTTCCAGTTGTCTGTCCAATGCTGGATGGAGTCTTTGAGGTCCTTGAGGGATGTGTGGGTGCCGCGGCGCAGCTGTTTGGTGGTGAGTTCTGAGAACCAGCGTTCGACGAGGTTCATCCACGAGCTGTAGGTGGGGGTGAAGTGGAAGCTGAAGCGGGGGTGGCGCACCAGCCAGCGCTTGATGGTCGGGGTCTTGTGGGTGGAGACGTTGTCGAGCACGACATGCACCTCGAGGTCAGAGGGGATCTCTTTGTCGATGAGGTTCAAGAACCTGCGGAACTCCTCTGGGCGGTGCCGGGCGGTCATCGCGGTGATGACGTTGCCCGACGCGGCGTCGAGCGCGGCGAACAGGTCGGTGGTGCCGCAGCGGCGGTAGTCGTGGGTGCGGCGCTGGGCCACGCCGAGCATCAAGGGCAGGACGGGCGCCATGAGCCGGTCTTGCTAGGCGGGTTTGGGCCGGCGAACCCAGCGCATGAACCACTTGGGAACCCACGACGTGGGGACGCCGCCAGCGTTGACGACGGTGCTGGGATATGGGCTCAACTCGTCGTCGTCTTGGTCGTGGTTGGTTGCCTCGTCGGACTGCACGGGCTCAACCTAGCGCGAGTAACGCTCCTACGAGAAGGCTGAGGGCGACGAAGGTGGCGATCACCTGGATGGCGACGATGCGGCGAGCGCTGTTGACGGCGAGTTCGTTGCGGCCGTGGTGGTCGTTGTGGACGGCGATGAGGTGGTCGAGCAGGGCGCGGTGGCCGTCGTTGCGGTTCGAGAAGCGCTTGGTCAGCTTGTCGATGTCGGGGCCGTCGAACCATTTTGCGGCAGCCGCGTAGACGCCGTACCAGCACACTCCGTTGGCGAGGGCCAGCAGCACGGCGAAGATGCCGGCGGCGATGACTTGGCCGGAGGTCGCTTTGGCTGTGGGGGATGCGACCACGGCGCTGATGAGGGCCCCAAGGGTGATCGCAGCGCCGCCCAGTATAGCTGAGCGGCGCTGTTGGGCGGCTAGGCGGATGTCCTGTTTGCGGCGCAGTTCGACGACTTGGCGCAGGATTTCCTCTCGGACCTCGATCACGAGGCCCATCTCTAGCACGGTTCTGGACGGCTGCAAGTCAGACGGTTAGGGGGGTTGTCTCGCTTTATGGGGACCCATTGCGCGAATCGGGGTCTCAGAGATGCGACAGTCGGGGGTGTGAGGGCTTGCCTACGGTCGGGGTTCGACTGAGGAGCAGGCCGAGGCTGGACTGGGCCTGGGCCTCGACGCTCAGCTCGACGCCGCCCGGTTGGCGATTGACGTGCGGGCTTCGAATGTGCCGGTGTCGGTGTCTCGAGGGGTGCCGTCGTTGATGGCGACTCCAGTGTCTCTATAGACCAAGCTTGGGGAACTAGAGACATGAGTAACCAGACCGAGCGCTGACTTCTCTGGCACGCCCCGCCAGGCTTGCCTAAAATATGATCCTACGCATATTGTGCTGACGTGATCGCCGCTGAGGTTGCGGCGACGCGGGCACCGTGGTCCACAACTAAGGGGGATGTGACGTGCGATCTGTCGAGAGCGAGACCTTGGACAAGAAGGTCTCCGGGAAGGTGCGGCCGTGGCGCTTGCTGCTGGCCGCACTGCTGGTCTTCAGCCTTGTCGCCGCGAGCTGCGGCGACGACGAGGCCGCTCCGGACACCAGCGCGGCCGACGCCGCCGCGCTCCAGCAGGCTCAGGCCGACGCTGCCGCGGCCGACGCCGCCGCGGCCGACGCCGCCGCTGAAGCTGACGCCGCCGCGGCTGAGGCCGACGCGGCTGCGGCCAGGGCCGCTGAGGCAGAGGCAGCCCTCGATGCGGCCATGGCCGATGCCGAAGGCGCGGGTGACGCCGAGGCCATGGCCGAGCTCGAGGCCGCATTGGAGGCCGCTGAGGCAGAGGCGGCTGCGGCTATGGCCGCGGCTGAGGCGGCTGCGGCTGAGGCTGAGGCGGCTGCGGCTGCGGCTGCTGAGGCCATGGCAGCCCCCGAGCCCGCAGCGGACACCTTCGACATCAGGATCGCCATCGGTCCCGATATCCAGGACATGGATCCGCAGCGCAGCAACGCGGTCTGGAACACCATCATGCTGTGGGGCAACGTCACCGAGGGGCTCGTGACGACCGACGACAACGGGGTCGTGATCCCGGAACTGGCCGAGTCCTTCGAGCTCATGGACGACAATCTCACCTGGCGTTTCAAGCTGCGTGAGGGCATCACCTTCCACAACGGCGAGCCGTTCAACGCCGAGGCCGTCCAGTACAGCCTCGACCGGATCGCCGGTGAGGCGTTCGGGTCGCTGATCGCCAACTACTTCAAGGACTACGCGACCACCACGATCGTCGACGAGTACACCGTTGACGTCATGACGGCCCAGACGTCGCCTGACTTCCTGGTGACGCTCACGTCAGCGCAGATGGTCCCGCCCGTCTACTCCGAGAGCTACCCCACCGCTCAGAACAACCACCCGGTGGGGACCGGGCCCTACACGTTCACGTCACGATCGGCCGACCAGGTGATGATCACCAAGAACGCCGACTACTGGGGCGGACCTCCCCCAGGGCCTGACACGGTCACCGGCTACGCCCGTCCGGAGGTCTCGTCGAGGATCGCCGGCCTTGCCGCCGGCAACGAGTTCGAGGTCGCCCTGGACATTCCCGGCGACCTCGTCGGCGAGGTGCCCACGGCCTCCTACAACGCTCCCAGCGGAACGATGATGCTGTGGATGAACGGCTTCAACGGCATCACCGCCGATCCGCGGGTCCGTGAGGCCATCGTGCTGGCTGTCGACCAGGAGGGCATCCGGACCGCACTCATCGGCGCCGAGAACTCGGTCAGCGGCCAGTGCCAGTTCGGTGTTCCCGGCAATGCGGGCTACAACCCGGACCTTCCCGAGCAGGGATACGACCCCGACCGGGCCCGGCAGCTCGTCGAGGAGGCCGGCGCGGTCGGCGGGACGTTCAAGTTCGCGGTGCCGACCGGCCGTTATGCCGCCGGCGAGGACATCGCCGAGATCGTCGTCGACCAACTGGAGGCCGTCGGTCTGGCCCCCGAGCTCATCCTGTCGCCCTACCAGGAGTGGCTCCAGAGCCTGTTCGAGCCCCGCGACAGCCGGGCCGAGCTGTTCTTCACGCGGGCCGGAGGGGTCACGCCGAGCGTCTCGAACGCATGGAACCTGTTCGTGATCGAGGACGGCAGGCTGGAGATGATCAACTACGAGAACTACGAGGGTCTCGGCCAGGTCGTCCTCGATGCGCTCGGTGAAGTCGACTCCGCCAAGCGGACCGAGCTGTTCGCCCAGGCGACTGAGGGCGTGTGTGGAACCCACGGCTTCGCGTTCCTGTACAAGGAGCGGGGCATCGTCGGCCACGTCGAGAGCGTCGACATCCCCGATCGGGCCGATCCACGCATCCACTGGACCTCGGTGAGCCGCGTCGGCTGACCAAGCACCAGGTGACAGGCACGGGGTGACGAGCACTGAGTGACAGCGGTTCGAGGCGGGGCAACCCGTTTCGCCGCAGTCGAACTCAGCTGCTCTCACCCCGGACCACACCCCGGCATTCGAGCGGCAACCGGTGAAGCGCTACCTGCTCGGGCGGGTCGCCCAGTTCGCGATCGTGATCGGCGGGGCCCTGCTGATCACATTCATCGCGCTGCATGTCGTCGGCGATCCCGCCACGCTGGGTCTCCCGATCGGCACGCCGGTCGAGGCCATCGAGGCCTTCAACGCCACCCACGGCTTCGACGACCCGTTCATCACCCAGCTGGGGCGGTTCTTCTGGGACGCGCTTCGGGGCGACTTCGGCGACTCGCTGTGGCTCGGCGGCGACTCCCTCGACCATGTGATCGGGAGGCTTCCCGCCACGCTGATGCTGGTGGCGCCCGCGGTGCTGGGAGGGGGCCTGACCGGCGTGCTCTTCGGGTCGATCGCGGCCCGCCGGCCCGACTCGGCCCTGGGCAACGGACTCAACGTGCTGTCGTACTCGGTGATCTCGATCGCCGAGTTCTGGCTGGCGATCATGCTCGTGCTGGTGTTCGCGGTGAACATCGCCTGGCTGCCGACCGCGGGGTACGACCCGAAGCCCCAGGTGATGATCCTGCCCATCCTGGTGCTGGCGCTGCGGCCCTTCGCCCAGAACTTCCAGCTCACCCAGGCCACCATGTCCGCCGAGTACGGCAAGCCCTACATCCTGGCGGCGCGGGCCAAGGGTCTCAGCGAGGGCCAGGTCGCCCGCCGCCACGTTCTCAAGAACGTCGCGGTGCCGGTGGTGACCCTGCTGCTGTTCGAACTCGGGCGGGTCTTCGTCGGGACCGCCATCATCATCGAGATCGTCTTCGCGTGGCCCGGCATAGGCCGCCTGGCCGCCAATGCCCTCTTCAGGGGCGACATCTTCCTGGTGCAGGCGGTCGTGATGGTGGCCGCCACGGCCACCGCGGTGCTGAACCTGCTGGCCGACCTCTTCTACTTCGCGGTGGATCCCCGCACCCGCCATCTGGTCAGAGGCCGAGCGAATTGATGGGACGACACGGCTCATACGGCGCGAGGCCGTGGCCCGAGCGGCCCGTGAGCGCAGCGAACAAGAGCGGGCATGACCACGCTGCGCCGCGACGGGCTGCCGTTCAGTCCGCGCTCGCTCGACAGGCGAACCGGCAATGAACGCCTACCGGCTCTGGGCCGAACTGCGGCGGCGCCCTGTCATCATCGCCGCCATCGTCGTTGTGCTGGCTCTAGTGGCCTCGTCGTTGCTCGTTCCCATCATCTCGGACCTTGACGCCTCCGCCCCCAGGCTGGCCAGGCGCCTCCAGGGACCGTCGTGGGCCGGCGGCGAGGGCGGCCTGCTCGGCACCGACTCGTTGGGCCGGGACCTGTTCCTGAGGATCATGCACGGCATGCGCACCTCGTTCGCCGTCGGGGCGCTGGCCGCGCTGCTGGGCGCCGCGCTGGGAACACTGATCGGGCTGATCTCGGGCTACTTCGGCGGTGCGGTCGACGCCGTGCTGATGCGCCTGACCGACATCGAGCTCGCCTTCCCCGGGATCCTGCTGGTGATGGTGCTGGTCCGGGTGCTCGAGCGGGGCATCATCGGGCTGGTCATCGTGCTCGGCCTGATCTCGTGGATGCTGTACGCCCGGGTCGTGCGGGGAGCGGTGCTCACGCTGCGGACCAGCGAGCTGGTCACCGCCACGACCGGGCTGGGCGCATCGACCCCACGGATCCTGTTCGTGCACGTGCTCCCCAACGTGGCCGCCGCCGCCATGTCGCTGATGGCGGTCACGTTCGCGGCCTTGATGCTGGCCGAGGCCAGCTTGAGCTTCATCGGGTTCGGTGTGCAGCCGCCCCAGATCTCACTGGGCTCCATCCTGTCGTCGGGCCGCGACTACCTGTCGACGAGTTGGTGGGTCTCCACCTTCTCGGGGTTGTTCCTGCTGCTCGGCGTGCTCAGCACCAACCTCATCGGCAGCTGGCTGCACCGGGTCACCGACCCCCTCACCGTCCGGACCGCGTCGTGAGTCCGGCCCTGCTGGAGGTTCGCGATCTCCAGGTCGCCTTCCAGCGTCGCCATGACACCGAGCCGGTCGTGCCGGTCACCAATGCCAGCTTCGACATGCGTCCCGGCGAGCGGGTCGGGCTCGTCGGCGAGTCCGGCAGCGGCAAGAGCCTCACCGCCCTGGCCGTCATGGGTCTGATCCCCAAGATCGGAGGGGAGCTCGGACCCCGGACATCGATCTCATTGAGCGGCGAGGACCTGCGGGCCAAGAGCGAGCGGGAGATGCGCTGGATCCGGGGCGGCCGGATCGCCATGATCTTCCAGGATCCGCTCTCCTCGCTGAACCCGGTCCTGAAGACCGGGCGCCAGGTCATCGAGGCGCTGGAGCTCCACCGGCCCGATCTGGGCAAGCGGGACATGCGCGATGTCGCCGTGGAGCTCCTCGACCAGGTGCACCTGCCCCGGCCGGAGCGTCTCATGGACTCCTACCCCCACGAGCTGTCGGGCGGGATGCGCCAGCGGGTGATGATCGCCATCGCTCTCGCCGGCGACCCCGACCTGCTGATCGCCGACGAGCCGACCACCGCGCTCGACGTGACCATCCAGGCCGGGGTGCTCGACCTGCTCCACGAGCTGGGCGAGGCCCGCGACCTGGCGGTCCTGTTGATCACCCACGACCTGAGCATCATCGCGGGCTTCACCCACCGAGTCCTGGTGATGTACGGCGGTCGGCTGGTCGAGCGGGCCCCGACCCGCGATCTGTACGCCGACCCCCGCCACCCCTACACCGGGCTGCTGCTGCGCTCGATTCCCCCGCTGGACCGGACCGAGGAGCGCCTGGTGGCCATCGCCGGTTCTCCGCCGGAGCCCGCGGCCCGTCCCGACGGTTGCGGCTTCAACCCGCGGTGCCCTTTCTCGGTCGACCCGGTGTGCACCACCGAGCCCCCGCCGTTCGTCACGCTCGACGGCCCGGTTGACGGGTCCCGGGCCACGGCTTGCGCGCGGGTGGAAGAGATCGATCTGGCGTCGCTGGCGCCCGCGCCCGCGCCGGCTGCCGCCGCGACCGGCACCGCCGCCGACGAAGGGGTGCTGGTCGAGGTCGAGCGCCTCTCCAAGACGTTCAAGATCAAGGGCGAGGGCCTCGTGGGCCACGAGCTGATCACCGCAGTGGACGGCGTGTCGCTGGAACTCCGGCGGGGCGAGGTGCTCGGCATCGTCGGCGAGTCCGGCAGCGGCAAGTCGACTCTGGCCCGCTGCATGCTCCATCTGATCGAGCCCAGCAGAGGGACGGTCCGTTTCGACGGACAGGACCTCGGCGGCCTCGGCGTGCGGCAGCTGCGCCGGTTGAGGCTCCGGATGCAGATGATCTTCCAGGACCCGGCGTCGTCGCTCGACCCCAGGATGCGCGTGGGCCGCATCCTGGCCGAGCCCCTCCGCATCCACGGCCTGTGGGGGACGCCCGGCCACGACGAGCCCGCGCTGCGGGATCTGATCGAGCTCGTGCAGCTCCCGCCCGACTCGCTGAGCCGGTTCCCCCACGAGTTCTCCGGCGGGCAGCGCCAGCGCATCGCCATCGCCCGGTCCCTCACCGCCCGGCCCTCGCTCCTTGTCTGCGACGAGCCCGTCTCCGCGCTCGATGTGTCGGTGCGGTCATCGATCCTGAACCTGCTGGCCGACCTGCGAGAGGAGTTCGGGCTCACCATGGTCTTCATCGCCCACGATCTGTCATTGGTCCGCTACCTGTGTGATCGCATAGGGGTCATGCACCGGGGCCGCCTGGTCGAGCTGAAGAGCACCGAGGACCTCTTCGCCGATCCCGTCCACGACCACACCACCGAGCTGCTGGCGGCCCAGCCGGTGCCCGATCCCACCGCCGAGCAGGAGCGGCGGGCCCGCCGCCGGAGCCTCGTGGGGGCGGGCCGGTGACCGAGCATCGAGGCGGCGAGGCGTCCGAGGGTGTGGCGGAGGAGCGCGACCCGCCGACCGCGCGCCGGTCACCCAACCCCCGGGGACGCCCCCCGGGTGACACTGCGGCACAAACCAAGCAGGCCCTGCTGAAGTCCGCCCGGCAGGTCTTCGCCGAGTACGGCTACCACGCCGCCACCATCGCCGAGATCACCCGCCGGGCCGGGGTCAGCACGCCGGTGCTCTACCACCACTTCGGCAGCAAGGCCGGGCTGTTCAGCGCGGTGATGGCGGAGGTGACGCAGCTCCTGGCCGATTCGTGGGGCAGGACCATCGCCGGCACCGGCGACCTCCGCAGCAAGATCAACGCCATGTTCGACTCCGCCATCGACATCCACGCCGCCGACCCGGAGATGGCCCGGTTCCTGCTGGCCACCCGCATCGAGGTGACCCGCACGCCGGAGTTGGTGGCGGTCTCCGAGTACCGGGGCTTCACCGCCGACCTGTTCCGCTCTGCCGCCCTCCAGTCGGGACTCGATGCCCAGAGGGCCAGCGCCGTCGCCCATGTCCTGGCCGTGTTCTTCGCCGGCCTCACCGTCATCGCGGTGGCGTCGCCCTTCGACTACGACACCGCGGTCGAATCACTCCGATCACTACTGGACAGCGAGCTCTTCGACAGTTGAGCAGGATGCGAGGACACTCCCATGGACTACAAGATCATCAGCGCTGACTCGCACCTGGAGATCCCCATCGACCGCTGGGTGAACCGGGTGCCCGACCAGCATCGGGAGCGAGCGCCGCGAGGAATCAGGCTGGCCAACGGCGGTGATGCCTGGCTGATCGAGGGACGCCCGCTGTGGGCCGTCGGGCTGGAACTGTCGGGCCGCCCGTTCGAGGAGTTCCAGCCGACCGGATTGAGCTACGAGGGGGCCGCCGGAGCAGGGTCCGGTGAACAGCGCCTGTCGGAGATGGCTCGCGACGGGGTCGACGCCGAGGTCCTGTTCCCGGGTGTCGGCGGGGCCAACTTCTGGCGGGGGATCGCCCTCGACGACGCCTACCTGGCTGTCATCCACGCCTACAACGAGTACCTGGTCGAGGAGTACGCCCCCGTCGATCCGCAGCGGCTGCTGGCTCTCGGGCTCATTCCCGAGACCGGGATCGACGAGGCCCTCGAAGAGTTGCGCTACTGCGCCCGGGGCGGGCTCAAGGGCGTCTGCCTGAACGGGTGGCCGTGCGGCCGGAGCTACCCGACGCAGGAGGACGACGTCTTCTGGCGCGAGGCCATGGACCTCGGGATCGCGGTGACGGTCCACATCCAGCTCCGCTACGGCGCCGCCGGCTCGGGACCCGCCTATCCCTATCCGAAGGCTCCGCCGCCCGACGTCCATCCCCAGGCCAGCGACCCGCTCCGCCACATTGCCGCCTTCGACCGCCGCGGCGGGCTCAACGCCCTCCAGCTCGCGTTCGCGGGCACCTTCGACCGGCTCCCCGACTTCCGCATCTATTTCGCCGAGACGTACATCGGCTGGCTGCCGATCTTCTTCGAGCAGGCCGACATGCTCTACGAGCGCACGATTCACTGGGCCAACGACTGTGTGGGCCTGCCCAGGCTCGACCGCCTCCCGAGCGAGTACCTGCGCGAGTTCATCTATTGGGGGTTCGTCAACGATCCCTTCGGCGTGAAGGTCCGCCACGAGGTGGGTGTCGACCGGGCCATGTGGTCGAGCGACTTCCCCCACAGCGTCACCACCTGGCCCGACTCGAGCGCCGCGATCGACTCGATGTTCGACGGCGTTCCGGCCGACGAGACCGCCCGGATGGTCTGCGACAACGCGGTCGATTTCTTCGGCCTCGGGTCGTCCTGACGGTGGCGGTGCCTGCCGTTTGCCGTCCCGCTCGCCAGGCGCGAGAATGAAGTTAATATAGCGCATCGAATATAGCGCACCGGATACAGCGCATCGGACAGATTCCACGGGGGACAGCTATGGCCATTCAGACTGACGAACGTTCCGGGCCCGCCGCCGAGCGGCTCATGATGATCTCGTCGGACACCCATGCCAGCCCACCCATCGAGGGTTTTGCCGACTATGTCGAGCAGAAGGACATGGCGGCCTATAAGGCCGAGCTCGAGGCCCGCCAGGCCTTTCGAGACCACTCCAGCGTCGGCAAGGCCCAGGGCAAGTCCGAGGAGATGAACACGCTCCAGCAGGAACAGGGAATGGGGCCCGGCACCCGCGACCCCGACGTGAAGGCCCGCCACGAGGAGGCCGACGGCGTGGTCGGCTGCGTCATCTTCCCGAACGGCCCCCGCCCCTTCAGCCCCGAGTACCGCGAGCGGGCGCCGCTGGGCCTTCCGGCGCCCTCGATCGCGCAGCGTGTCGCCGGTGCCCGCATCTACAACCGCTGGATGGCCGACTTCTGCTCCTCCTACCCGGACCGGTTCTTCGGGATCGCCCAGATCGAGATCGAGGACGTGGACGCGGCTGTGAAGGAGGTCGAGTGGGCCGCCGAGAACGGCCTGCGGGGCGGGATCGCCTTCCCCGGTGTGGCGCCCTCGGGCGAGTACCCGGGCCTCCACGATGAGGTCTACGAGCCGCTGTGGTCGGTGTGCGAGGAGCACAACATGCCGCTCAACACCCACGGCGTGGACTCGATCCCGGCCCAGCACTACCCGTTCGGGCATGTCGCCAACATCCTGTTGACGCTCACCGAGGCGTTCTTCTTCAGCACCCGGCACCTGTGGTGGCTCATGTGGACCGGCGTGTTCGACCGCCACCCCGGTCTGAAGCTCACGTTCGCCGAGTTGCTCGCCGACTGGATCCCCCGCACCCTCGGCGACCTCGACAGCACCCTCAACAGCAACCTGGGGGCGCAGGGCCGCGCCGTGCTCGAGCTCACGCCGACCGAGTACTGGCAGAGGCACTGCTTCGTCGGGGCGAGCTTCATGTCCCGGACCGAGGCCAACGCCCGCCACGACGTCGGTCTCGACAGCGTGATGTGGGGATCGGACTATCCCCATGTCGAGGGCACCTGGCCCCACACCCGTGAGAGCCTGCGCAACACGCTCGCCGGTCTTCCCGTCGAGGACATCCGCAAGATGCTCGGCGAGAACGCACTGCGCTGCTACAGCTTCGACCCCGACAGGATGAGGGCCCTGGCCGACCAGTTCGGGCCGACGATCGACGAGATCAGCACCCCGCTCGAGGAGATCCCCGACTCGCCCCAGGCCCGCCTGGGCATGGCGTTCCGCGAGGGCGACCACTGGACGTGAGTCGGGTTGCCGGCTGCGTGGAGCAGGCCAGCGTGCTCGACTGGTCGGAGGCCCCATGATCGACATGCGAGAGGCATTCCATGTGGGCGTGCGGGTCGCTGACCTCGACGCGGCCATGGAGCAGCTCGGCGGGGCCCTGGGTGTCCGCTGGGCGTCGCCCATGGTGCGCGACGCTCAGCCGGTGTGGACGCCCGAGCGCGGCCTCGAGCGGGTGCCGCTGCGGTTCTGCTACTCGGTCGATCCGCCCATGCACATCGAGCTGGTCGAGGGCTCCGGCGGGTCGGTCTGGGACCCCGGCGACGCGCCCGGCACCCACCACATCGGCGTCTGGGTCGACGACGTCGATGCCGAGGCGGAGCGGCTCGTCTCGGTCGGCTGGACGGTCGCGGCCTGTCGCGCCGACCCCGACGCCGACGGAACCCACGGCATATTCGCCTACCTCCAGCCCCCGTCCGGCCTGCTGGTAGAGCTCGTCAGCCGCGAGATCCAGCCCTTCTTCGAAGCCTGGTGGGCCGAGGCCTGAGCGTCGACGGACTGGCGGGAAGCACCAAGAGCGTCGAGATGCGGCGCGGGCAATGCAGTGGACGGTTTGGCTGACGGTTGTGCCACGAGAAGCACACCCGGCTACCGTTTGCGATGCAGCCTCACCCCGGACTGGAGTGGTGACTCATGAGCGCTGAGATCATTGCCGATCCCCGATCGAGACGATCGTCCAGTGACGATGCGGCTGCGGGGGATCCTGGCTCGACCCTGGGGGACTACCTTGGTGGAGTCGCGCTGATCTTCGACTTCGTGGGATCGCTCGCTCGGCGCCCCATCTCGACGGTGCGGCACCCGACTGATGCTGATGCGCTTGCCGCCGACTGGGATGCGGTAGGCCGCGACTTGCACTGGGCCATGCGCTGCCACCCGTCCACCCGCCCCGAGTAGTGGCTGAAGCGGACCTGCCGGCGCCAGTCGCCGGCGAACCGGAACCGGCGGCGGTCCGGGAGCAGGTGACCGTTGAACGCCACGAGGCTTCCTTCCGCAGCGGACCATTGCCGGCTCCGGAAGACCTCGCCGCCTATGGCCAGGTCAGCCCCGACCTGGTGAACCGCATCGTCAAGGCTTCTGAGGATGAGCGAGCGCACCGGCACCGGATGGATGCACAGCAATCACGCCGGGCTTCGATGGGCCTCGCAGCCGGTTTCGTCGTGGCCGTGCTGTTCCTGGTCGTCTCGGCGTGGCTGATCAACAACGGTCACGATGTCGCCGGGGCCGTGCTGGGATCGTTTGATCTCGTCGCGTTGACCGCTGTCTTCGTGCTGGGTCGCCGAAACGGCTCCCCGTAGCTCCGGCTCTGTCGGCAAGAAGGTGTGCGGGTCTCTCCTCCAGTACGGGGCTCGCAGCGCCCGCTTGTTGAGCTTCCCCATGGCGCTGCGGCCGAGATCGTCGACGAACTCGACCGATCGCGGGCACTTGATGCCCGACAACCGCTGCCGGCAGAACGCCACGATGGCGCCGCTGTCGGGCTCCCAGCCGTCGGCGGCCACCACCAGCGCCCTCATCTCCTCGCCCATCTCGTCGTGGGGGATGCCGATGCAGGCGACATCGGCTACCCCCGGATGCTCGATGAGCACGTTCTCGGCCTCGGCCGGGTAGAGGTTCACGCCGCCGGAGACCACCATGTCCGAGAACCGGTCGGTGATGTAGACGAAGCCGTCCTCGTCGATATAGCCCATCTCGCCCAGGGTGAACACGCCCGGCTCCAGGTGGGCGGCCCGGGACTTCTCGGGATCGTTGTGGTACACGACGCCCCGGCCGGTGGTGTCCCGGAAGTACAGCCTGCCCTCGGTGTTGGGCGGCACCGGCCGGTCGTCGTCGTCGACCACCAGGGCCTCGAACGGCGGGACCGGCCGGCCCACCGAGCCCGGGTGGGTCAGCCAGTCCTCGCTGGTGATCGAGCAGGTGGTGCCCACCTCGGTGGCTCCGTAGGCGTCGACGAAGACCAGGCCCCACCAGTCGATCATGGCCCGCTTCACGTCGGTGGGGCACTTGGCCCCGGTGTGGGCCACCAGCCTCAGCGAGGACACGTCGTAGCGGTCGCGGACCGCGGCCGGCAGGCCGAGCAGGCGCACGAAGTGGGTGGGGACCATCACCGAGGTCTCGACGCGGTGGCGCTCGATGGCCGCCAGGGTCGCCTCGGCGTCGAACCGGCCGAGGATCACCGTCGGAACGCCCGTAGCCAGGGTTCGCAGCCCCGACAGCGGGCCGGTGTGGTACATCGGGCCGACCACCAGGTGGGTGCCGTGCCGGGCGTACCGGTTGCCCTTCAGCGCCTCCAGGTGCTCGGTCATCGTCGCGCCGCCCGCGAACATCGTGGGCGGCAGGTCGGTGCCCTTGGGCCGCCCGGTGGTGCCCGAGGTGAACATGAGATGGGGCCGGGGAGTCACGTTGCCGGGAGGGTCTGTGTCCGGCCCGGCTGCCAGCCACTGGTCCCACGGGACCACTCCTGCGGGGAGTCCCTCTCCCCATCCCACGATGGTCTCGACCCCGGTCCCGTGGGCCGCCTCCACGCCACGCCGTGCGGTCTCGGGTCCCACGAAGAGGATCCGGGACTCGGACTCCTCCAGGATGTAGGCGGTCTCCGGGGCGCTCAGGTGGAAGCTCACCGGGACGGTCGAGGCTCCCCCGAGCAGGCCGCCCAGGTGGGCGAACGCCGTCTCCGCCGCGTTCTCGGCGAACACGGCCGCACGCCGGGACGGGCCCAGGTCGGCCGGGAGCAGGAGTCCGGCGACGCGATTGAGGATCGAGTCGACCTCGGCCCACCCGAAGGTCCGCTCGCCGTGGACCAGGGCCGTCTCTTCGGGCCGTTCGCGGGCCAGCAGGCGCGAGAACGCCGGCACGTCAGGAGCCGCCTCGCAATCCGACGATGGTGGACCGATCCCCTCCGCGCATGCTCTCAAGCGTTGTCAGCGAGCGAGGATGGTGACGCCGGAGATTCCCGGCGCCCCGTACACGTGGGTGTAGCCCACCCTCGGGTCGCCGGGGACCTGGTGCTCGCCCGCGTCGCCGCGGAGTTGCAGCACGTTCTCGTACACCTGCCGCAGCCCGGACGCTCCGATCGGCTCGCCGTTGGCTATGCAGCCGCCGTCGGTGTTGACCGGCAGGCGGCCGTCGATCCCGGTCTCGCCCATGGCGATCATGTGCTCCTGCTCGCCGTGCTCGCAGAGGCCGTTCTCGGCCATGTGCATGATCTCGGCGCCGACCTCGGTGTCCTGCAGCTGGGCCACGTCGACGTCGCCGGGTCCGATGCCGGCCATCTCGAAGGCGGCCTTCGCTGCCTCCACGGTGGGCCCGTCGGACCGCTCCGGGGCCAGGTGGGGCGCCATCACCTCGAAGGACCCGAACCGCCGCGACCGCACCACGGCCGCCTTCAGGTAGACGGGGGTGTCGGTGTAGTTCCTGGCCTTCTCCGCCGACGACAGGATCAGGGCCACGCCCCCCTCGCCGGGCGAGCAGAACATGAACTTCGTGAGCGGGTAGGCGAGCATGGGCGACTCGCTGATCTGGGCGGCGCTCATCGGCCGGCGCCGCCACGCCATGGGGTTCCTGGACCCGTTGCGGTAGGCCTTCTCGGCCACTCGGGCCAGGGTGGGCCCGGTGATGCCGTGGTCGTGCATGTAGCGGTTGAGCTTCATGCCGAAGAACTGCGTGGTCAGCGCCATTCCGGACTGGCCGTACCAGTCTCCGAGGCCCCAGCTCCCGGTGTCGATCCGGAACGCGCCCCGCTCGTGCTTGTCGAAGCCGACCGCGACACCGAGGTCGAACATCTGAGCCCTGATCGAGTTGTAAGCCGCGAACAGTGCCGAACCGCCGGTGGCGCACCCGTTGGCCACGTTGATGAACTGCAGGCCGGTCAGCCCGAGCTTCGCCACCATGGCGTCCGCATTGCCGGCCGCGGCGCTCCCGCCGAACGCGAACTGGATGTCCCCCCACCCGACCCCGGCGTCTGCCAGGGCTCGCCGCACCGCGACCACGCCCTGGTCCATTCCCGAGACGCCGTCGTGACGGCCGAAGGGGTGCATCCCGATCCCGACGATGGCGACGTCGCTACCCATGGTCTGCCCTTGCTCTCGGGGCGAACGCGAACGTGACGACCTCGTCACCGTCCTGGTTCACGCACAACGGCTCGATCACCATCTCCATCTCCATGTCGATCGCCAACCGCTCCGGGTCGGCGACCGTCAGCCGGGACTCGACCCGTACCTTGCCGTCGACCTCCACGTATCCCACGCCGAACGGCTGGAACGACGCCGGACCGGCCTCGCCCGCGAAGGGTGGCGACTTGGGCGGGTAGCCCTGCACTGTCCAGGTCCACAGCACGCCGGTGCGCCCCAGCTCCACGGCCTCGGTCGACGAGCCGCTGCACTTGGGACAGTCGTCCTGGGTGGGGAACATGTGGTTGTCGCAGTCGAGGCAGCGGCTGGCGATGAGTCGGGGCTCGTCGGCGGGCCATGTGAAGAGGCCCTCCGCGACCGGGACCTGTCTCATGGAACCTCCTAGCAGGATGCGAGACAACCTAGAACCTGCTCGGGGAGGTGCAAACCGGTGACGTTGCGGCGGGGGGGCTCCCCCTCTTCTTCGCTGCCCTCCCTGGTGGACCCTTGTGGTGTCGGGCGCCGGCGCGTTCCTCGCGTCCGGTGCGGAGGCGCTGGACGCCTTCCGGACCGCCGCCGGCCCGCCCGCCCGCCGGCGGCCCGCCGGCCACGAGCATCAGCCGGCCGGTGGCCCACGACGCCGCATCCGACGCGAGGTACGCGACGGCGGCCGACACCACCATGGTGCACCAGTGAGCGCAGCGAACAAGAGCGGGAGACACCCCGCCGCAACGTCACCGGTTTGCACCTCCCCGAGCAGGTTCTAGGTTGTCTCGCATCCTGCTAGGAGGTTCCATGAGACAGGTCCCGGTCGC
>JAPOQG010000045.1 GCA_026710865.1 Acidimicrobiaceae bacterium
CCAGGCTCAGGACGAAGCTCTTGCCCTCCTCCGCGGCCGCGCTGGTCAAGGCCACTTCGAACGTCTTGAACAGCGCCAGCGCGGTGAGCGCAGCCGAGCCGACCGCGAAGCCCTTGGCCACCGCGGCGGTGGTGTTGCCCAGCGAGTCGAGCGCGTCGGTGACCTCCCGCACGCTCGGGTCGAGTTCGGCCATCTCGGCGATGCCGCCCGCGTTGTCGGCGATCGGGCCGTAGGCGTCGACCGAGACCACCACGCCGGTGGTGGCCAGCATCCCCACGGCGGCCACCGCGATTCCGTAGACACCGCCGAAGGTGGAGCCGCCCAGAGTCTGCTGGCCGCCCCAGTAGGCGATCAGGACACCCACAGCGATCAGGCCGACGGCAGCGGCCACCGACACCATCCCGGCCGAGATCCCCGACAGCACGGTGGTGGCCGGGCCGGTCTCGGTCTGGGCGGCGATGCGTCGCACCGGCGGGTAGTGGTCGCTGGTCCAGATCTCGGCCACCTTGCCGATGCCCCAGCCCACGAGCAGCCCGCCGATGACCGACAGAGGCAGGCCGTACCAGGCTTCGAAGAGGTCGGTGTCACTGAAGAAGATCCGCCCCATGATGAGGGTTCCGATGACGGTGAGGGCCATGGCCACCGTGGTTCCCCGGTGGAGCTGCTTGGCGAGGGCCTTCACCTCGGTGCTGGTACCGCCGCGCACCGCGAACGAGCCGATGATGGCGCCGATCATCCCGACGAAGGCGACCGCCATCGGGAACACCAGCAACTGCACGATCGGCTCCTGGCCGGCCGCGTCGGCGGCAAGGCCGAAGCTGAACGCGGTGAGGGCCACCGGCGCGATGATCGAGCCCGAGTAGCTCTCGAAGAGGTCGGCGCCCATGCCGGCGACATCGCCCACGTTGTCGCCCACGTTGTCGGCGATGGTGGCCGGGTTGCGGGGATCGTCCTCGGGGATGCCGGCCTCGACCTTGCCGACAAGGTCGGCGCCCACGTCGGCGGCCTTCGTGTAGATGCCCCCGCCCACCCTGGAGAACAGGGCGATGGAGCTGGCCCCCAGGCCGAACGCGGTGAAGATCTCGAAGGCGTCGTCGGTGCCGATCCACTCCACGAACAGCAGGTAGCAGAAGGTGAGGCCCAGCAGCGACAGCCCGGCCACCGAGAAGCCCATCACCGCACCGCCCCGGAACGCCAGCGGCAGCGCCTTGGACGGACCTTCGATGGCCGCGTTGGTGGTGCGGGCGTTGGCCATGGTGGCCACCGTCATGCCCACATAGCCAGCGCCCGCCGACAGCGCAGCACCGAGCAGGTAACTCAGGAACGAGAGGGTCACGCCGGTGATCACCGGTATCAGCACCGCCATGACGACGACGAAGCCCGCGACCCAGGTGTACTCCTGGCGCAGGAAGGCCCTGGCGCCGGCCTGGATCTCGTTCATCAGCGAGACCATGCGCTCGTTGCCGGGCGGGGCGGACTTCACGTCCTTGAAGAAGAAGGCCGCGAGCACCAGGGCGGCCAGCGCCGACACCAGCGCGATATAGGGGATGGCTTGCAAGAGTCTGCTCCTCTGCTGAGACGGGAACAGCCAACGAGCCTACTCTTGGGCGATGCCGTCGCCGCCCGACTGCGCAACCCTCAAGGCCCGGCTCCGGGCCGACATGCGGGCCCGGCGGGCCGGCCTGGATCCCGCGGCCGTCGTGGCGGCGGGGGTTGCAGTGGTCGGCCGGCTGGCATCGCTGCCGGCGGTCGCCGAGGCCGGGCGGGTGGCCGCCTACCGGGCCGTGCGGGGGGAGATCCCGCTCGACGCTCTCCTGGAAGGGGAGCGGCCCGAGGTGTTCACCCTTCCCCGCGTGGTGGGCGACGACCTCGAGTTCGTGGCCTGGTCTGCGGGACTGGCCTTCGTGCGGGGCTCGTTCGGGATCCCCGAGCCCGCCGGCGGCGAGGTCGTGCCGCTGGCAGACCACGACGCCGTTCTCGTGCCCCTGACCGCCTTCGACGAGCGCTGTCACCGCGTGGGCCAGGGCGGTGGGTTCTACGACCGGGCACTGGCCTCGCTGCCCTCGGGCCCCGGCACCGACCGCCCTGCAGTCATCGGGGTCGCCTACTCGTTCCAGCAGGTGCCCGAAGTCCCCGCAGACTCCTGGGACGTGCCGCTGGACGCCGTCGTCACCGACCACGGCATCGTCGTCGCAGACACCGGCCTGCTGGGCTGATCGTGCCTCGGAGAGGCCGAGCGGACAGGCGTGCGCGAACTGCCTGCAAGAGCGAGGCCGTGGCCCGAGCGGCCCGTGAGCGCAGCGAACAAGAGCGGGAGTGACACCGCTGCAGCACGACAGACTCTCACCGGTCCGCGCTCGCTCCAGGCAGCCCGAGGCGCTAGAAACTAGCCGTGCATGTCATCGTCGTGGGGGCCGGTGAGGTCGGGTCCTACGTGGCGGCCCGCCTCAGCAGGGAGCGGCACAACGTCGCCGTGGTCGACATCGACGCCAATCGCCTGCGAGAGCTCGGGTCCGAACTCGACGTGCTGACCGTGGAGGGCAGCGGCACCCATCCCAGCGTGCTCGCCGACGCGGGACTCGACGGCTGCGAACTGGTGGTGGCCGTCACCAGCAAGGACGAGGTCAACCTGGTGGCGTCGCTGGTGGCCAAGCAGCGGGGAGTGCCCCGCACGATCGTTCGCATAGAGGCCGAGGAACTCCGCAGCCGCGGTTCGGCAGAGCTGCGACAGACGTTCGGCGCCGACCTGGTGATCGATCCCGACCATGAGACCGCCGAGCGGATACTCGACCTGCTCGACTACCCGGGAGCGTCGGGGATCGCGGTGATGGGCCACGGGGAGGCCATCGTGATCGGCGCCCGCCTCGAGGACGGTGCCCCGATCGTGGGCCGGCGCCTGTCCGAGCTGGCAGCCGAGTACGAGCCCGACTGGGAGTTCATGGTCGGATCGATCACGCGGGGCGAGAACACCTACATCCCCCGCGCCGACTACATGCTGATGGCGGACGACCTGGTCCGGGTGGTGTGCAAGCGGGAGTCCCGCCGAAGGGTGGCCAGGCTCCTGGGTCTGGGCACCGGCACCGCTCGCCACGTGCTGCTGCTCGGTGGCGGCCGCACCGCCGAGATCCTGGCTTCCCGCCTGACGTCGCGGGGAGTGGAGGTCGTGATCGTCGAGCGCGACCCGGCCCGGGCCCTGGAGCTGGCCGAGGATCTCGCCGATGTGCAGGTGTTCGGCGGCGACATCACCGATGCCGACCTGCTCGAGGAGACCGACATCGGCCGCTTCGACGCGGTGGCCGCGCTCACCGGTGAGGACGAGGCGAACATCCTGGCCTGCCTGTACGCCAAGTCGGTGGGCGCGTCGGAGACGATCGCGGTGGTGCACAAGCTGGCTCTGCTCTCGCTGCTGGACTCCGCCGGCGTGGACGTGGCCCTGTCGCCCCGCACCGCCACCGCTGACGGCGTGATGCGCTTCGTGCGCGGCGACGTGGCCGCGGTGGCGACCTTCCTTCAGTCCGACGCCGAGGTGCTGGAGCTCGAAGTGGCGAAGGACAGCCCGGCCGACGGCGCGGCGGTGAAGGACCTCAGGCTGCCCAAGGGCGTGCTGATCGGGGCCGTCGTGCGCGACGGGAAGCCCCACATCGCTCGTGGCCGGAGCCGGCTGCGGGGGCGCGACCACCTGGTCGTCTTCGCCACCCCGGACTCGGTGCGGGAGGTCCACCAACTGCTGACGTGCGACGAATAGGCCGCGCAGTAGGGCGACCGGCTGCCGGCAGGCGCCGTCTGGGCAATCCCAATCGTGCCCGCCCGCTCCTGGCCGGCACGAAGGAGCAGGGACCGGCCCGGATCGTGTCGTGGGCGCTCGCATCGCTCGTCGATGCGGGCCTGGTGCTCGGCGTGGCGACCATGCTGTGCGGCCTCGCCGGAATCGGCGACGACAACGCCGACGCACTGGCCTTCGGTGTCGTGGGCGCCGTCTGCGCGGCCGTCGCAGCCATCGCTCGGCGGCGGGTAGCGCCTCCCGAGCGGCCCACCGCGGGCCGCGTGTTCGCCGGCATCGGCCTTCTGTGGACGGTGCTGGTGCTGTTCGGCGCGGCCGTGTATGCGGGCACCGGATCGCTGGGTCGTTTCGATGACGCCCTGGTGGAGTCGGCCGCGGGGTTCACCACCACCGCGGCCACCCTCCTCGACGCCGCTGAAGCGTCGCGCACCGTCCTGCTGTTCAGGGCGGCCACGAGCTGGGTGGGCGGCCTGATCGCGGTACTGATCGCGGTCGTCACCCTGCCCGTCGTGCTGCGCTCCACTGCGCTCATCGGCTACACCACGGGACGGCGCGGGATGGATCTCGCGCCCAACGCCTCCGTGGGCATCCGCCGGGTCCTCATCCTCTACTCGGGCTTCACCGCGGCCTGCGTGGCCGCCTTCCTGCTCTGCGGCCTCGCACCGACCGAGGCTCTTGTCGTCGGTCTCGGCACGGCCTCCACCGGCGGGTTCACCGGCAGGGTCGACTCGCTGGCCGGCTACGGCACCGGCACGCAGGTGGTCGCGGCGGTCGGGATGCTGCTGGCCGGCGCGGGAATCTTCGTGATCTGGTGGATAGCCCGGGGAAGGCTCCGGCCCCTGTGGCGCTCCCAGGAGCTCAGGACCTTCGTGCTGCTGCTGGCCGTGGCCACCGCGGCCATGGCCGTGCATCGCGGCGTCGGCTGGGGCGAGGCCGGCTTCATGGCGTTGTCGATGATGAGCACCACGGGGTTCGCGGTAGCCGACTGGACCACCTGGGGCACGTCGGCCACGGTGGTGATGCTCGTAGCGGCCGGCATCGGAACCATGATGGGCTCACCGGGCGGCGGGATGAAGGTCATGCGGGCTCGCCTGCTCATGGGGTCCGCCGGCGGAGAGTTGCGACGCCAGCTCGATCCGTACGCCCTGATCCTCGTCAGGCGCGACGGCGAGGCCCTGTCGCAGCGCACCCTCGACCGCCTGGGCGGGCACCAGATCGCCTTCGTGGTGCTGGTCGGCTCGGGGGCCTTGCTGCTGGGAATCTCGGGTGTGTCGCTGCTGGGCAGCGTGTGGGGGTCGGTGAGCGCGTTCAGCACGGTGGGCCCGGCGATGGGGGAGGTCGGCGCCTACGGGCGCCTCGAGGGTCTGGACTGGTCGGGCCGGCTGGCGCTGGTGCCGCTGATGATGGGGGGCCGGATGACGATCCCGCCGCTGCTGGCCGGCGTGGGGCTGGTGCTGCGCTGGTACCGGGCGGCGGTCCGTGAATCCCGCTTCCGGGCCCGGCTGGCCATTCGCCGCTACCAGACCCGCTCGGAGTCCGGGAACGGCGATGCCTAGGGATCGAGCGGGCAGGCGCCCGGAGGGTGCCGCTCCGGGCCCGCGTCAAGGCTGGGTCGCCTCGACCACGCTGCACGTCATCGGCATCTCGCTGGCCGCGGTGTCAGCCGGGATGCTGGCCTGCTCGCTGCTGGAGGCGCTGACCAGCCGGCGCGACACAGCCGCGCTGGCCGTGTCAGGTCTGCTGACCGGCGTTGCCGGCGGGCTGCTGTGGTACCTCACCCGGCCCGGCGCGATCCGCAAGCGCCAGGTCTTCGCCACTGTCGCGTGGACGTGGATCCTCATCACCGCGGTGGGAGCGCTGCCGTTCATCCTGGCCGGCACCTTCGCCTACGGCGGCGCGGGACTCGTCGAGCAGGTCGTCAACAGCCTGTTCGAGTCGGCGTCGGGCTTCTCGGCCAGCGGCTCCACCGTGCTGGCCGACTTCGACACCCCCGGCCGCGGCCTGATGATGTACCGGCAGCTCACCCACTGGTACGGCGGCATGGGCGTGGTCGTGCTGGCGGTGGCCGTGCTCCCGTTCCTCGGCGTCGGCGGTCTGGAACTGGTCTCGGCCGAGGCGCCCGGGCCGTCGTCCGACCGTCTCACGCCCAGGGTGAGCGAGACGGCCAGACGGCTGTGGATCGTCTACATCGGATTCACGGCCGGAGCGGCCCTCGCCTTCTTCGCGGCGGACGGCTTCTCCTCGCTCTACGACGCCGTGGCCCACGCCTTCACGGTCGCGGCCACCGGAGGCTTCTCGGTGCACGCGGAGTCGATCGGGCACTACGACAGCGTGGCCGTCGAGACGGTGGCGATCGTGTGCATGATCCTGGGCGGCACCAGCTTCTCGCTGCACTGGCGGGCGGTGGCCGACCGCCCCCTGCCGTACCACCGCAACAGCGAGTTCCGGTCGTACCTGACGATGCTGGGCCTGGCCGCCACCATCATCGTGCTCCTGCTGTGGCTGGAGAACGGCCTGCCGCTGGGATCGTCGATCCGGGCCGGGGTGTTCACGGTGGTGTCGCTGGGCACCAGCACCGGCCTGTCCAACGCCACCGGGCCGGGCTCGCCCAGCGACTACGTGCTGTGGGTGGCCGGGGCCCAGCTCGTGCTGCTGCTGCTGATGGTGGTGGGCGGCTGCTCGGGATCGACGTCGGGTGGAATCAAGGTGCTGCGGATGCGGGTGCTCGGCCTGACGATGCTGCGCAGCGTCCGGCACACCCAGACACCGCGTGCGGTGATCCCGATCCGGCTCGGGCGCGACGTCGTCAGCGAGACCGTGGTGTCGCGGGTGGCCGGGTTCTTCCTGCTGCATTTCGTGCTGATGGCCTGCGGGCTGCTGGCGGTCACCGCGCTGGAAGGGGACCTGGAGTCCTCGCTGGGAGCGGTCGTGTCGGCGCTGGGGAACATGGGCCCGGCGCTGAACGAGGCCGGCCCCACGTCCAACTACGCGGCGGCCTTCAGCCAGCCGGCCAGGCTGGTGCTGGCGCTGTTGATGGTGATCGGCCGCCTGGAGATCTTCCCGATCCTGCTGGCGGCCATGGACCTGGCCGTGCGCGGCCGGGCGGCGCTGCGGCACGGCCCGGTCTCCTTCCAGCATCTGTCAAGGCGTCTCGAGTCCTTCACCGAGTCCAGGTCCGACGATCCGTAGCTCGGGCGGCCGTCCGCTGGGGTGCGCCGTCCCCCGCTTGCCGGGATGGCGGGGTTTCTGGGTATGTTGATGTGAGCGTTCAAGCGGCAACGGGCCAATGACGTCCCGGCCGCTGCCGTGCTAGCCGCGGTTCGGGCACGACGAATCCGCCTGAGAGACGCCCTCCACGACGAACCAGCCTCCCCAGGGGAGACCGATGGCTGCCGACCCCGCCCAGCGCCAGGGCCTCTACGACCCGCAGAACGAGCACGACTCGTGCGGCGTCAGCTTCGTGTGCAACATCGGCGGCAAGGCCTCCCACGACGTGGTGGCCCTCGGGGTCAAGGCGCTGTGCAACCTCGAGCACCGGGGGGCGCTGGGAGCGGACCCGCTCACCGGTGACGGCGCCGGCATCCTGATCCAGGTACCCGACCGCTTCCTGCGAGACGTGGTGGACCATGAGCTGCCGCCGGCGGGGGAGTACGCCACCGGCATCGGCTTCCTGCCGCCGGCGATCGACGACGCCGAGAAGGCCGCCGCCCAGGTGGAGCGCATCGTGCGCACCGAGGGCCTGCGAGTCATCGGATGGCGGGAGGTTCCCGTCGACACCGCGGTGCTGGGGCCGGGATCACGGGCGGCGATGCCGAGCTTCCGCCAGGTGTTCATCGAAGGCGACGGCCTGTCGGGCATCGAGCTGGACCGGCGGGTGTACGTCGTGCGCAAGCGCATCGAGCACGAGATCGGGTCCGGCGGAGCGGGCTATCCGGCGGCCGAGGACGACGAGGCCGCCATGGGCAACGCCGCGCCGCCCCACACCGGCGTGTACTTCCCCAGCCTCAGCGCCCGGACCCTCGTCTACAAGGGGATGCTCATCTCCCGCCAGCTCACCTCGTTCTACGCCGACCTGCGGGACGAGCGGGTCGCGAGCGCGCTGGCGCTGGTCCACTCCCGCTTCTCCACCAACACCTTCCCGTCGTGGCCGCTGGCCCACCCCTACCGCATGATCGCCCACAACGGCGAGATCAACACGATCGCCGGCAACCGCAACTGGATGCGGGCCCGCGAGACCCTGCTGTCGTCGCCGCATCTGGAGGGCATCGAGCGGGCCTTCCCGATCTGCACTCCCGGCGCCAGCGACACCGCCGGCTTCGACGAGGTCCTCGAGCTGCTGACCCTCGGCGGCTACTCGATGGCCGAGGCCGTGCTGATGATGATCCCCGAGCCCTGGGAGCATCACGCCGAGATGAGCGCCGAGCGCAAGTCGTTCTACCGTTACCACGCCACCCGCATGGAGCCCTGGGACGGTCCCGCATCGATCGCCTTCACCGACGGCACCGTCATCGGAGCGGTGCTGGACCGCAACGGCCTGCGTCCGTCGCGCTACTCGGTCACCAGCGACGGCCTCGTCGTGATGGCGTCGGAGACGGGCGTGATCGACGTGCCCCAGAGCTCGGTGGTGGAGAAGGGACGGCTGCAGCCCGGGCGCATGTTCCTGATCGACACCGCCGAGGGCCGCATCGTGCGCGACGACGAGATCAAGGACCGCCTCGCCTCGGGCCGGCCCTACGGCCAGTGGCTCGACCAGAACCTGGTCCGCCTCGAGGACCTGCCGCCGCGTGAGCTCCAGCGGCGCGAGGAGGGCACCCTGATCCAGCGCCAACAGGTGTTCGGCCACACCCACGAGGAGCACCGGCTGCTGCTCGCTCCCATGGTGATCAACGGCAAGGAGGCGCTGGGCTCGATGGGCACCGACACGCCTCCGGCGGTGCTCTCGGACCGCAACCGGCCCATCTACGACTTCTTCAAGCAGCTCTTCGCGCAGGTGACCAACCCGCCGCTGGACGCCATACGCGAGGATCTGGTCACGTCGCTCTATGCGAGGGTCGGCCCCGAGGGCAACCTCTTCGACCCCCAGCCGTCGTCG
>JAPOQG010000280.1 GCA_026710865.1 Acidimicrobiaceae bacterium
CCAGCTCCCCGACGGGCTCAAGTTCCTCCACGGCGACGTGTACCGGGCCTACTCCGCGGTGGGCGACGCAGCCGGGCTGGTGTTCGTGGCCGGCATGGTGTGGGCCATCCTGCGCCGCTTCGGCCCGCCGGCGTGGCGGCCTTACCGCATACGCATCAAGACCAGTGCCGAGCATGCGGTCATCGCAGGGGTGCTGCTCGCCATCGGCGTGACCGGATTCGGCGCGGAGGCGTTCCGCATCGCGGCCGACGGCCTGCCCGACCACGAGCGCTGGAGCTTCATCGGCTACCCGCTGGCCACGCTGGTCGACGGCTCGGGCGCGGTGGCCGGCTGGCACCAGGCATGGTGGGTGGCCCACGTGATCGCCTTCATGGCCTTCCTGGTGATCCTGCCCACCACGATGCTGCGCCACATGTTCACATCGCCGCTGAACATGTACCTGAGCCACCGCGACCGCCCCAAGGGCGCAATGCGCCCCATGCCCGACCTGGTGGAGGGCGACACCGAGCTCGAGACGTTCGGGGCCTCGGTGGTGGAGGACTTCTCGTGGAAGCAGCTGCTCGACACCGACGCCTGCACCATGTGCGGCCGCTGCACGTCGGTGTGCCCGGCCCATGCCACCGGCAAGCCCCTCGATCCCCGAGAGATCGTCCTCAAGACGGGCGAGGTCATGGCCCGCACCGGCAGCCCGCCCACGTCGCCGCCGCTGGGCACCGGCGAGGCCGAGGTGCAGGTGCCGGCCAACTGGATGTTCGAGCGCATCAGCAACGAGGAGCTGTGGGCGTGCACATCGTGCCGGGCCTGCGACGAGATCTGCCCGGTCAACATCGAGATCCTCGACAAGATCCTGGACATGCGCCGCTACCTGACCCTGATGGAGAGCGACTTCCCCTCGGAGTTGGGCCAGGCCTTCCGGGGCATGGAGAACTCGTCCAACCCGTGGTCGATGAGCCAGACCGAGAGAGCCGACTGGGCCCGGGACCTCGACGGGGTGCGGGTGATCGCCGGCGGCGACCCGCTCGACGCCGAATACCTGTACTGGGTGGGCTGCGCGGGCTCGTTCGACGACAAGAACAAGAAGGTGGCCCGGGCCATGGCCCTGCTGATGGAGCGGGCCGGGATCGACTTCGCCATCCTCGGCCCGGCCGAGAACTGCACCGGCGACTCGGCCCGGCGCTCGGGCAACGAGTACCTGTTCCAGATGCTGGCCTCAGCCAACATCTCCACGCTCAACTCGATGGGGGTGCGCAAGATCGTCACCCAGTGCCCCCACTGCTTCAACACCCTGGCCAACGAGTACCCGCAGCTCGGCGGGCACTACGAGGTCGTCCACCACAGCCAGCTGCTGGACGCGCTGGTGGCCGAGGGCCGGCTGGATCTCGAGGGCGCCACCCTGGAGGAGCGGGTGGTCTACCACGACAGCTGCTACCTGGGCCGCCACAACGACGTGTACCTGGCCCCCCGGCGGGTGCTGGGCGCCCTCGGCGGCATCGACCTGGTGGAGGCCCCCCGCAACGGGACCAAGGGCATGTGCTGCGGCGCGGGCGGGGCTCGCATGTGGATGGAGGAGACCATCGGCACCAAGGTCAACGACGAGCGCTCCCGGGAGCTGCTCGACACCGGGGCGTCGCGCATCGCCACCGCCTGCCCGTTCTGCTACATCATGATGGACGACGGGGTTCGGGCTGCCGGCGTGGAGGAGGACTCGGTGCAGGTCGCCGACATCGCCCTGCATGTGCTCGAGGCGGTCGAGGCCCGGGACTCTGCTGCTCGCGCCGGCGACTAGGCCGCCCGGCCGGCGGGTCCTGTCACCGGCGCGGCCTGGCGGCGCGAGCGCCGCCATTCCTTGCCCCGGCGCCACCCCCCGGCCTACCGGGTGCCGGTGCGATCAACCTGTAGCGTCTCAAGGGTGGGGCCTCGGATTGCTGTTGTTGACAACTACGACTCGTTCGTCTACATCCTGGTGCAGTACCTGGGGGAGTTGGGGGCTGAGCCGCTGGTGTACCGGCACGACGCGGTCACCATCGACGACCTGCGGGCGCTGCAGCCCGACGGGATCCTGATCAGTCCGGGGCCGGGAACACCCGACGACGCCGGGGTCAGCAACGATCTGCTGGCCACGCTGAGCGGCGACGTTCCCATCTTCGGGGTGTGCCTGGGGATGCAGTGCATCGGCCAGGTCTTCGGGGGCGACGTGATCCGGGCCCGCAAGGTGATGCACGGCAAGACGTCGGTCGTCGAGCACGACTCGGCCGGCGTGTTCAAGGGCCTGCCCAACCCGCTCACCGCCACCCGCTACCACTCGCTCATAGTGGATCGCGCCTCGGTGCCTGCCGACCTGGAGGTGACCGCCACCTGCGACGAGGGCCTGGTGATGGGCCTGAGGCACCGGACCCACCCCACCGAAGGCGTGCAGTTCCACCCCGAATCGGTGCTCACCGACGCGGGCCGGGACCTGCTCGACAACTTCCTGGCCCTGTGCAGGCAGCCGGCCTCTCAGCCGCGGGCGGCGGACTCCTCTGTGCCGGGAGCGCCGGTCTGACCCTGGTCGTCGGTCTCGACGCCGTCGGTGCCGGGCACTTCGACGTCGGACTGGTCCGGATCGAACTCGGACAACTCGCCCACCACGACGTCCACCGGCGTCTCGGTCGCCACCTCGAGGTCGGGCGGCGGCGTCTGGGCCAGGATGCGGCCCACGTCGGTGGACCCCGGCTCGACGGGCTCGAACGTGACCGTTCCGATCACGAGGCCCTCGCGCTCTATGGCCAGCCTCCCGGTGTCGAACAGCAGGCCCTGCACGTCGGGGATGGTCACCAGCGGAGGCCCGTCGGAGACGATGACGAACACCTCCAGACCGAGCGGCACCGGGTACCCGTGCGGCGGATCGGTGTCGATGATGTCTCCCGCCTCCACCGTAGCCGATGGCTCGCTTCGCTGACCGACGCGGAATTGCTGGTCGATCAGCGTCTGCAAGGCATCGGCGAGCGTTAGGCCCCGTACGTCGGGCACGAAGATCTGCCCCGGCCCCGTGGAGACCGTGATCGTCACAGCATCGCCCGGCGCGAACTCCGTGTCCGGCTTGGATTCCGTGCCCGATTCGGGTTCCTGTAAGACCACGATGCCTGCCTCGGCCTGGCTGGGGCCTTCGATCACGATGACACCGAAGCCGGCGTTCCTGAGTATCTCCTCAGCATCGACCCGGTTGCGGCCCCGCACCGCCGGGACTCTGGGAATCTCGCCCTGGCTGACGGTCAGGGCCACGATGCCGTCCTCGGCGATCCGCTGGCCGGCGGGCGGGCTCTGGGCGAACACCGTGTTCTCGGGCACCTCG
>JAPOQG010000282.1 GCA_026710865.1 Acidimicrobiaceae bacterium
CGGCTCAGGCGAGGGTCTCGTCGAGGGCTTGGACCAGCGTGTTCCACGACAGGGTGGCGCACTTTATGCGCACCGGGAACTTCACCACCCCCTGCAGAGCTTCGAGATCCCCGAGCCTCACCTCGCCGGCGCCGTTGCCGGGCTCGTCGTCATCGTCGTCGAGTTGGTCGTCGGTGCCGCCGATCCCGCTGCCGTGGATGGACATCATGCGCTTGAAGGCCCCGACCAGCCGCCGCGCCTCCGCGACCGTGCGGCCCTTCACCGCGGTCGACATCATCGACGCCGACGACTGGCTGATGGAGCATCCCTGCCCGCCGGTGGACACGTCGGTGATCACGCCGTCGCTCACCTCCAGGTAGACGACCACCTCGTCGCCGCACAGCGGGTTGAAGCCGACGGCGGAGACCGCGGGGGGAACCTCCAGTTCGCCGCGGTTGCGGGGGTTGCGGTAGTGGTCGAGGATGATCTCCCGGTAGAGGTCCTCCAGCCCGGCCACGGCCGACCCCGCCTACCCGAAGAACTCGCCGGCCGCTCCGAGGGCGTCGGCGAGGGCGTCCACGTCGGATGTGTCGTTGTAGACGTACAGCGAGGCCCGGGCGGTGGCCGGCAGCCCGAGGTGGCGCATGAGCGGCTTGGCGCAGTGGTGGCCGGCCCGCACGCACACGCCGCGGTCGTCGAGCACCTGAGAGAGGTCGTGGGGGTGGATGTCGCGGAAGCTCATCGACAGCACCCCGCCCCGGCAGGCCGGCTCCGACGGCCCGTGCACCGCGAGCTCGGTGCCGTAGCGGTCCTCGAGCGTTCGCAGCGCGTAGGCGGTGAGGCTCACCTCGTGCTCGCGCACCCGGTCCATTCCCAGACCCTCCAGGTAGCGCACCGCCGCGCCGAGGCCGACGATCTCGGCGATGGGCGGGGTTCCCGCCTCGAACTTGTGGGGTATGCGATTGGGCAGGAAGCCGTCCTTGCGGACGTCGAGGATCATCTCGCCGCCCCCGAGGAACGGCGGCATGGCCTCAAGCAGTTCGGCCCGGGCCCACAGCACACCGATCCCGGTGGGGCCGCACATCTTGTGGCCGGTGAAGCCCAGGAAGTCGGCGCCCAGCGCCTGCACGTCGGTCGGCAGGTGCGGGACGTACTGGGCGGCGTCGACCAGCAGCAGCGCTCCGGCGCCGTGGGCGGCTTCGGCCAGCCGGCGTATCGGGTTGAGCGTGCCCAGCACGTTGCTCATGGCGGTGACGCCCAGCAGCTTGGCCCCGTCGAGGAGCCGGTCCAGGTTGCTGAGATCGAGCTGCCCGTCGGCGCCGACGCCGATCCAGCGCAGCTCGAAGCCCTTCTCGGCCGCCATGATGTGCCACGGGACGATGTTGGCGTGGTGCTCCATCTCGGTGATCACCACCGCGTCGCCCGGACCGAGGTTGGCCCCGCCCCAGGACCGGGCCACCAGGTTGATGGCCTCGGTGACGTTCTTGGTGAACACGATCTCGTCGGCCGAGGGCGCGTTCACGAACCGTGCGACGGCCGCCCGGGCCGCCTCCATGGCGTCGGTGGCCTGGGCTGCGATCTCGTAGGCGCCCCGGTGGACGTTGGCGTTGATCGTCTCGTAGTAGTTGTTCATGGCGTCGAGGACGCACTGGGGCTTCTGCGACGACGCGGCCGAGTCGAGGTAGACGATGGGCCGGCCGCGCATCTCCCGTCCCAGCAGGGGGAAGTCCGCCCGGGTGCCTGCTCCGAGGCCGCCGCCCTCGCCACTCACGACGCGAACCGCTCGTAGCCCTCGCGTTCGAGCTGATCGGCCAGCTCGGGTCCGCCGCTGGTGGTGATGCGGCCGTCCACCAGCACATGCACCCGGTCGGGCTCGAGGCCGGCGGTGAGGATGCGCTGGAAGTGGGTGATGGCCAGAACGCCCAGTTCCGGCCGCTCGGACCGGACCTCCTTCAGCCCGGTGGCCACGATGCGCAGGGCGTCGATGTCGAGCCCGGTGTCGGTCTCGTCGAGGATGGCCATCTCGGGCTCCAGCACCGCCATCTGGAGTATCTCGTTGCGCTTCTTCTCCCCGCCGGAGAACTTCTCGTTGAGGTGGCGTTCCATCAGCTGCGAGTCGATGGCCAGGCGCTCCATCCACTCGACCATGGTCATGTAGGTCTCGATGGAGCTGACGTCGGTGCCCTTGCGGGCCTGCAGGGCCTGGGTGAGGAAGTTCCGCACCGACACGCCCGGGATCTCCTGCGGGTACTGGAAGGCCAGGAACAGGCCGGCCTTGCCCCTCACCTCCGGGGGCCAGGAGGTGATGTCCTCGCCCTTGAAGCGGATCGAGCCGCTGGTCACCTCGTATTCGGGGCTGCCGAGCAGGGTGGAGGCCAGGGTGGACTTGCCGGATCCGTTGGGACCCATGAGAGCGTGCAGCTCGCCCGCACCGACCACCAGGTCGACGCCGCGCAGGATCTCGACGCCGCCGTCCGCGGTGGCCACGTGCAGGCCGTCGATCTCGAAGAGCGGTGCTGCGGGCACGGTCCGATCCTAGAGGCGGAGCGGGCGGGTGACGCGTGCGGCGCCGGCATCGCGGGCCGTTCAGCGAGGCCCAGGGCCCGAGCGGATCGGGCACTACGGCCCGCCCCACCCCCGAATCGGTGCGATAGCTTGGCGACCAGATTCGATCCGCAGGAGAGTCCCCACGTGAACTTCGCATTCACCGACGAGCAGGAACAGCTGCGAGACTTCGTCCGCAGCTTCCTGGAGGAGAAGTCGCCCGAGTCAGCGGTCCGGGAGCAGATGGACACCGAGCAGGGCTTCGACCCCGACGTGTGGGCCCAGATGTCCGAGCAGATGGGACTGCCCGCGCTGACCATCCCCGAGGACTACGGCGGCCAGGGCTTCACCCGCATCGAGCAGATCGTCGTGCTCGAGGAGATGGGGAGGTCGCTGCTGTGCGCCCCCTTCTTCTCCTCGGCTGTGATGGCCGCCAACGCGCTGATGCTCAGCGGCGACGAGTCGGCCAAGCAGGCCCACCTGCCCCAGATCGCCTCGGGCGAGACGCGGGGGACTCTGGCCTTCACCGAGCAGAACGGCCGCTGGGACGAGCCCGGCATCACGATGGCCGCGACGGCGGACAACGGCGCCTGGCGGCTCGACGGCGTCAAGATGTACGTCCTCGACGGCCACACCGCCGACCTGCTGATCGTGGCCGCCCGCACCAGCGGCGGTGTCTCGCTGTTCACGGTGGATCCCGGCGCCGCCGGTCTGACCCGCACCGCCCTGTCGACCATGGACCAGACCCGCAAGCAGGCCAAGCTCACGTTCGAGGGCGTGGAGGCCACGCTCATCGGCGAGGAGGGACAGGGATGGCCGGTGCTGGAGGGCGTGCTCGACCTCGCCTCGGTGGCCCTGGCCGCCGAGCAGGTGGGCGGGGCCCAGCGCTGCCTGGACATGTCGGTGGAGTACGCCAAGGTCCGGGTGCAGTTCGGGCGGCCCATCGGCTCGTTCCAGGCCATCAAGCACAAGTGCGCCGACATGCTGCTGGAGGTCGAGTCGGCCAAGTCGGCCGCCTACTACGCGGGCTGGTGCGCGGCCGAGATGAACGACGAGCTGCCCCAGGTGGCGTCATTGGCCAAGAGCTACTGCTCGGAGGCCTACTTCCATGCGGCGGCCGAGAACATCCAGATCCACGGCGGGATCGGCTTCACCTGGGAGCACCCCGCGCACCTCTACTTCAAGCGGGCCAAGAGCTCCGAGCTCCTCTTCGGCGACCCCACCTATCACCGGGAGCTGCTGGCCCAGCGGATCGGCCTCTAGCGGCTGCGCGGACAGGTGAGAGTCCGTCGCGTCGCAGCGGTGTCATTCCCGCTCTTGTTCGCTGCGCTCACGGGCCGCCCAGACCAAGGCCACACAGCCCACGGCCTCGCCCGTATGGGCCGTGTTGTCCCGCCTATTCGCTCGGCCTCCAGCGTCGGCCGATGCCAGCACCGGCCCGGAGCGAACTCCTGTCGATTTGCCACCTGTGCGGTGGAAATGTGCAGGTAGTTCGTTGCGGCCCCGCCGGCCAGCGCCGTGACCGGGCCGGCGCAGTGATTGGGCCGGCGTCGTGACCGGGGCCGGTGACGTGATCTGGCCGGCGTCGTGATCTGGCCGGCGTCGTGATCTGGCTGGCGTCGTGATCTGGCTGATCGCCGCGGTCGGCCTCGCCGCGGTGGTGGCGATCGCGTTCGTGTCGGTTGGGATCGCGGTCGGGCGCCTGGAGCACGAGACCGCCCCGTCGGTCTACCGGCTGGCCGAAGCCGTCGAGTATGTGGCCGACCACCTGCCCGATGAGGTGACCGCCAGGATCAGCTACGACGACGTGCGGACGGTCCTCGGCTGGCACCTCGACTGGTTCGCGGCTGTGGGTCTGGCCACCTCCCACGGCCAGGAGCTCGGCGACCCCGCGGTTGCCACCGACGACATGGCGGTGGCCGACACCGACGCAGCCTGCGACGCCGTGGTGGCCCGATCCCTCGAGGAAGGCGGCCCCGACCCCGTCGACGTCGTCTGCATCCTCGAGGCCCAGCACGCCTACCTGGCCGAGATCGGAGCCCTTAGCGAGGGCGACCCCCCTACTTGAGAGGAGCCCGAGCTTGGGTCGTCTCGCTGCCGGTCAGGGGCCGAGCGCGGTGATGGGGACCACCGCCACACCGTCGTCTCGGCTGTAGCCGCGGCCGACCGTGGTGAGCACGACCAGCCTCGGCGATCTGCCCTCTGGCATGTTGTTGTTGATCCGTTTGAGCTTGCGGGCCGCCTCCTCGATGGCGGCGCCGCCGCCGAGTTTGACCTCTGCGAGCAGCATCCGCCCGTCCCCACACTCCACCACGGCGTCGGCCTCCTGGCCGGACGCGTCGCGCAGATGGGTGACGCGTCCCTCCAGGCCCTGGGAGAGGATGCGCAGGTCTCGCACGGCGAGGGACTCGACCAGATTTCCGAGTGTGGCCGGGTCGGCCACGAGCCGGTCCGGGCTGGCGTGCAGCGCGGCGGCGGCCAGCGAGGGGTCGGCGAGATGCCACTTGGGCGACTTGCGCAACGCGGCCTTCGACCGGAGATGGCCCGACCATGCAGGCTGCTCCTCCACGAGGAACACCCTGCGCAGCGCCTCCAGGTACTCGCGGACAGTGTGGCGGTGCATGGGGTCGGGCTCGGTGTCGCTCATCAGCGTCGTGTAGTCGGCCTCGGTGGCGGTGTTGCGTGCCAGGGAACGGATGAGCCGCTCGACGCCTGCGGGGCGGTGGTGCCTCGATCCGTCGAGGCGCCTCACGTCGGTGCGGGCGGCCTCGCCGAGGTAGTCGCGCAGTGTCCGCTGAGCCTCAGCCACCGGCATGTGCACCAGGGCGGGCCAGCCGCCGCGACACACCATCGCCGCGACCTCGGCCAGGTCGCCCGCCGCGGGGGCGGTGGGGGTGGCTCCGTCGAGCAGCGCTGACAGGGACACCTCCCCGGTCGAGTGGCCGGACTCCCACAGGCACATCGGCCGCATCCGTATGCGGCGCAGCCGGCCCGCGCCGGTGTGGCGGGTGATGTCGTCCGCCGGCGACGCCGATCCTGCGAAGATGAACTGTCCCGCCCGGCCGGAAGCGTCGACCGCGTGGCGGGCATGGTTCCACACCTCGGGCACGGTCTGCCATTCGTCGATGAGCCGGGGGCGGTCCCCTTCCAGCAGCATGGCGGGCTGCACCCGGCCGAGTTCGTGGGCCGGAACGTCGATGTCCAGGCGCGCCGCGCTGCGGGCTCGGCTCAGCGCGGTCCAGGTCTTCCCGCACGCCCGCGGGCCCTCGAGCAGCACCCAGCCCACAGCAGCGAGCGCCGCGTCCAGTTCGGCGTCGGCCAGCCGCTGCTGGTAACCGGCCGGGACGAGCGGCCCACCGCTGCGCCCTGCGGACACCGTTCTCACCCCTCCACCTGTGTCATACACATCAACACAACCACATCATACAAATTGACAAGACAAAATCGTACTGTGTAGCAACCTCGGAGAGGTGCCCGCCATCCACCTGCGATATCCACAACAGGGCGTCGGTGTCGAGTATCAGGTCCAGCCAGCGGTGATCGGCGCCGGGTCAGGCGCCGAGGATGCTCGCCGGGTCCGACACGACGTTCGGCAGCGCCGCGCGGTCAGCTCCCTGACCGCCAGACCTCTGACACCGCCGGTGGCTCCGGGCGACGCTGGGGACGTCCTGGTGCTTGGCATCTCCGCCGGGTTGTGGTTGACTGGTGCCACCAAGGAAAGGAGGTGGTCCAACTGAGTGCTTTATGCTTTGTGACCTTGGAGGTGGCTGGCCGCTAGCTACGGCAAGCTGGACCGACTGGCGAATCCCCGCCAGCTCCACCCCCGATCCGAGTCGCCGGACCTTGTCACATCCGGCGCGGCGCGTGCGGCCCTTGCCGCGGTGCCATGTGGCTCGACCGGGTCTTCCAGCAAGAATCGATGTGTGGGGCGGGTCTCTCAGGCCCGCCCCACCTCGCGCCCGCACACGGCGGTACCGTGACCCCGATGGAGGGCCGGTTCACCGTCGACTCGAACACGCTGACCGCCCATCTGGCCCGCCCGGCCCGCGCTCCCGCGGTGCAGCCCGCGGCGGTGATAGTCCACGGCTTTCCCACAGAGGCGGGCGGCGGCATCAACTCGACGAGGACGATGCCGGCGCTCGCGGAGGTGATCGCGGCCGAGACCGGTTTCGCCGCCCTGACCTACGCGTCGAGGGGAGTGGCCGGCTCCGAGGGCGACTTCTCGCTCGACGGCTGGAGGCGCGACCTCGCCGGTGCGGTCGACTTCCTTGCCTCGGAGGTCGCCTGCGACGGGATCTGGCTCATCGGCTTCGGAACCGGCGGCGCGCTGGCCGTGGTGGCGGCCAGCCGGGACGAGCGGGTCCGGGGCGTGGCCGCGGTGGCCGCCCCGGCCGATTTCGAGGACTGGGCCCGCAACCCCCGCAAGCTGCTGGTGTGGGCCCGGGAGGTGGGGGTGGTGAGCGACCCGGAGTTCCCCGAGCGATTCGATCGATGGGCTGCGGAGATCCGGTCGGTGCGGGCCGTCGAGGCCGCGGAGTCGCTGGGGGACCGGTCGCTGCTCGTCCTCCACGGCAGCGACGACGAGACCGTGCCCGTCTTCGACGCCCGGGTGCTGGCCGACGCCCATCCCGGCGCCGACCTGAGGATCATCAGCGGCGCCGGCCATCATCTCCGCCACGATCCCCGAGCGGTCGCCGTGCTGCTCGGATGGCTCGAGCGCCAGCGCCAGTCGTTACTGGCCCTGGTCTCCGCGGGCGAGTCGAACGGTTCGGCCGGCCCGTCTAGGAGGCCGAGCGGGTAGGCGAGCGAATCCGGCTCATACGGACGAGGCCGTGGCCTGAGCGGCCCGTGAGCGCAGCGAACAAGAGCGGGAGGCACCCCACCGCACTGTGACCCGATTGCGCCGGGCGGTGGTGGCGCAGTGGCGGCCCAGCTCCTCAGGCGGGAGGCACCCCACCGCACTGTGACCCGATTGCGCCGGGCGGTGGTGGCGCAGTGGCGGCCCAGCTCCTCAGGCGGGAGGCACCCCACCGCACTGTGACCCGATTGCGCATACCGGCCGGAACGTCTAAGCCTGGCCGAGCCCTGTCGCCGCCCGCTGCGACCGCGCTCAGATGCCGTTGTCGAGGGGGAGGGTGATGGTGAACTGCGACCCGTAGCCCTCCCGCGAGGTCACGTTCACGTCGCCGCCGTGGTTCAGGGCCACATGCCGCACGATGGACAGCCCTAGACCCGTGCCCCCGGTGTGGCGGCTCCGGGCCCGGTCCACCCGGTAGAAGCGCTCGAAGATGCGTGACCGCTCCGCCACCGGGATCCCGATCCCCGCGTCGGCGACCGACACCTTCAGGTCCCGGTCATGCAGGTCCCGGTCATGGGTCTCGACCACCACATCGACCCGGCCGCCGGGCTCGCTGAACTTCACCGCGTTGTCCAGCAGGTTGAACAGGGCCGACTCGAGATGGATCCGGGACCCCCGGAACGGCTCGAGGCTCTCCTGGCCGGAGACGACGATCTTGATGTCGCTCTGCTCGGCCGTCTCGGAGATGCGGTCGACGGCCGCGGTCACCACGGCAGCGATGTCCACGGTCTCGTCGCCCCGGCCGGCGTCGTCCTCCAGCATGGCCAGCGTCAGAAGGTCGTCGATGGTGCTGTCCACCCGCTGGATCTCCACCTGCATGCGGCCGGCGAGCCGGGCGGCCACCTCGGGCTCGGGATCGGCGGCCAGCGAGTCCGCCAGCAGGCTCAAGGCGCCGATCGGGGTCTTGAGCTCGTGGCTGACGTTGGCCACGAAGTCGCGCCGCACCGACTCGATGCGATGGTGCTCGGTCGTGTCCCTCACCAGCGCCACCGCCCCGAGCCGCTCACCCTGGCGCTCGACCGGACGGGCCTCCACCTCGTAGCTCCGGCGGGGCTCCGTGTGCAACTCGACGGTGGTCGTCACCCGCTCGCCCGCACGAGCCCTCTCGAGCAGGTCCTTGATGACCCGGCTGACCAGAGCCTCGCCGTGGCGGGCCTGCAGGAACGCCTCGGCGGCCGCGTTTCGGGCGACCACCCGTCCGCCGGGGTCGCACAGCACGAGCCCCGCCTGCAGGCCGTCCAGGCTCGCTTCGAGCCGCCGCGCCGCGGTATCGGCTGTGACGCGGGCCGCCTCGGCGAGATCCCGACGTCGCTCAGCGGCCTCCACGAAGCGCTGGGCCGGCAATCGCCCAGCCCGGCGCCCACCCCGGCCGGACGGTTCAGCGGGGGACAGGCTCCGCAGCCTTCGGCGAAGCCGGGCCCGATCCAGTGCGATGCCCACGATCGCGCCGCCCACCGCCAGCACGACTGCGATGACGAGCGTCGTCATTGAGGCTCGACCCTAGTCGGGCTTGTCCTCGCCGTTGGATGACATCTCCCCCGGGTCGGGAGCAAGTTCCTGAACGACGCGCTCCTCGCGGGTGGCGTGCCGGGCGATGCCGCCCCGCCAAGGCATGACGCCTGACACCATGTAGCGGACCCGGTCGCTGATGTTCACGGCGTGGTCGCCGATGCGCTCGTAGTAGCGGGCGATCAGGGCCAACTGCACCGCGGGCTGCACGTCGAGGTCCATGGCCCGGCTCACCTCGATGAGGTTCCGCACGAACACGCGGTGGAGGCTGTCGAGCCGGTCGTCGATGTCGTCGAGGGCGCTGGCCAGGCCGGCGTCGTGCTCGGAGTAGGAGTCCACCGAGAGCCGGATCAGCCGGATCGCCTCCTCGCTCATCTCCGCGATCAGGCCCCGGAGCTTGGGGGGCAGCTCGGCGGGGAACATCCGGCGGGCCCCCTTGCAGATGTTGCAGGCCAGCCCGCCGGTGCGCTCCAGCTCGGCAGTGATCCACATGGCGGCCAGTATCTGGCGGAGGTCGCCGGCCATGGGCTGCTGAAGAGCCAGGAGGCTCTGGCACTGCTCCTCGACCTCGATGGCGGCGATGTCGATGTGCTCGTCGTCGTCGATGATCTGCTGGGCCTCCACCAGGTCGTATCTGAGCAGCGCATCGGTGGCCCGGGCCACCGCGTCGCCGGCCCGGGCCGCGAGCTGGACGATGAGATCGCTGATCTCCTCGATGTCGGAATGGAATGATCTGCGGGCCTGCTCGGTCATGCGGGGATCCTCGGTTCGAGATCCATGGCGGTCATTACCTCCTGCTCAGCCGAACCGTCCGGTGACGTAGTTCTCGGTGCGCTCATCGGAGGGGTTGGAGAAGATCTTCTGGGTGGAGTCGACCTCCACCAGGATGCCGGTGCGGCTGTCGTTCTCGGAGTGGACCTCGGCGGTGAAGAACGCGGTGGTGTCGCTCACCCGGGCCGCCTGCTGCATGTTGTGGGTGACGATCATGATGGTGTAGTCCTGCTTGATCTCCTGCATGAGGTCCTCGATGCGGGCGGTGGCGATCGGGTCGAGCGCCGAGCAGGGCTCGTCCATCAGCAGCACGTCGGGGCCCACCGCAATGGCCCGGGCGATGCACAGCCGCTGCTGCTGGCCTCCCGACAGCCCGAGGGCGGAGTCGCTGAGGCGGTCGCTGACCTCCTCCCACAGGGCGGCCTTCCGCAGGGAGTTCTCCACGACGTCGTCGAGCCCCCTCTTCTGGCCGGCCACCCGGGGCCCGTAGGCGACGTTGTCGTAGATCGACTTGGGGAACGGGTTGGGCTTCTGGAACACCATCCCGATGCGCCGGCGAACCTCGACCGGGTCGACCCGCTCGTTGTAGAGGTTCGTGCCCCGGTAGGTGATCGTGCCGGTCACCCGGGCCTCCTTGATCAGGTCGTTCATGCGGTTGTAGCAGCGGAGCACGGTCGACTTGCCGCAGCCCGACGGGCCGATGAGGGCCATGATCTCGTGCGTGTGAACGTCGAAGGTCACGTCGCGTACCGCCCGGAACGTGCCGTAGTAGACGTTCACGTCGCGCGAGCTGAACACGGTGTCGCGGCTGGTGCCGGCGTCCGGGCCGGCGCCGTCGCCGTCGGCGCTGGGCCGCGGAGCGGCGGCCACGGGCCGCTCGATCAGTCGAGGAGCGTCGTCTGTCGCTCGGGGAGAGTCGTCTGTCATCGACACCTCAGCCTCTCTTCTTCTCGAACCGGTTCCGTAGCAGGATCGCGGCGGAGTTCATCATTAGCACGAACACGAGCAGCACGACGATGGCGGCGGCCGCGGCCGCGATGAAGCCGGCGTCCCGACCGGACTGCACGGTCCAGCTCGTGATGACTATGGGCAGCGCGGTGAACTGATCGGTGAGGGCGCGGATGTTGAAGAGCCCGGGATTGTCCCCGAGTCTCCCGGAGATGGCGCCCACCAGGATCAGCGGGGCGGCCTCGCCGACCGCTCGGGCCATCGACAGCAGCGTGCCGGTGAGGATTCCCGGCGCGGCGTAGGGCAGCACCTGGGTTCGGATCATCTCCCACCTGGTCGCCCCGACTCCGTAGGCGGCCTCCCTAAGCTCGTTGGGCACCGCCCGGAAGGCCTCGCCGGAGGTGATCACGACTATGGGAAGCACGAGTATGGCCAGCGTGATCCCGCCCGACAGGGCCGAGCTCCCGCCGGTCAGCCGGTCCAGGCCGAAGATCTGCCCGTTGAGCAGCAGCGCCAGCCCGAGCAGGCCGTAGACCACCGACGGGACCCCGGCCAGGTTGCGGATGTTGACCTCGATGAACGACGTGAAGCGGTTCCGGGGGGCGTACTCCTCGAGGTAGACCGCGGCGCCGATCCCTATGGGGAAGGCAAGCACGGCCACGATGATGGCGATCCACAACGAGCCGTACATGCCCTGGTGGATGCCGAGGCGGTCGTCTTCGGATCGGGACCGCAGCGTGCCCTGCAGGAACTCCCACAGCCGGGTGCCGATCTGGTCTGTGCTGTCCAGCGCCACCGTGATGAGCAGCACCGCGAGGAGGGCCAACGTGATCACCAGGCACGACTGGAGCACCGTCTTGAACAGTAGGCCTCGGGTGTCCACCCGGCGCCTCTCGATCGAGGCGGCGATGGCGGCCCGGGACCTGTCGTCGGAGAGGCGGCTGATCATCCGTCCGGTTCCACTAGTAGGCCTCGCGGACCTTCGACACGAAGCGCGACGCGACGATGTTGAGGCTCAGCGTGATAAGGAACAGCAGCAGGCCGACGAAGTAGAGGCTCTGGAACGTCAGGCCCTCACCCACGACGCTGTCGGTGCCCGAGGCCAGCGAGGCCATGGCCGCGGTCATGGTCAGGCCGCCATCGAAGGGGGTGTCGGTGAACAGGGCCGCGTCGGCCGCGCCGCCGGCCATGAACACCACCATCGTCTCGCCGATGGCGCGGGAGATGGCCACGATGAATGCGGCCACGATCCCCGAGATGGCTGCGGGCAGCACCACCGTGGTGGCTGTGGTCATCTTGCGAGCCCCGAGCCCGGCCGAGGCCTCCCGCAGCGAGTCGGGCACCGCGGCCATGGCGTCCTCGGAGATCGAGGCCACCAGCGGGATCGTGAGGATCCCCACGCCTATGCCCGCCGCGGCCAACGATCCGGCGTTGTTGGGCGCGAACTCCAGCCAGACGTTGAGGATCCAGGCCAGCGCCAGGCCGAACACGACGGCCAGCATGGCTATCGACGCCACCGCGCCGATTCGGGCCGAGGGGTCGGCCGCGCCCTCCCGGTACTGCTTGATCCTGCTGCGCGCCATCGCCGCAGAGACCGCCGCGTAGCCGAGCAGGATCACCGCGCCCAGCACCAGGAAGACGTTCTTGCCGATGCGCCCGACCAGGTTGGGCGCGATCCAGGTGAGTGCGAAGAACCCCAGCACCACCGAGGGGATGCCGGCGAGGATCTCCAGCGCGGGCTTCAGCCAGGACCGCACTCTCCGGTTGGCGTACTCCGACAGGTACACGGCGGCCCCCAGACCCAGCGGCCCGGCCACGACCATGGCGATCCCGGTGACGATGAGGGTGGACACGACGATGGTGGGGATGTCGTAGAGGCCCCGCCGGGGGAACCATCCCCGCTGCCCCCACGTGTCGGCCCACACCACCTCGGTGACGAAGGTCCACGCCTCACGCAGGAGGCTCCACACGATCAGCGCGCTCACCAGGACCGACACGAGCGCCGCCACCAGGAGGCTGTAGCGGATGATCACTTCGCGGTGCCTGCGTGAAGGCGCGATCTGAAGCTGATCAACGGTGAGGAGCTCTGGTTGCACGACGCTCGTGTCGGTCATTTGGTGGAAGGATGTTCCTGGTCAGTTCCGGGCGCGGGCACCCGGTGTTCTAGCTGATGAGGGTGCGGCTGTGCCAGCGGTCTGCGGTGTCGGCGTGGGCTGTGTCGGTGAGGGGGACGTAGCCGACTTCGCTGACGGCTTGGCTGAGGGCGTCGGAGACGTAGAAGTCGACGTAGGCGACTACTGCGGGGTTGGCGGCGGCGC
>JAPOQG010000284.1 GCA_026710865.1 Acidimicrobiaceae bacterium
GCCGGCCCGATGACGCTCGACACGGTCTGCTGGATCGCCTCCATGACCAAGGCCATCACCGGCACCGCCGCCATGCAGCTAGTGGAGCGGGGCGAGCTGCTTCTGGACGAGCCCGCGTCGAGCGTGCTGCCCAATCTGGCCGAAGCGGGCGTGCTCGAGGGCTTCGACGACGACGGCCGGCCCGTGGTGCGCCCGGCCACAGGTCCGATCACCCTGCGGCACCTGCTGACCCACACGGCCGGCTTCGGCTACCAGTACTGGAACGAGCTCCTGCTGCGATACCAGCAGACCACCGGGACCCACTCGATCACCAGCGGCGAGCTGGTGAGGCGGGCGGAGCCGGTTCCGGCGCTGTTCGATCCCGGAGAGCGCTGGATGTACAGCATCAGCATCGACTTCGTGGGCCGCATGGTCGAGCGGGTCACGGGTCGACGGCTCGACGACTACTTCGAGGAGCACATCCTCGGGCCGCTGGGCATGGACTCCACCGGCTTCGCCCTCAACGACGACATGCGATCCCGCCGGGCCGCCCTGCACAGGCGGCTCGCCGACGGCTCGCTCGCCGTCGCGGACCGGGCCCCGTCCCCCGAGCCTGAGTACCCGTCAGGCGGCGGTGGCCTCTTCAGCACGGTCGAGGACTACTGCCGCTTCCTGCAGATGATCCTGGGCCGGGGCAGCCGCGACGGCGTCGAGGTGCTTCGCCCCGAGACGGTCGACCAGATGACGGTGAACAACATCGGCGACCTGCGGGTGGTCGCCCTGCCTTCGGCCATGCCCGAGCTCACCCACGACGCCGAGTTCTTCCCAGGAGTCGAGAAGACCTGGGGACTGACATTCCAGATCAACCAGGAGCCGCTGCCCACGGGCCGCCCCGCCGGCGGGCTCATGTGGGCCGGAATCGCCAATTCCTATTTCTGGATCGACATGGACAATCAGGTCGCCGGCGCCTACTCGAGCCAGCAGCTGCCCTTCGCCGACGCCCGCTCCTACCAGCTCTACACCGACATCGAGACCGCCACCTACGACCACCTCGACCGCGGCGGTTCGGGGGGACCCCGCAGCGGCTGTCCGGCGGCCGCGGTTGACTCCTAACGCGACGCGCCGAACCAGGCGTCGTGGAGCCGCTGGTAGACGCCGTTCTCGATGAGGTCGAGCAGGGCGAGATCGATGCTCTCCCGCAGTTCGGGATCGTCCTCGCTGACCATCATGCCGTACTGGACCCGCTGGAAGTCCGCGCCCACGGCTGCGACCTCCCCGGCCCCCTCCCGGGCCGCATGGAACTGGAGCACCGGAGCGTCGAACACGACCACATCGACCTCGCCCGCCGACAGCAGGGCGTAGGCGTCGTCGATGTCTTCCACCAGCACCGGACCGACTCCGATCGAGGGCAGGTACGTCTCACCCGCCGAGTGGGTGACGGTGGCGACCCGCCGGCCGGGGAGGTCCGAGGGGCCCGAGATCCCCGAGCGCAGTTCGCTGACGGCCAGCGAGGAGGCGATGGCGGCAGTGAAGCTCGCGAAGACGAGGGTCCCCAACGCGATCCAGACGAGGGCGAGCACGCGGCCCCGAGTGCCCCGAGCCACCTTGTCGCCATACCCCACGGTGCTCATGGTCACCACCGACCAGTAGAACGAATCCCAGATTCCCCGACGGTACGGGACTGCGAAGTCGGGATTGCTATGGCGCTCCAGCCACCAGATCAGGTGCGCGGCCACCAGCACGGCCACGCCGAACACCACCAGGAGCCAGGGCAGGTCGGACGACGATATGGCGTCGAAGAACGAGAGGATGCGGTCTGCGATGCCGCGGGAGTCCTCGGTCGGGGCCAGGATGGTCAGGCCGGAGTCGAGCACGGGCAGCGAGAAGTCGACGGCCTCCTCGCGCGACTCGGTGATTGCCACCCCTCCCAGGCCGACGTGGGCGACGCCCCGCCCGACATCGTCGATCTGCTTGGCCACGGTGTCCACCGCGTAGATCTCTACGTCCCTTCCCAACTTGGCCGCGACGAGGCGTACCAGTTCCACTTCGAAGCCGCTGTAGGAACGGTTCTCGTAGATCACGAACGGCGGCAGCGCTCGGGCGGCCACCGTCAGCGTGCCCCCCGGGGCCGCCTCGTCCAGTGCAGTGCCGCCCAGGCTGACCGCGTCGGGATCTGCGGCTTCGGTCCACCGCGTGACCGTCGCCAGGTTGGCCTCGATCCACCGTTCGGCGTGATGCCGGATGTCGGACGGGTCCCCGCCGTGCTGCACCATGGCGACGTTCTGGGCGGAGATGTCCTCCAGGGGTATGACCACCTGCTCGAGGAGCCTCCGCACTGAAGGGTTGGCGTCCAGGAAGTCGGAGTTGGCCACCACCCTTATGTCGTTGGGAGGCCAGCCGGTCTGGCAGGGATCGTTGGCGCACCCGTCGATCCCTGCGATGGCCGTCCGGTCCAGCGCTGAGGCCTGGTCCTCGGGCAACGACGGGAACGGGGTCTCCAGCCACACGACGCCGGAGCCGGGCACCAGCTCGCCCACCGTCCAGTTGGGCGTCCACGTGAAGTACAGGACGGGCCGGCCGGACTGGTAACGGTCGATGGTCTCGGTGATCAGGGGCGAGTAGTCGCCCTGCACCTGCTCGACCGTGCCGGCAAGGCCGTAGACCTCCAGATGGTGGTCGATGGTGGCCGCGCAGGACCATCCGACGTTGCAGCCCACCAGGTCGGCCCGGCCGTCCCCGTCGTGATCGAAGAGCGCGGCCACCGCCGGGTCAGCGAGGTCTCCAAGGTTGGAGATCCCGTGCATCGCGGCCGTAGCGGCATCGACGAAGTAGCCCTGAAGGGCTCCGTCGTCCACCGCGGTGCCGACCTTGGACACGGGGGCATCGTCGGCGATGAACACGTCGTGAGCGGGAAACCAGCCGTTGGCCCACAAGTCGACCTCGCCCGCCGCCACCGCCTCGTAGAACTCCGCGTTGTCCATCGTGACGGGGCCGTCCACCCGGTAGCCGAGCCGCTCCAACAGGAGCTTGTACACCTCCGCCTGGAACCAGCCGGTGTCCCAGGTGGCCCGGGCCAGCCGAACCCGGGGGGCTTCGTCGGCCGCGCTCTGCGCGCCCGCTTCGCCCAGCGGCAGGGCCAGCATGGCCACCATGAGCAGCACGATGGCGATTGAGGCTCGTCGCATGGGCGGCCCCCGGATAGGCGCTGTTCGAGGCTAGCCCATCCGAGCGCTGTCCAATAGTTCGTGGTATAGAATTATAGTCAGTACTACCATTCTGCCCAGGGTCCATCTGCACAGATCAAGAATCCATGCTACGGTCGCGGTGAGCCTGGATACCGGGAGACCCGGCGCACCGGCGCTGAGTCCATTCCAGGCCTAAAGGGGACCACAACCCGGAGGACCGTCATGGACGACGCCGATACCACCGCGTCGGGGGATCCGCGGATCCACCGATCGCCCGACGACACCGATGTCAATCTGACCGAGGCGACCCTCGCTCTGCATGACTGGGAGGAGGAGGAGGAACGCCGCCGGGAGGAGGCGATCGCCAACCGCAAGTCATTCGAGGGTCTGCAGGTCGATCCCGACATCGACTTCTACCCGGAGGTGGCCGACAGGGAACCGGGGGACCGCAACATTGTGCGGGCCGGATTCGACATCCATCCCCAGGTGACGTTCTGGGCGTCAGGTTTCCTGGTGGTGTTCATCTTGTTGTCGATATTCGTCGACGCTACCCAGGACGTGTTCAGTGAGATTCTCGACTTCATCAACGGGTCGCTCGGCTGGTTCTACATCCTTGACTTCAACATCTTCGTGCTGGTGGCCCTCTACTTCGCCTTCAGCCGCTACGGGAAGATCAAACTGGGCGGTCCCTTCGCCCTGCCGGAGTTCTCCACCCCCTCGTGGTATGCGATGCTGCTGTCGGCGGGGCTGGGCATCGGGCTGATGTTCTGGGGGGTCGCAGAGCCGATCTTCCACTTCACATCGCCGGCGCCGCTCTTCGATGTGATGCCCGGCAGCGCCGACGCCGGCAAGGCCGCTCTGGCCACCACCTACCTGCACTGGGGGATCCACGGCTGGGCCCTCTACGGGCTGACCGCGCTGGCCTTGGGCTTCTTCGCCTACAACCGGGGGCTGCCGCTCACCTTCCGGTCGATCTTCTATCCGATTCTCGGGCCGAGGATCTACGGCCCCTGGGGCCACGCCATCGACATCCTCACGGTTATCGCCACCCTGTTCGGGCTGGCCACATCGCTGGGGTTCGGTGCGCAGCAGGCGTCCGCCGGTCTCAACAAGCTCTTCGGGCTGCCCGACAACCTCGCGTTCCAGATCATTCTGATCCTCGCCATCACCGGGTTGGCCACCATCTCGGTGGTTGCGGGCCTCGATGCGGGGGTCAAGCGACTCAGCGAGCTGAACATCTGGCTGGCAGGAGCCTTCCTGATCTTCATGCTGCTGGTGGGCCCGACGCTGTTCATCCTGTCGCTGTACACCCAGAGCCTCGGCTACTACGTCCAGGTCCTGCCGGAGTTCGCGTTCTGGAACGCGGCCTTCAGCGAGACCCAGTGGCAGGCGTGGTGGACGATCTTCTACTGGGGATGGTGGATCTCGTGGTCGCCGTTCGTGGGGATGTTCATCGCCCGCATATCGAAGGGCCGCTCGGTGCGCGAGCTGCTGGTGGGAGTGATCTTCCTGCCGTCGATCCTGTGCTTCCTGTGGATGTCGGTCTTCGGCGGCTCGGCCATCAACCTGCAGATGACCGGGGAGCGCGACGTGGCCACCGCGGTCAACGAGAACGTGGCCACCGCCCTGTTCGACATGCTGGAGGCGTTCCCGCTCACCCAGATCGTCTCGTTCATCGGCGTTCTGCTGCTGGTGTCGTTCTTCGTGACCTCCTCCGACTCCGGCTCGCTGGTCGTCGACCACCTCACCTCCGGGGGCAAGCTCGACTCGCCCAAGCCCCAGAGGGTGTTCTGGGCCGTGATGGAGGGTCTGGTGGCGATCGCGCTGCTGATCGGCGGCGGACTCAGCGCCCTGCAGACCGCGGCGGTATCGATCGGACTGCCCTTCTCAGTGATCCTTCTCATCATGTGCTGGAGCATGAAGAAGGCCTTCACCGAAGAGCTCGACCTGCTCGAGAGCCACTACGACGAACAGATCTTCCGCTCGCAGCACAGCGGCCTGATCGCAACCGTCAAGGACCGGCTCCAGCAGGGTCCGACGGCGTGACGGGCCGAACTAGGAAGCGAGGAGGCTCAATATGAGAAAGCAACAGCGCAACACCTTGGTCCTGGTCGGAGCGTTGATCGCCCTAGTCGTCGTGGCGCTCGTGGTGATCTTCTCCGGCGAGGAGGAGGACAACACGGTGACCATGGCCCGGGCCAACTGGTCCAGCGGCTACATGCAGGCCGAGATCTACGCCCAGCTCATCGGCGAGCTCGGCTACGAGGTCACTGACCCTGCCGCCCACACCCTCAATCCGTACTCCTTCTATCCGGCACTCGACGGCGGGCAGTACGACCTGTGGGCCAACGGCTGGTTCCCCACCCACGACATCTTCCTCACGGCGGAGACAGCCGCCGGGCTGGAGTACGAGCGCAGCATTGAAGCGGTCGGACAGCAGGTCGAGTCCGGTGCTCTCCAGGGGTACATGATCGACAAGGCCACCGCGGACAGCATGGGCATCGCCTCGATGAGCGATCTCGCGGATTCGTCGGTCGCCGCGGTGTTCGACCGCGACGGCGACGGCCTCGCCGACCTGATCGGGTGCAACGACGGCTGGGGCTGCGCCACCATCATCGACAACCACATTGCCGAACTCGACTGGGGCGACAACGTGGAGCAGGTGTCGGGCACCTACGGCGACCTGATGCAGGGAGTCCAGGACAGGGTGGCGGCCGGTGAGCCGGTCCTGTTCTATGCCTGGACACCCAACTGGACCTACGAGGCGATCGCACCGGGGGTGGACGCGGTATGGCTGACATCGCCCGCCCTGGAAGACGATGAGGGCACCACCGAGGTCAGAAGCCTCGCCGGCTGCAACAGCAACCCCTGCAACCTCGGATGGCCGGTCAACAGCATCCAGGCGGTGGCCAACACCGAATTCCTCGACAACAACCCGGACATCCGGCGCCTGCTCGAACAGGTGCAGATCCCGCTGGCTGACATCGCCGCCCAGAACGCCAAGGCGAACCCCGACGCCAAGGCCGACGCAGCCGCATGGATCGCCGACAACCGGGCCCTGGTCGACATCTGGCTGACGAACGCTCGGAGCTGACCGGCAGCATTCTCACCCCCGAACGGGAGTCGGGCCGTGCCGCGGTTCGACTCCCGCTCGCCTCAAGACCTGGAGGTCGAGCGGAGGCGCCAGCTGCCCGCGAACCGATCAACCGATCGGCTGGCATGGGTCAGTCCATGACTTGGGGCATGCGCTCCTTGAAGATCCGCAGGGCCTCCTTGAGCCCGTGGGTGCGCACCAGCTCGTCGAATTCGGTGGAGCCCTCGCGGTTGGCCAGGCGCAGCGTGGTGATGTCCTGGCCCATGGCCACCACCCGGTCCAGCCCCATCAGCTCGTAGATGCGCTGCAGGTGTTGCCGGTTGTGGCTCAGGCCGGGCAGGGGGATGTTGGCGAACCGCCCCGTGTAGCGGTCCACTGCCTCGTCCAGCTCGTCACCGGGCACGACCGCGTTGACGATGCCCCAGGCCAGGGCCCGCTCGGCCGAGATCCGCCCACCGGTGAGCAGCACCTCGTTGGCGCGGGCCCGCCCGATGGTGAACGGGAGCACCAGTGATGTCGCCCCCATCCCGAAGGCGGCCTCGGTGTACCCGAAGAAGGCATCGTCGGAGCACACGATCAGGTCGCAGCAGGTGGCCAGGTCGAAGGCCCCGCCCACGCAGGCTCCCCGCACCGCAGCGATGGTCGGGATCGGCGACGACAGGATGTCCCGGAAGGCGTCGAAGCTGTCGGACACCTGAACGATCCACTCGCCCAGGGTCTCGGGCCGGTTGGTGCCCGACAGGTCGAAGCCGGCCGAGAACGCCCGGCCCGTGCCCTCGATCACCACCGAGTGGATGTCGCCGCGCCGGCCGAAGTCGCTCAGAGCCGCGCTCAGCTCCAGAAGCACGGCCGAGCTCAGCGGGTTCAGCTTGGCGGGGCGGTTGAACCGTATGCGGCCGACCCGGTGGCCCTCGCTGACCACGACCAGGGGCTCTGCGTGCGACTCCCCGGTTGCAGTCATGGCGCTCTCCCCTCGCAAACGACCCTCGCGTCCAGTCCTATCACAGCCTCGCCGGTGCACAGGAGGGGATTGACCTCCGCGGAGAGCACATCGTGGCGCTCTTCCAGCAGCGCCACCAGACACTGCAGCACCGATCGGACTGAGGCGAGGTCGATCCTCGGCTCGCTCCCCCGCCAGATCAGGTCCCTTGACCGCAAACCTGCGACCATAGCGTCGAAGGCGCCCCCGTCCAGGGGGGCGAAGCCCAGCGAGATGTCGTCGATCTGCTCGGTGTGGGTCCCGCCCATGCCGAGCAGGGCCACGATCCCGAACCGCCCGGTCCGGCGGGCCCCGACGATCAGCTCGACCGACCCCGGCACCGATGCGTCCGGCTCGACGGCGAACTCCTCGGCCCCGAGATCGCGCCGCATGCGCTCCACCGCCTCCGCCGCGGCGGCTGCATCCGGCAGTCCCACCTCGACCCCGCCGCCGCGGGATTTGTGGATCCGCCCGAGCGCCTTGACCACCATCGGCCCGGGCGGGCGTTCGAGCGACAGCACAGCCTCGGGATCGGCCACCGGGGTGCTGTGCGCCAGCGGTACGCCGTACCGCTCGAGCAGTTCCCGAGACTGGAAGTAGGTGAGGTTCTGGGATCCCGTCCGGGAGCCGTCCCCGCCGCCGATGCCGACCTCGAGCCCGGCATCGGCCACACCGAGACGCAGCAGCCGGGCGGCATGGTCGAGCTGGCGAACCACGAGGACGCCGCCCGCCACCAGCTCCTCGAACAGGCCGGGCGCGGGCCTGAACGACTGCATCACCACCGGGACGCCGGTGCGCTCGCTGGCATCGACGATCGCGGTCACGGCCTGGCGCTCCTCGGCCTCGAAAGCCTCGATGTCCTCGCGCTCGGGGTTCATCCCGATCAGATCGCCGAACTGGCCCACGATCAGCACCTGGTCGACCTCACAGCTCTCGGCCAGCACCCGGACCGTGTCGGCGTACACCATCGGGCTCTCTCGCACCGCCCCGACGAGAGCCAGGTCGACCGGGTTGTCGGCCAGCTCCTTGGCCCCGGGACGGAGCCCTACCCGGTCGCGGGTCTGGTCGCTGAGACCGGGCAGCACCAGCCCGGCCCGACCCAGGACGTCGGCGGCCAGGGCCACCGCGCCGCCTCCCTCGGAGAGAACCCCCACCCTGCGGCCCGCGGCCCAGCGCCGCCTGACCGCCACACAGGCGAGATCGACCGCGTCGGCCGGTGAGGTCGCCAGCCAGGCCCCCGACTGCTCGCACACCGCCCTCAGCACCCGGGCGTCGGTGGCCAGCGCGCCGGTGTGGGAGGCGACCGCCCGGGCTGAGGCCCCGGTGTCGCCCGCGGGCATGATGACCACGGCCATGTCCCGGTCCCGGGCGTATTCGAGTGCGGCCCGGAAGTCCTGGCCGTCGAGTGGATCCTCCAGGTAGACGATGACCGCTTCCGAGTGGTCGTCGTCGGCCAGCGCCCGGATCGTCCCACTCGTGGTCAGGCAGTACTGGTCGCCCACTCCGAGGAAGGTCGACAGGCCGACGCCGCGGGCGTACAGCTCCAGCGCCAGGTCGGCCGACACCGTCCCGCTCTGGCTGACCACGGCCACCCGGCCGGGATCGCGGGGCTCGCCGTGCAGCAGGGGCGGGGCCAGGTCGAGCCGGGTGTGGGTGCAGACCAGCCCCATCGTGTTGGGTCCCAGCACCACCATGCCCGCCGCCGCGATCCGGTCGAGGAGGGGGTCGTCCCGGCCGGTGAAGGGCGTGGCGATGGTGACCACCGCCTTCGAGCCGAGCTCCAGGCACAGCTCGACCTGCTGGCGTGACCCCTCGTCCCCGATGAGCAGCACCACCAGTTCGGGGACCTCGGGCAGCGCCTCGATGCTCGGGTACCAGCCGGTCTCGGGGTCGTCGACGGAGCGGCTGATGTAGTAGTTGTTCCGCCGGGTCGCGCCCTGCTCCATGCCTCGCACGAACAGGAAGCCCCATCGGGAGGTGCGCCTGGAGGCGCCCACGAGGGCGACGCTGCGTGGATCGAGAAGGGATTCCAGCCCGAGAGCGACTCTTCCGGCCATGTTCCAGCCGAACCTACCGGTATTCGGTTGGCCCTGCCGCCTTGGCGGCCAGACAGCCGCCGCGGTAGTTTCACCCGGTCGCAACGGCACCGCGGCTCGTGTGTGCCGCGTGCGACCAGGGGTTACTCAACAACACATCGGGGGGAAACAACGATGACCAAGTTCTGGCGCGTGATCGCGGCGCTGGCTGTTCTCACGCTTGTCGCGTCCGCATGCGGCGGCGACGATGAAGAGGCGGCCCCGGACACGAGCGCGGCGGATGCCGCTGCTCTAGAGCAGGCACAGGCCGAAGCCGCCGCCGCCCAGGAAGAGGCCGCCGCAGCCGAGGCGGCCGCCGAGGAGGCCGCCGCCGCCGCAGCCGAGGCCGAGGAGGCCCTCGATGCGGCCATGGCCGAGGCCGAGGGGGCCGTGGACCCCGAGGTCGTCGCCGAACTGGAGGCACAGCTCGAAGCAGCCCAGGCCGAAGCCGCCGCCGCCCAGGAAGAGGCCGAGGCGGCCGCCGCCGCGGCCGAGGAGGCTGCCGCCGCCGCAGCCGAGGCCGAGGCGCCCGCGGCGGAGGCCGAGGCGCCCGCCGAGACCGGGCCTTCGGGGACTCTGCGGGTAGCGGTGGACCGTGATCCTGAGAACCTCGACCCCAACTTCGCCAAGCAGATCATCGCCGAGACGTTCTCGCAGGCCGTGTTCGACAGCCTGATCACGTTCAGCTACGAGGGCGACTTCATTCCCCTGCTGGCGTCCGAGTTCGCATTCACGTCCGACACCACCCTCGAATTCTGGCTGCGGGAGGGGATCACGTTCCACAACGGCGAGCCGTTCGACGCCAGGTCGGTGACCACCTCGGTGGCCAGGATGCAGGACGAGGACGAGGGATCGCACCTCATCAGGAACTTCGCCAGCATCGAAGAGGTCGAGGTCGTCGAGGACCACCACGTGATCATGCACCTGTCGGGTCCGGACGCGCAGCTGCTGCACGCCCTCACGCGGCTCCCGATGGTCCCGCCCGACCACTACGCCGAGGTCGGCCAGGCCGAGTTCGCGCAGAACCCGATCGGCAGCGGGCCGTTCAAGTTCGTCGAGTACGTGATCGACAGCCACACCACCTTCGAGGCCAACCCCGACTACTGGGAAGGCAGCCCCAAGGGCAAGCCCCTGGTCGCCGAGGTGATCATGCGGGTGATCCCCGAGCCCACCACCCGGGTGTCGGAGCTGGTGACCGGCGGCGTGGACCTGATCGCAGCGGTCCCGCTCGACCAGCGCTCGGTGGTCACCGACGCCGGCATGACCAACATCAGCTACGCCGACGGGCGGGTGGCCATCGCCCGCATCAACTCGTCCAACAAGGGGACGTCGGCCGAGAACGCCGAAGGCGAGGCGGCCAGGGGCTTCGAGGCGCTCGCCGACGCGAGGGTCAGGCAGGCGCTGAACTATGCGGTCGACCGCCAGACCATCATCGACGCCCTGCTCGGCGGGACCGCCACCCCGCTGGGCCAGCCCTTCGTTCCGGGCGGCTTCGGCTACAACCCGAACAACGAGGCCTACCCGTACGATCCGGACAAGGCCCGGGAGCTGCTGGCCGAGGCCGGCTACGGCGACGGGTTCACGTTCAAGCTCACCGCCCAGAACATCGTCCTGTCCGACGTGCTGACCGCGCTGGTGGACTATTTCGCCGACGTGGGGGTCACCGCCGAGCTCGAGGTGATCGAGCCCGGGCTGGGGAACCAGAGGCTGCTGGCGGGCGACTACGACCCGCTGTTCATGAGCTACTGGTATCCGGCCGAGACCTTCTTCCACTTCCTGATCCGCTGCGAGGGGCTCATCAGCACCTACTGCAACGAGGATCTGGAGCCGCTGCTGGCCGAGGAGAAGGTGACCCTCGACATCGACGAGCGGAACCAGATCATCTGGCAGATCACCGACGTCCTCAGGGACGAGGCCCCGGCGCTGTACCTGTGGAACTCCGAGAGCACCACCGGCATCAACACCAACAAGGTCTCGGGCTGGAAGAGCCACGCACGCGGCTGGATCATGTTCACCGACGTCTCCGTCAGCGAGTAGGCCCCGCCAGCCGGCAGCCGCTAGGAAAGGGCGGGTGGACGCACCGAGTCCGCTCGCCCTGTAGGCCCCAATGCTGAGATTCCTGGTCCGCCGGATGCTGCACAGCATCCTGGTGCTGCTCGGCGTGCTGTTCGTGGTGCACGGGCTGCTGCTGCTGACCGGCGACCCGACCGCGGCGCTGCTGCCCCCCGACGCCGAGTTGGAGGTGCGCGAGAACCTCCGCGAGAAGCTCGGGCTCGACGACCCCTTCCCGGTGCAGTACGCCAAGTTCGTGGGACGGGCGGTGCGGGGAGACTTCGGCGACTCGTTCCGGCAGGCCCGTCCCGCCTTCGACTTCGTGTCCGAGAAGGCCGACGAGACCATCAAGCTGGGCGCGGTCGGGCTGGCGATCTCGCTGGCGGTCGGAGGACCGCTCGGGGCGCTGTCGGCGCTGAGGAAGGGCACCTGGATCGACCGGACGGCCCGGACGGTGGCCGCCATGGGACAGGCCATCCCCGACTTCTGGCTGGGCATCATGCTGATCCTCATCCTGGGGGTGAACCTGAACTGGCTGCCCATCTCGGGCACCGGCGACTGGAGGCACCTGTTGATGCCGGGGCTGGTGGTGGCCCTGCCCACGCTGCCCGCGGTGGTGCGCATCTACCGGTCGAGCCTGATCGGGGTGCTCGACCGGGACTACGTGCGGGCCGCCCGGGCCCGGGGCCTCAACGGCACCCAGGTGTTCGGCCGCCACGTGGCCCGCAACGCGGCCATCCCGATCGTGACCGTCCTCGCCTTCGAGGTCGGCTCGATCATGTCGGGAGCGCTCATCGCCGAGGTGATATTCGCCTATCCGGGGATGGGCCGGGTGGCCTACCAGGCGATCATCAACCGCGACATAGCGGTGGTCCAGGCCTACGTGTTCATGGTCAGCCTGATCGTGGTGACCACCAACATGCTGCTGGACATCGCCTACTCGCTGCTCGATCCGAGGGTGCGGGTGCGATGAGGGTGCGAGCGCGCCGAACCGGCGGCACCGTCGAGGAGGCGACGGCCAGCACGAGGCGCCTGACACGGGCCGCCGAGGCGGCCAGGAGGCGCACCCGCGCCACGCTGATCCTGTCGGCCGGCTTCCTGGCCGTCATCGCACTGGTTTCGGTGCTGGCCCCCTGGATCACCTGGCACGACCCGCTGGACGCCGAACTGGTCCGCCGGCTGCAACCGCCCGGATGGCTCGACGGCGGCTCGTGGAGCAACCCGCTCGGCACCGACTCCACCGGCCGGGACCTGTTCACCCGGATGCTGTTCGGGGTGAGGCTGTCGCTGCTGATCGGGCTGGCCGCGGTGGCCTGCGGAGGGGTCATCGGGGTCACCGCGGGGATCCTGGCCGGCTACTACGACGAGAAGATCGCGGCC
>JAPOQG010000287.1 GCA_026710865.1 Acidimicrobiaceae bacterium
GCACCGGGATGCTACCTGGCAGTACAGCATATGCTTCAAATACAGCTGGCACAAGGGATGCGGTCGGCTCTTACGGCTGGGCGCTGCGGGGATCGCCATCCTGGAGGCAGTGTCCCGCATCAGCCGTGTGATGCGGTCGGCTCTTACGGTTGGGCGCTGCGGGGATCGGCGGGGTCGGGGTCCAGGAGCCGGCCCGAGAGCGCGGCGTCCACCGCGGCGCGGGCGTTCAACTCGGAGACCAGCACCGCCAGTGTGCGGACGATCTCGGCTTGGCCGGCCTCCAGCGAGTCGAACCTGGCGTCCACTTCCTCGAATCTGTCGTCTATGTCCGCCTCCAGCGTGTCGAACCTGTCGTCCACATCCGCGAACCGGGCGTCGATGGAGTTGAACTCGTGCATCAGCAGCGCCACGATTGCTGCGCCCAGGATGGTGACTGCCGCGGTGAGCGCGGCCACCAGCGCATTGGCCGTCCAGGACCTCGCGGGCGATGCGGCCGCGGCAGACGAGGGGCCGGCAGCGGGCACGGGGTCCGCAGCGGCGGGACGTGCGGCGAGGCGAAGGTCCGATGGCGGGGCAATGCCTGGGTCGGGCGTCGTGGCCTTGGCGGCGTCCTGGGCCGGCGGCCCCTCATCGGGCGCGGCCTCATCGGGCGTGGGCGGCTGGGGGGTGTCGGGCGGGCTGGTCATGGTCGGGCGGGGATGGGCCGGGGTGGTCACAGAGAACTCCTCCGAGGGTCGGCGACGGCTCGTGAAGATCGTCAGCGATGACGATCGGCGTGTCGTCGATGCCCGGCAGCGAAGCTCTTGTCAGAAGGCTAACTGACAGCCAATGTTGTGTCAACCAAGGATAGCCGATTACAGGCCGGAGAGAGTGGAGGTGTCGAGGATCCCGGCCAGGGGCGGGTAGCCCATCAGGATCATGAAGGCGGCGCCGATCAGTGCCAGGGGCGCCCCCATCTTCTCGCCCGCGGACGCCGCGGCCGCGTCGGCCTCCAGCATGGCCTTGGTGCGGGCCGCCTCCACCTGGGCCAGGATCGCCTGGCGGGACCCGGCGCCGGTCGTGCCGGCCAGCTCCAGGGCGGAGCAGAACGGGTCCAGGAACCGCAGCCGGCGCTCGTCGCTCAACTTCCGCAGGCCCGTCCACGGCGCCTCGCCGCTGGCGGCCGAGGTCCGCAGCGTGTCGCGGATCACCACGAACCCGGGCTGCTCGCTGTATGAGGCTGCGGTCGCCAGCGCGCCGAACGTGTCTGCCCCCGCGGTCACCAACTGCGCCACCAACTCCAGCCACGACTCCGCCACCTGCTGGAACAGCACCCGCTCCTTGTCGGCCTCGGTCTTGAGGATCGAGTCGGGCAGGAGCCATCCGCCCAGGCCCCCGGCCATCGCCGCGGCCACAATGATGGGCAGGGGCAGCGCCAGCCCGAAGAGGGTGTTGGCGAACAGCCCGACCGCGGCCACCACCGCGGCGCCGAGCACCAGCCCGGCCATCTTGTGGATGGCGTGGGCCTCCAGGCTGCGGCCCACCATGCGGGCATCCTGCATGAGGGCCGACTTGGACGCCAGGTCCTTCTCGATCCGGCGGGCCGCTCGGCGGGTGGCGTCCTTCACCGCACCGGCCTCCCCGGAGTCCTCCCCGGCGGCGCGGCCGGGATCGGGGCCGGCCGGCAGCGGCGCCTGCGCCGGCCGGGGTGCGAGCCCGATCACCACCAGCAGCAGCCCGAGCCCGGCGATGGCGCCCAGCAGGATCACCATGGCGTCAGAGTTCCCGTCCCGCTGTCCTGGCCATGTCTTCGGGGGCTACCTGGCCCGCCGCCGGGGGGGGGGGGGGGGGGGCCCCCCCCCCCCAGCGCGCGCGCGGGGCCCCCGGCGGCCCGTTGGCCCCCCCCCGCCCCAGGGCGCACCGCGCGCGCCGCC
>JAPOQG010000034.1 GCA_026710865.1 Acidimicrobiaceae bacterium
CTCCCTCGACGACCTGATCGTCGACGCGGCCCACGCCGCCTACCGCTCAGCCGGAATCGCGCAGGACGACGTCGACGCCTTCTGGTTCGGCACGTCCCAGTCGGCCGCCTCCGGTCTGGCGCTCGCCGGGCCGCTCAAGATCCACGGCAAGCCGGTGACCCGGGTCGAGAACTACTGCGCCACGGGATCCGAGGCGCTGCGCCAGGCCTGCTACGCGGTGGCCTCCGGGGCCTACGACACCGCCATGGCCCTCGGCGCCGAGAAGGTCAAGGACGGCGGCTACCAGGGCCTCAACGCCTTCCCCATACCCACCGACGGCACCCAGCGCACGCTCACCGCGGCGGCCATGTTCAGCTTGATGCTGCCCGCGTATGCGGCCCGCTACGGCGTGGACCCCGAACGGCTGCGCTACGCCGCGGCCCGCATTGCCTCCAAGAACCACCACAATGGCGCCCGCAACCCGAGGGCCCAGTTCCGCCGTGAGATGACGGCCGAGCAGATCTGCGCGATGCCGGCGGTGGCCGGCCGGCTGTCGGTGTTCGACTGCGCGGGCGTGGCCGACGGCGCCGCGGCCGCCATCGTCTGCCGGGCCGAGGACGCCCACCGCTGGTGCGCGAACCCGCTGTACGTCAAGGGGCTGTCGGTCGTGACCGGGACCGGCGCGGGATCGCTCGACCCCGACTACGACTACACCACCATGCCCGAGTGCGCGCAGGCTGCGGCCGGCGCCTACGCCCAGGCCGGCGTGACCGACCCTCGGTCGCAGCTGGCGCTGGCCGAGGTCCACGACTGCTTCACCCCGACCGAGCTGGTGCTGATGGAGGACCTGGGGTTCTCGCCGCGGGGCACGGCATGGAGCGACGTGCTCGACGGCGTGTTCGACCTGGGCGGAGAGCTGCCCGTCAACACCGACGGCGGGCTCAAGTCCTTCGGCCATCCGGTCGGCGCCAGCGGGCTGAGGATGCTGTACGAGGTGTGGCTGCAACTGCGGGGAGAGGCCCCGGCGGAGCGCCGCATCCCCGGCACCGGACGCACGCTGGGCCTCACCCACAACCTGGGTGGCTATCCCGGCGAGATCGTGAGCTTCGTCGGGATCTTCGGCACGGAACCCGGTCCGCCATCGTGATATTCCGGGAGTTGTGGGCGACTGTTTGCCTCGGTCGCCGGAATATCGTTCAGAAGGAGAGCTGACATGCCTGTTAGACCACTCACCGGCATCCGGGTCATCGACCTCGCCGTCGACAGGGGCGAGCTCTGCGGCCGCCTCCTCAGCGACCTCGGTGCCGAGGTCATCAAGGTCGAGCCGCCCGAGGGTTCGCCCAGCCGCAGTCTCCCGCCCCTCGACCCGCTCACCCCGGAGCACTCGCTGTTCTTCACGATGCGCAACTGCGGCAAGCGCAGCGTCGTGATCGACCCCGGCGACGCCGCCGGCATGGCGACCTTCGAGACCCTGCTCGCCTCCGCCGACGTGCTCATCGGCTCGGCCGAGCCCGGCGCGGCCGCAGAGGTGGGCGCCCCGGAGCTCGAGGCCGAGGCGATCGCGGCCCGTCACCCGCATCTGGTGGTGGCGTCCATCACGGCCTACGGCCGCACCGGCCCCTACGCGGGCCGCGACGTTCCCGGATCGGTGATCGACGCCACCTCGGGCATGTGCTGGAAGGCCGGCCTGCCCGAGCGCGAGCCGCTCATGCCGCCGGGCAACATCTCGGGCGATGTGGCCGGCCTGACGGCAGCCTTCGCAGTCGTGTGCGCCCTGATCCAGCGTCTCGGGCACGGCGCCGGCCAGCTCATCGACCTGTCGGCCAACGAGGCCACTGCCCAGATCACCGACTGGTCGCTGCCCAACTCGTCCAAGAGCATGATTGCGGGCGTCGAGCCGATGGAGGTCAGGGCCGGGCCCGGCCCGGTGTACACGATCCTCGCCGCGGCCGACGGGTTCGTGCGGCTGGTGGTGCTCAGCCCCCGCCAGTGGCAGGCCATCAGGGCCTGGCTGGGCGAGCCCGACTACCTGCAGGACCCCGAGTACGACGGGTTCGTCGCCCGGTTCATGATCGCCGACGCGGTGCTGAACCCGCTGTACGAGGAGCTGTTCTCCACCATGACCATGGAGGAGGTGTCCGAGGAGGCCCAGCGTCGCGGCATCGTGGCCACCCCCATCCTCAAGCCCGGCGACGTGATCACCAACGGCCATTTCGAGGCCCGCAAGACGTTCGACCGGGTGCCGCTGTCCACCGGCGGGACCATGAGCCTGCCGTCGGGGTGGATGGAGATCGACGGCGAGCGGGTCGGTCCCACCGGGCGCCCACCGCACCTGGGCGAGCACACAGGAGAAGTGCTGGCCGCCCTGGACGCCGGATCGGGGCCGCAGACGGACGGTCTGGTCGCCTGGCCGCCGGTGCCGGAGTCCGCGCCCGAGCCGGCCCTGCCGCTGGCAGGGGTGCGGGTCGCCGACTTCGGACACGGCGGGGTCGGGGTGGAGATCAGCAGGATGCTGGCCGAGTACGGCGCCGACGTGATCAAGATCGAGAGCCGCACCTACCCGGACTTCATCAGGGTGGTGCTCGGCGGGGAGATGTCGCCCTCGTTCGCCTCGTCGTCGCGGTCGAAGCGGAGCCTGGGCGTCGACGCCAAGTCCGGCGAGGGCCGCCGGCTGCTGCTGGACCTTGTGGCCGGCGCCGGGGGCTCCCCCGGCTGTGACGTGGCGGTCGAGAACGGCTCGACCGGGGTGATGGACCAGCTCGGACTGGGATACCGGGATCTCTCGGCGGCGAACCCGGATGTGGTGATGGTCTCCAGCCAGCTCATGGGATCCTCGGGACCGTGGTCGGACTGGAAGGGCTACGGACCCAACACCCAGGTGACCGGGGGCATGACCCACCTGTGGGACTATCCGGCCGTCGACCGGCCGTCGGGATCGCAGTCGATCTTCCCCGACCACTGGGCGGGACGCATGGGGGCGTTGGCCGCCGTCGCCGGGGTGCTGGGCCGGCGGCGGGGCGTGATGGCGCGCGGCTGCCACGCCGAGGTGTGCCAGGCCGAGCAGACGGTCGGAGCGATGGGCGACCTGCTGGCCCGGGAGTCGCTGCAGGCGGGCTCGGTGCAGCCGCAGGGCAATCGCCGCGACCGGGGCGCACCCTGGGGTTTCTTCCCCTGTGAGGGTGACGACCAGTGGGTGGCGATCTGCTGCCGCGACGACGCCGAATGGGATGCGCTGGCTGCGCTGATCGGCGCCGATGACCCGGTGCTGGCCACGCTCGACGCCCGCCGTGAGCGGGAGGATGAGATCGAGGCGGCCGTGGCGGCGTGGACCCGTACCCTGTCCAAGCATGCCGCCACCGAGGCCTGCCTGGCCGCGGGCGTGCCCGCCGGACCGATGCTGACCTCCGGCGAGCAGCTCCAGGACCCGCACCTGGCGGCCCGCGGCTACCTGGTGGAGCTGGACCAGCCGCCCATCGGCGTCATGACCTTCGAGGGTCCGGCTTTCACCGCCAGCGGCATGGCCGACGCCGACATCCGCCCCGCCCCCGGCCTGGGCGAGCACACCCGCCAGATCGCCGCCGAGCTCGGCCTCGACGAGGCCGCCGTCGACGCCATGATCGCCAGCGGCGTCCTGGAGACCGGCATTCCATCCTCCGAGTCCTGACCGGAGGGGTCAGCCCGCTTCGCTGTGGGTGACGGGCTCCTCGCCCATCCACTCCCGCAGAGTGTTCTTGAGCTTGGTTTGCTGGATGAACAGGTCGTGCTCCACGTCGGCGGTGCCTGAGGGCTGGGGCGCCTTGAAGTAGAAGCTGAGCCACTCCTGCACGCCGGAGTTGCCGGCCCGGGCGGCCAGGTCCATGAACAGGGCCAGGTCGAGCACGATGGGCGCGGCCAGGATCGAGTCACGGCACAGGAAGTCGACCTTGATCTGCATCGGGTAACCCAGCCATCCGAAGATGTCGATGTTGTCCCAGCCCTCCTTGTTGTCGCCCCGGGGCGGGTAGTAGTTGATCCGCACCACGTGGTGGATCTCGTCGTAGAGGTCGGGGTAGAGCTCGGGCTGCAGGATTGTGCCCAGCACGCCCAGCTTGGAGACCTCCTTGGTCTTGAAGTTCTCGGGGGCGTCGAGCACCTCGCCGTCGCGGTTGCCGAGGATGTTGGTGGAGTACCAGCCGTTCAGACCCAGCATCCGGGCCTTGAGGCCGGGCGCGATCAGCGTCTTCATCAGGGTCTGGCCCGTCTTGAAGTCCTTGCCCGCGACGGGGACGCCCCGCAGGCGCGACAGCTCCTCCATGCACGGCAGGTCCACGGTGAGGTTGGGGGCGCCGTTGGCGAAGGGCACGTCGCTCTGCAACGCCGCGTAGGCGTAGATCTGGCTGGGGGCGATGGCCTCGTCGTCGGCCTTCAGCCCGGCCTCGAAGGACTCGATCGACTGGTGCACGGCCGCGGGCTCCGAGAACGCCTCGGTCGAGCCGCACCAGACCATCACCAGCCGGTCGCAGTCGTGGGCGCTGCGGAAGCTCTCGATGTCGTCCATCAGGGCCTGGGCCTGGTCCCACTTGGACGCGGGCGGCTTCACCCGCACGCCGTCGAGGCGGCTCACCCAGCGCTGGTCGAACACCGCGTCCATGGCGACCACGCCCTCGAGTTCGGCCGAGATCGTCCCCAGTTCGCGCTCCTCCAGCACGCCGCAGGTTCGGGCCGCCTCCAGCACGTTGGCCGACAGGGGGTCCCAGCCGCCGAAGACCAGGTCGTCGAGTCCGGCCAGCGGCACGAACTCCCTGATGGGGGGGTTGCGGTTCTCGGTCTTGGTGCCGAGACGAATGTGGGCCATCTGGCTGATGGAGCCGATGGGCGGGCTCAGCCCCCGGCGGGCCGCGATCACGCCGGCGACGAAGGTGGAGGCCACCGCGCCCATGCCCGGTGTGAGCACACCCAGCTTGCCTGTCGCAGGAGCGATCCGGCGAGCCGCGGCCAGCTTGGGGGACCCGCTCGGGGCGCCTTCTTGGGTCGGTACATCAACAGTCATAGGCAATAGATTAAACAGTGCTGAGCATTTTGTACTAATAGTGAAGCATTACTTAAGTATTATGTAGATGTGGCCTCCCCGCTGCCCGATCTGTCGATCAGACAACTCGAATACCTGGTGGCTGTGGCCGACTCGGACACCTTCGCGCTGGCTGCCGAGCACGTCGGTGTGAGCCCGTCGGCCCTGTCGCAGGGTCTGGCTGAACTCGAGCGCCGTGTCGGCGTTCCACTGTTCGACAGGGAGGGCCGGCGCCGGGTGCTGCGACCGGACGCCAGACCGGTGCTCGAACACGCCCGCCAGGTTGTGGCCCTCACCGCCGACCTCACCGACTGGGCGCAGCGGACCCGTTCGGGCGATCACGGCCAATTGCGGCTCGGCATGATCGACGCTTCCGCGGTGCAGCACCACGGCGAGGCGCTGCGCCGCTTCCGCACCGAGCACCCCGACCTGCGCATCCACCTGCGGGTCGGGCCCTCAGGCGGGCTGCTGCGCGAGCTCGTGGACGGGGCGCTGGATCTGGCTGTGTGCGTCGAGCCTCCCGAGCCGGTCAGGGGCGTGCAGACCGAGCCGCTGCTGAGCGAGGACCTCGCCGTATACGCACCCGACGGGCGACGCCAGCCGGGCCCCAGCGCCGGTTGGGGTCCGTGGGTGCTGTTTCCCCGGGGCGCCCACACCCGCGCCGTGACCGAGGCCGCTCTTCGCCGCAGGGGGGCGCCGCTCGATGTCGTGGCCGAGTCCCACCAGCCCGAAGTGCTGTGCGAGATGGTGAGGCTCGGCCTGGGGTGGTCGGTACTTCCCGTGGCCCAGGCCGAGTGGGGGGACCAACCGCTGACCGGCTGCGAAGTCCTGGCCCGCCGCCGCGTCGTCGCCGCTCGGCGCGAGGGCGCGGCCCCCCACCCTGCCGGCCTGCTGCTGGAGCAGGCCCTGCGATCGGAGCCAATGGCCGGTTCTTGATGAAGTCGACCGCCTCAGAGGGGTACAACTACGCCAAGTCCGCCCCACCGGGGCTGTCGCGACCCGTGGTCCGGACGGGCCGGTAGGTTGGCGCCGTCGCAGCCCAGCCACGAGAGGGGACCCGAATGAGCAACGCCGAGGCGGCCTATGCAGTCCTGAAGCCCACCGAGGGAGACGAGCGCGGGCACGGAGACTGGTTCGAGATCACCCAGGACCAGATCAGCGCCTTCGCCGACTGCACCTGGGACCACCAGTTCATCCACATCGACGAGGAGCGGGCCAAGGCCGAGACGCCCTTCGGCGGCACCATCGCCCACGGTTTCCTCACCCTGTCGATGCTCACCCATCTGATGCAGTCGGTTCCGGTGAACACCCCGAGGCTCGAGGGCGCGGTCATGGGCATCAACTACGGCCTCGACCGGGTGCGCTTCATCAGCCCCGTCAACCGGGGCAAGCGGGTGCGGGCGCACGCCGTGGTCAAGTCGGTGGAGCTGAAGGCGGCATCGGTCCAGACGGTGACCACGATCACCGTCGAGATCGAGGACGGGCCCAGGCCGGCGTTGGTGGCCGACTGGGTGACGAGAACGGTGTTCGACTCGTGAACGCCCACGGCGCCGGATCAGCCCGCCGAGTGGGGGAGGATCGATGAACACCTTTCCGGTGCGGGTCGGCAGCTGCCTGTTCACCATGGTCGACCCGGAACGGGGCCACGAGGTGGCCTACAACCGCTGGTATGAGCGCGACCACTTCTACGCCGGATGCCTGGTCGGTCCCTGGCTGTTCGCCGGTCGGCGCTGGGTGGCCACCCGCGACCTCAAGGAGTTGCGGTTCCCGCAGGACTCGCCGCTGGCCGTGCCGGTCGACGCCGGCTCCTACCTGGCCATCTACTGGGTCCATGAGGGCCGTCACCGCGAGCATTTCGCGTGGGCAATCGACCAGGTGGTGGACCTCTACAAGGACGGGCGGGGCTTCGACAACCGGATCCACGCCCACACCGTGCTGCTGCACGAGCCCTGGTCGCACTACCGCGACGACGATCCCGTGCCCATCGAGCTCGCCCTCGACCACCCCTACCAGGGCCTGGCGGTAGTAGCTGTGGACCCTGCCGAGGGCACCGACGTCGACGGGTTCAACGCTCACCTGCGCAAGAAGGCGCTACCAGCCCTGATGGACGGCTCGGCGATCGCCTCGATGGTTTCGTGGCGCTACATCGACCCGGCCGGCGGCGAGACCGAGCGAGCGCCCATGGACCTCGGCACTCCGGCGGGGCCCGCGGAGCGCCAGGTGCAGATGTTCTTCCTCGACGGCGACCCGGCCGGCGCCTGGGACGGTTTCCGGGCCTACGCCGACGGCCTGGCCGATTCGGGCACCGGAAACGTCGTGTTCGCAGCGCCTTTCCGCCCCACCATCGTCGGCACCGACACCTACACCGACCAGCTCTGGTGAGCCGAAGGAGACTCAGCCCATGATCCTCGAAGGACGAACCGTGCTGGTGGTGGGCGTCGGCCCCGGACTCGGTGCCAGTTGTGCCCGCCTCGCGCTCCGCGACGGGGCCAACGTTGCGGTGATGGCCCGCAACGCCGAGCGCCTGAGGGAGGCCGCGGCCGAGCTCGACCCGACAGGAGAGCGGATAGTCGCCTGCTCCGGTGACGTCACCAGCCAGCAGGACTGCACCGACGCGGCCGACGCGGCTGCAGCCCGCTTCGGCGAGCTTCACGCGGTGATCAACGTGGCCGCCCTCGACACCCAGAAGGGTGCGTTCCACAACACCACCGACGAGGACTGGACGCTCAACCTCACCGTCAACGTGCTCGGAGCGGTGCACGTGGTGCGGGCGGTCGAGCCCCACATGAAGGCCGCGGGCGGGGGGTCGGTGGTGCTGATCGGGTCGCAGGCCTCGATGAGGCCGGTGGCGGTGTTCCCCCAGAGCCCCTACGGCGCGGCGAAGTCGGCGCTGCTGTCGGTGGCACGCGATCTGTCGGCGGAGCTGGGGCCGTCGGGGATCAGGGTGAACACGGTCGTGCCGAGCTGGATGTGGGGACCCAACGTCAAGTTCTACTGCGAGTGGCAGGCCGGCATTCGGGGCATCACCGCCGAGGAGGTCAAGCACGAGATCGCGCAAGGCATGGCCCTGCGCGAGATGCCCACCGACTCCGATGCGGCCGAGGCCGCGATCTTCTTGGCGTCGGAGCGGGCCCGGATGATCACCGGCCAGACGCTCGTCGTCAACGCCGGAGAGTTCTACCCGGTCGCCTGACCGGGCGACCTCCGGGTCAAGCGCCATTCGGTCCGACCGGCCAGCCCACTACACGTCCACGATTCTGACGCTGGCACCCAGTGCTGCAAGCAGCGGCGCGATGTCGCCCCGATCGGATGTGACGACGCCGACATCTTCTCGGCGCGCAGCCCGTGCAGCCGCCACCGCGACCGATGCGTCGATGACATCGTTGGTTCCCGTCTGCCCGCAGAGAGCGCCGACCTCCCGCGCGATCTGCCCGTCCAGCGGCACTTCCTCGGACAGCTTGAGAGCCCGCGCCAGTGGCGCCTGTCGAGGACCGCCCCTCCAGGCTTGGGCGATAGCTCCAGTCGGCACTTGCACGTCGCTGGGTCGGTCCGCGGTGTACAGCCGCGTCCATAGCTGCCGGTCTCCATGATCGAGGGCGATCAGCGCGCCGGTGTCAAGCACGAAGGTCGTCATCCGTACATGTCCTTGCGGGCCTGGGCGATCTCCTCGTCGGTGAAGGCCCCGTGCTCGGCCTGGTAGTCGTCGAACAGCTTCTTCCATTCGCGGCGGCGGGTCTCGTCGTCCAGAGGATGGGCCGGTCTCGCACCGCTAGCACCGTTCGAGTCTTGGACGTCACGGGCGTCGGAGGCGGCGGATTCGGCTGTCATGATTCTCCTTCCGTCACAAGGCATCGGATCTGACTCCTGCGGGCAGTCTAGCGGGATCAGCAGCAATACAACACTGATCAACATCAATTTACATTAAAATATCGCTACCTGTGGCCGAATCTTCAGCCAGCGGCGCCGCGGCTCACGAGGTGGTACGGGAATAGAGTGTGACTGTGAGTGCTACCCACCGGCAAGGCCGTCCGCAGGTCTGTTGGCGGCGTGGGCCCGGCCCCTGTGCAGGAGTAGCCGCATGAGCCGCACGATGGAGGATGTACGCACGTTCGCCGGCGCCGACCAGGGTCTCGCGGTCGTGTCGTTCGGGCGTCCTGACCAGTCGGTTCACTCCTCGCTTGTCAATGCCGGGGTGATTACCCACCCGGTGACCGGTGAGGAGGTGGTGGCTCTGGTCGTGCGAAGCAACGCCGCGAAACTCCGTCATTGGCGCGTCACCCCGCGGGCCACCATCGTCTTCCGGTCGGGCTGGTCGTGGGTGGGAGTGGAAGGCGCCACGACGATCATCGGCCCCGACGATCGAGTCGACGGCTTCGACCCGTCAGCTGTTGCGCGGTTGCTACGGGACGTGTTCGTAGCCGCTGGCGGGAGCCACGACGACTGGGACGAGTACGACCGCGTGATGGCGGCCGAACGCCGCACCGCGGTCTTCGTCCACCCCACCCGCATCACCGGGGTCGGCCAACCCTGAGGCTCGGCTGAGCCGTGAGCGCGGTTCGCCTTGAGGGCGCGGTCGTGCTGCTGGGGCGGTTCCCGGCGCTGGCCGGGGCCGACTTCGCCGTCGACTCCGGCGAGGTCGTGCTGGTGCGTGGACCCAACGGCGCGGGCAAGTCCACGATGCTGCACCTGTGCGCCGGGTTGCTGCCGCTGTCAGAGGGGCGGGGCGAGGTGCTCGGGTCCGACCTCGGCTCCGACCGGGCCGCGGTGCGTCGCCGGGTGGGGCTGCTGGGCCACGACACCGCCCTCTACGGCGAGCTGAGCGCAGCCGAGAACCTTGACCTGTGGGCCCGGGCCTCCCGGGTGGACGCAGCCGGCGTTCCCGGCGCCCTCAGGCGCCTGGGCGTGCCCGAAGGGCTCTGGGCCGTCCCGTCGGCGCGGCTGTCGGCCGGTCAGCGTCGCCGGGTGGCGCTGGCCGCGGTCGTGGTGCGCCGCCCCGAGCTGTGGCTGCTGGACGAGCCCCACGCCGGGCTGGACAGCGAGGGCCGAGAGCTGGTGAGCGGCCTGATGTCGGAGGCGGCCGCCGCGGGCGCAGCCGTGGTGTTGGCCTCGCACGAGCCCGGCCCGGCCGACGGCCTCGCCACCCGGACCGTGACCATGGCGGGAGGAACGGTGAGCGCGGATGCGGCGTGAGGGTCCGAAGCGGGATGCAGGCCTCCACGCCGGTGCCACGGCAGAGGGACGGTGGGCGCGGATGCGGCGTGAGGGTCGGTGCGCCACGGCTGCGTCCGGTCGGGCCCATGTGGCGTGATCTGCGCCTGCTCGCGGGCGACATCGGGCTGGTCGCGGCCAAGGATCTGCGGATCGAATGGCGGGCCCGCACCACGCTGGGACAGGTCGTGCCGTTCGCGCTGCTGGTGCTGGTGATGTTCGGGTTCGCGCTCAACGCCAACCGGCCGACGCTGGAGCTGGCCACCCCGGGCCTGCTGTGGATGACCGTGCTGTTCGCCACCGTGGTGGCGGTGCAGCGCTCGGTGGCGGTCGAGTCGACCGACGGTGCCGGACGGATGCTGCTGTTGAGCGGCATGGCCCCCGCGGCCGCCTTCGGTGGCAAGACCCTCGCGGTGGCCGTGCAGCTGCTGGCGGTAGCCGTGGTGCTGGTGCCCGGCGTGGTGCTGCTGTACGGAGCAGAGATCGAGTCGCTGCTGCTGGCTGTGGTGACTTCGATAGCAGCGACGGCCGGGCTGGCCGCCGCCGGTAGCCTGCTCGGTGCTGTGGTAGCAGGAGTGCGAGCCCATCAGACGGTCCTGCCGATCCTGCTGTTGCCGGTGGTGGCCCCGGTGCTGATCGCCGCGACGCGAGCGTTCGAGGACGCACTGGGCACGGCCGCGGTCAACGGCTGGTCGTGGGTCGGGCTGCTGGCCGGATTCACCGCCGCCAACGTCGCGCTGGGCGCCGTCGCGTACGGCCCCCTGATGGAGGAAGCATGAGCCGCCCCGCAACCGGCGACCCCACCACTCCCACCGGGTACCTGGGCGGCCCCGCTCGCACCGGATCTCGCTTCACCTTCTGGCTCGGAGCAGCAACCCTGGCCGGCTTCGCCGGGGTGGCGGCCCTGGGGCTGCTGGTCGTGCCGGCGGATGACGTGCAGGGCGACGCGGTGCGAATCATCTTCGTGCACGTGCCGTCGGCGCTGGGGGCCTACGCCGCGCTCGGGCTGACCGCGGTGGGCTCGGTCATGTGGCTGTGGCGACGCTCGCAGTGGTGGGACATCACCGCCCACGCCGGCGCGGAGGTCGGTGTGCTGCTGTGCGGCCTCATGCTGGTGACCGGCATGCTCTGGGGCCGGCCCACCTGGGGCACCTATTGGGAGTGGGGCGATGTGCGTCTCGTGACCGCCCTCATCCTGTTCCTGGTGATGGTCGGATACCTGTCGGTGCGGGCCCTCGGCGGGCCGGCCGGCTCGGTCTCCACCCGGGCCGCAGTGGTCGGGCTGGTCGGCGCGGTCAACATCGGGATCGTCAACCGCTCGGTGAACTGGTGGGCCAACCGCACCCTGCACCAGCAGTCCTCCCTCACCGACGGCAAGCTCGAGGACATGACCCTGCTCACGCTGATTCTGGCGTTCGTCGTGGCCGCGATGGCCATCTGGTGGATGGTCATGCACCGTTTCCGCATCGGCTGGCTGGAGCGCCAGCTGGCAGACCGCGACATCCATCAGGCGGTGCAGGCCCGGCGGGCGGAGGCCGGTCGATGAGCCACGCCGCCTACGTGCTGGGCGCCTGGGGCGTCACGGCGGTCGCGATCGCGGTCTACGCCGCGTCCCTGCGGCTGCGAGGCCGGCGGCTGCTGCGCCGGGCCCGGGCCGGCCGCATCGGCAGCGACAGCACCGACGAAGAGTGACAGACCATGGATGACGCGCCTGCGGGCACGGAACAGAAGGCCACCCAACAGACGGACTTGTCGCCGCTGACGCCCCGGCCCGGCCCGCGGTCGGCGCGGACCAGGCGATCGGTGGCGGCTCTGGTCGTCGTGGCCGTGGCCGCGGCCGTGTCCCTGCTCGTCACCAACCTGCTCGGCGACGCTTCGCTGTTCTTCTACAACGCCGATGAGGCGGTGGAGCGCCGCGACGAGCTGGCCGGGGCCCGCTTCACTCTCCAGGGAACGCCCATCGATGCGCCCGTGAGCACCTTCTGGGACGACCGGCCGGTCCTGGCCTTCTCCGTCGGCTTCGACGACGTGGTTGTGGACGTCGTCCACACCGGGGATCCGCCGGAGCTGTTCCAGCCCGGGGTTCCGGTGGTCCTGGAAGGGGCCTGGCGGCTCGGTCCCGGCCCGGGGCCCGTGATCGCCGACGACGGCTGGCACTTCGCGTCGGACCGGATGCTGGTCAAGCACGACAACGACTACCGCCGGCGCGACGACTACGGCGAGCGCGTGAGCGAAGCCGAGGAGGGGTGGTGAACGTTTCGCGGTGCGGCGTGGTGGTTCCCGCTCCTGTTCGCTGCGCTCACGGGCCGCTCGGGCCACGGCCTCGCGCCGTATGGGCCGCGCTGTGCCGTATTCGCTCGGCCTCTGAGCGAAGCCGAGGAGGGCGGCTCGCGGCCGTGACGGCGCCCACCTCACCGCACGCCCCGCGGCGTCGATGAGCAACGTCGCGGCCGGCTCGGCGGCGGTTGCGGCGGGACTGGCCGCGGCTCTGCTGGGCATAGCCGTCACGGCACTGGGCCTGGTGGGCCGCTACCCGCGCTGGGGGCACGCCGCCCGCCTGCTCACGTTCATCATGGCCACCGCCGCGGTGGCCGGCGTCGCAGTGATGGAGAGGGCCCTGATCACCCGGGACTTCACGGTGAAGTTCGTGGCCGACAACGGCTCGTCCACCACTCCGCCCATCTTCAACGTGGCCACCCTGTGGTCGGCTCTGGAGGGATCCATCCTGCTGTGGGCGCTGGTGCTGTGCGGCTACACGGTGGCCGTGGCGGTGAGGTTCCGCCGCCGGGGCAGCGACCCGATGGTGGCCTGGGCGCTGCTGGTCATGTTCATGGTGAGCGCCTTCTTCTTCGCGCTGATGGTCGGGCCGGCCGATCCCTTCATCGGGGTTGACGTGCCCGCGGGCTACGACGGCCCCGGCCCCAACCCGCTGCTGCAGAACCACATCCTCATGGCGTTCCACCCGCCGATCCTCTACCTCGGCTACGTCGGGTTCACCGTGCCCTTCGCCTTCGCGGTGGCCGCGCTGGCCACCGGGCGCCTGGGAGAGGGATGGCTGGCGTCCACCCGGCGCTGGACCGTGGCCGCCTGGGGCTTCCTGACCTTCGGCATCGTGCTCGGCGCCTGGTGGAGCTACGAGACCCTGGGCTGGGGCGGTTACTGGGCCTGGGACCCGGTGGAGAACGCCTCGTTCCTGCCGTGGCTCACCGGCACGGCGTACCTGCACTCGGTGATGGTGCAGGAGCGGCGCGGGATGCTGCGGGTGTGGAACCTGTCGCTGGTGATCGCCACCTTCTCGCTGACGATCCTGGGGACGTTCTTCACCCGTTCCGGTGTGCTGGCCTCGGTGCACTCCTTCACCGAGTCGGGAATCGGCCCGGCCATTCTCGGCTTCTTCGCGGTCATCGTTACCGTGTCGCTGGCCCTGATCGCGTGGCGGGGCGACCTGCTGCGCACACCGGGCCGGATCGCGGCGCCGGTGTCGCGGGAGGGGGCCTTCCTGGCCAACAACGCCCTGTTCGCCGCGTTCGCGTTCGTGGTGCTGCTGGGCACGGTGTTCCCCCTGCTGGTGGAGGCCTTCGACGGCCGCACCATCTCGGTCGGCAACCCGTACTTCGACCGGATGACCCGGCCCGTCGGCTTTGCGCTGCTGTTCCTCATGGCGGTGGCGCCGATGCTGCCCTGGGGAGGGGCCTCGCGCCGCCCGCCGGCAGAGTTGCTGGGTCGGCGGCTGCTGGTGCCGGTGTGGATCGCGGCCGCGGTGCTGGTCCTGGCGGTGCTCGGCGGGGCCCGGGGATGGGCTCCGCTGCTGGCGTTCGGGCTGGGGGGCTTCGCCGGCGGGGCCGCGCTGCGCCAGATCGTCCTGGCGGTGCGCCGCCACCGGTGGCGGGGCCTGGTCGGGCGCACCAACGGCGGCATGATCGTGCACTTGGGCGTCGTGCTCGTCGCGGTCGCCTTCGCGGCCAGCCAGTCCTATGTCCGCCAAGCCGAGTTCGATCTCGAGGCCGGCCGCCAGGCGAGCTTCGCCGGCCACGAGATCGCCTATCTGGGCTCCGCGGTCCTGTCCCACGACAACCGCACCGAGCGGGTGGCCTTCGTGCGGGTCGACGACGCCAAGACGTACGGGCCGGCCATAGCCACCTACCCGTTCGCCTCCCAGACCATCGGGATCCCGTCGGTGCGCTCCACCCTGCGCGACGACGTCGCCCTCGCGGTGCTGTCGTTCCCCGACGAGGCAGGCCCCGACCGGGTGATCCTGAGAGTCACGGTCCAGCCGCTGGTGGCGTGGCTGTGGCTGGGCGGCATCGTGATGGCCGCCGGCACCGTACTGTCGCTGCTGCCGGCCGGATCGAGGCGCCGCCAGCCCGAGGAGGCCGTGGCTACCGCGGAGCCAGTGCCGTGAGCGCAACCGACCGGCGTGATCCGGACCCGTCTTCGGAGACGGCGCATCCGGCAGGATCGGGCGCCGGCAGGTGGCGGACGGCCTGGATCGCGGTGCCGCTCGCGGTTGCGGTCGCCTTGCTGGTGGTGGTGCTGGCCACCCGCGACTCCGCCTTCGAGCGCAACGCCTCCAGTCCCATCCTGGGCGGGCTCGCCCCTCCGGTGGCGGGCGTCACCACCGCGGGCGCACCCTTCGATCTGGACCAGTGGCGGGGCCGGTGGGTGATCGTCAACTTCTTCCAGAGCACCTGCGTCCCCTGCATCATCGAGCATCCTGAGCTGATCGCCTTCAGCGAGCGCCATGCCCCGGCCGGTGATGCCCGGGTCGTGTCGGTGACCTTCGACGACACCGCCGAGAACGTGCGGCGGTTCTTCGAGGTCAACGGAGGGGACTGGCCGGTGCTGGTGGAGGGCGCCAGCGAGGCGGCCGTCGCCTACGGCGTGACCGGGGTTCCCGAGTCCTACCTGGTGGCACCATCGGGCGTGGTGGTGTGGAAGCAGCTCGGCGGTGTCACCGCCGACGGCATCGACGATGTGATCGCCCAGCTCACGGCGGCCTCTGCCGCGCCATGAGCCGGCACGCCGTCAGCTGGATCGCAGCCGTCTTGGTGGCCGGGGCCGCGTTCCTCTATGGCGCCGTGGACGAAGGGCCTCCCCGCACCAACGCCGACCGGGTTCGGGACCTGGCCGGGGACTTCGCCTGCCCGGTGTGCGCCGGCCAGTCGGTGGGCGAGAGCGATGTGCCCGTGGCCCGCGAGATCCGAAGGCAGATCGCGGTCTGGGTCGACGAGGGCCGCAGCGACGCCTACATCCGCGACCAACTCGTGGCGGCATACGACGCCGACATCGACTACAACCCCTCCGGCTCGGGAATCACCGCCCTGGTGTGGGTCCTTCCGCTGCTCGCCGGAGCCGGCATCGCCGCTGTCGTGGTCGTGATGCTGCGACCCGGCCGCGCCGCGGCCCCGGACTCCGGAGAACTGCCCGAGGTGGGACGGCGGCGCCGCTGGCGCAACGCGGCCGCGTGGACCGTCGCCATCGTCGTGGTAGCCGGCGCGGCGGGCCTGCTGGTGGCCCGGTCCTCGGGCAGCCGCACCTCCGGCGGCTCCATCACGGGCGAGATCCGCTCCACTGCCCGCGAGAAGATCTTCGAGGCCCAGCAGCGGCTCTCCGACGGCGACATGGCCGGTGCCATCGCCGCCTACGACGAAGCCCTGGAAATCCAGCCCTCCAACGTGGAGGCCCTCACCTACCGGGGCTGGCTCACGTCCCGCCAGGGAGACCTGGCTGCCGCCGCGCCATACCTCGACGACGCGGTTGCGGTGGATCCCGCCTACCCCGACGCCCGGCTGTTCCGGGCCATCGTGGCCCTCGAGGAGGGCGACGGCGCGAGCGCGGCCCGGGATCTGGCCGCCTTCGACTCGTCGGACCCGCCCCCCTACGCGGAGCAGCTGCTGGCCCAGTCCAGGGTGAGAGAGCGGGTGGCCGAGGCCCGCGACACCGCCGCGCTGGAGGCCGTCGACGCCTTGAGTGCTCTCGACGAGCGTCCCGCCTTCACCGATACCGCGCTCACCGTCGCCGACGCTCTGGTCGCGTCCGAGGCTCTCGCCAACCGGGGAGACCTGCTGGAGGCGGTGCAGCTTCTCGACTGGGTCCTGGAGTCCCACCCCGACGACCCGGACGCGCTGTCCGGCCGGGGTTGGCTGCTGGTCCGCAGCAGTGACGCGGAGCTGCTTGCTGTGGGCGTCGATTACCTGGACGCAGCTCTCGGCATTGACCCGTCAAATGCCTCCGGACTGGTCTACCGGGCCTTCGCGCGCTGGCAGCTTGGCGACCCCCCGGGAGCCCGAGCCGACCTCTCGGCCTTTGACGCCTTGCCGCACCGGCCTCCGGACCTGGTGCGCTTGGTCGAGGATCAGGGCCTGCGCGCTGCCCTCAGCCGCTGAGGCGGGCGTTAGGTTGCTCCCATATGTCCCGCAAGGTGCAGGTTGTTTCTCCTCGGATCACGGCCGCCGTCGTGGCCTTGGCCGTGGCCGCGGCGGCCCTCGGATGCTCGGAGTCGACCGGCGAGTCCGAAGTGACCGTCACCGGATCCCAGCCGGCGGTCGACTCCTCCCAGACCGGAAGTCAGGAGGGCAGCGCCTCCGACTCCGGCGCTGACTCCGACCCTGGTTCGGCCCCCGCCTCCGACTCTGGCGCTGACTCCGACCCTGGTTCGGCCCCCGCCTCCGGGCAGGCCGTGGATTCCGATACCGGTTCCGAGCCCACCGCGGCAGCCGAGTCCGCGGCTTCGCCGGACACCGCCACCACCACCGCACCGGTCGAGGACGGCTCGCCGCCCGCGGACCCGACCGGCCCCATCCAGTCGACGCAGCGCGAGGACGTGCCCAGCGCGCTGCGCGATCCCTTCGGCTCCGGCCATCCCGAGCCTCTGGTGGACCTCGACGAGATCCAGGGCATCGTCCCGCCCGACGCCATTCCCGCCCTGGAGGATCCGGCCTTCGAGCCGGCCGCCGGGGTGGCTTGGCTGGCTCCGGTGGAGCCGGTGCTGGCGCTGGAGGTCAACGGCGACGCCCGGGCCTACCCGCTGCGGATCATGACCTGGCACGAGCTCGTCAACGGCACCGTCGGGGGTGTGCCGGTCACCGTGTCGTACTGCCCGCTGTGCAACTCGGCGGTGGCCTACGACCGCCGGGTGGGGGAGCGCATCCTCGACTTCGGCACGTCCGGCGCGCTGTTGAACTCGTCGCTGGTGATGTACGACCGCCAGACCGAGAGCCTGTGGTCGCACTACACCGGCGAGGCCGTGGTCGGCCATCTCACCGGCGCCCAGCTCGACCTGATCCCGGTGCAGACGGTGTCGTTCGAGCGGTTCCTGTCATCGCACCCCGACGGGCAGGTGCTCGGCCTCGACACCGGCCATTCCCGCCGCTACGGGCAGAACCCCTACGAGTTCTACGACTCCAACAACCGGCCCTTCCTCTTCCGGGGGCCCCTCGACGACCGGCTCGAGCCGATCACCCGGGTGTTGGCGCTGCGCGACGGTAGCGACGGGGCTGTCATCCCCTACGACGTGCTGGAGGAGCGCCGGGTCGTGCCCTTCACCTTCGCGGGGATGGAGCTGGTGGCCCTGTTCGAGCCGGGCACGGCCAGCGCCCTCGACCGTTCGTTGATCGAGGAGGGCCGGGACGTGGGGGCCACCGGAGTGTTCGTCTCCTCCGTCGGCGGTCAGACCTTGGAGCTTTCAGCCGACGCCGGCGGCGGATTCGTGGACGCAGCCTCCGGCGTCGTCTACGACATCCTGGGCCGACCCTCGGACGGCTCCGGGGCGGCGCTGGAGCCGGTCGAGCATCTCGACACCTTCTGGTTCGCGGCGGCCGCGTTCTATCCCGACGCAGAGATCATCGGGGGCTAGCCGTCATGGTCTCGCCTGCGGCCCCGCGGTCGGCTTGAATAGGGGACGGGCCGCCTGCGGTGCTCGCAGCAGAAGGGGATGCAAGACATGGCTGACACGCTGACAGGCACCTTCACCGTCAGTTGGACCGCTATGGCCGACGGGACGGTCGAGGACTACGCCGAGCTCAGCAAGATCTTCGAGAGCCACGGCCGCGAGACGCTCGTGGGCCACCTGCTCTCGGTGATGAGGCTGCTGGAGGGCCCCACCCTCGGCTACCAGATCGACCGGGAGCGCCATTGCCGCCAGTCGGCCACCCGGGCGCTGCGCAACGGCGAGTCCGACGAGTTCGTGGTGGCCGCGCTGCTGCACGACATCGGCGACGTGCTGGCCCCCGACAACCACAGCGGCGTCGCGGCCGCCATAGTCGCCCCCTACGTGAGCGAGGAGACGGAGTGGGTCGTGCGCCACCACGGGCTGTTCCAGGGCTACTACTACTTCCACCACCTGGGCGGCGACCGCCACGCCCGCGA
>JAPOQG010000190.1 GCA_026710865.1 Acidimicrobiaceae bacterium
CCGGACTCCTCACCCTCGCTGACGGCCCGGGTGCTGGCGTTCTCGGCCGTCATCGTGGCCGGCGTCTGCGGCGGCCTGATCGGCTTCGCGGTGATGGACTTGAGCTGCGACGACGGATGCACCACCACCGCAGGGCTCGTCGGGCTCGGCACAGCCGTCGGAGCTGCGATCGGGACGGGCATCGTGGCCGTGCTGACACTCCGGGCTGCTGCAGAGTGGCGGGCCCGGGAGCCTGCGGTCCAGGCCGATCCCGCAACCGGCGGGCGTCGCCCCGGCCGGCGCCACCTGCGATGACCACCCGCATCCTCACCGTGGAGGACGACGAGCGCATCCGAACCGCGCTGCGCCTCGCGCTGGAGGACGAGGGCTGGGAGGTGGACGAGGTCGCCTCGGGCGAGGAGGCGCTGGTCGCGTTCAGCCGCGTTCCTGCCGACGTCGTCCTAGTGGACATCATGCTGCCCGGCATCGACGGCTTCGACATCTGCCGCGCCATCCGCAAGTCCAGCGATGTGCCCATTGTGATGATCACCGCCCGCTCGGACACCCACGACGTGGTCGCCGGGCTCGAGGCGGGGGCCGACGACTACCTGACCAAGCCCTTCGCGCCCAAGGAGCTGTCGGCCCGCATCAGAGCCCTTCTGCGCAGGGCGCGCGCCTCCGACGGCGGCACCGACGAGATCGTCTTCAATGACCTCGAGATCCTCCCCGACGCCGGCATCGTGCGAGTGTCCGGCGTCGAGGCCCACCTCACCAAGACCGAGTTCCGCCTGCTGGTCGAGCTGGCCTCCAACCCCGGGAGCATCTTCAGCCGCGAAGTGCTGCTGGAGCGGGTGTGGGGACTCGGGTACTTCGGCGACGGCCGGCTGGTGGACGTGCATGTGCGCCGGCTCCGCACCAAGATCGAGCCCGATCCGGCCAACCCCCGCCATGTGGTGACGGTGCGGGGGCTCGGCTACAAGCTCTTGCCCTAGAGGCCGAGCGAGACTGCCGGTGCGCCGCCCGACCCTCCTGCCCTTCTTCGTCCGGCGGGGACTCCGGCGCCGCATCACCTCTGCGTTCGCGGTGGGCGGCCTGCTGCTGGCCTCCACCATCTCATTCACCACCCTGGCCCTGACCCGCCAGAATCTCCTGGAGGAGCGCGACGACACCGCTTTCTCGGTGTTCGCCAACAACGGCCGGCGGGTCCGCAACGAGCTCACCGCCGAGACCGACGACGAGGGCCGCCGAGCCATCGTCGAGCGCCTCCGGCAGACCTCGGGCACGTTCCCGTTGCTGCGGGTCGGTGACGAGTGGACCTCGGCCGACCCCCTCGTGTTCAACCGTGAGGCGGTGCCGGCATCGCTGCTGACACTGGTCGAGGCGGGGGTACCGGCGCGGATGCGGACCACGATCGGCGCCAGCACCGCCATCGTCTCCGGCGTCCCCATACCGGGAACCCGGACCAACGCGATCTACTTCGAGGCCGCCCCCCTCGACGACATCGAGGACACCCTGGACACGCTGGCCATCATCCTCTTCGGTGTGGCCGCAGTCACCACCCTGTTCGCGGCCGCCTTCGGCTGGTGGGCCGCGGGCCGGCTGCTCAACCCGCTGTTCAAGGTGCGCACGGCCGCCGAGGCGCTGGCCGCGGGCGCGCTGGACACCCGTCTGACACCACCCGACGACGCCGACCTGGCCTCGTTGACGGCCTCGTTCAACGAGATGGCCCGGGCCCTCGAGGAGAGGATCGCCCGTGACGCCCGCTTCGCGTCCGAGGTCAGCCACGAGTTGAGATCCCCGCTGATGACGCTCACCGCGTCGGTGGAGGTGCTCTACAACATGGCCGACGAACTGGGCGAGCGCGGCCGCACTGCGCTGGACCTCCTCAGCGACGACATCTCCCGTTTCCGGCGGCTGGTGGAGGACCTGCTGGAGATCAACCGCTATGACGTGGGCACCGCCGACCTGGAGGCCGAGGAGGTGCACATCGTGGAGTTCGTGCAACACGCAATCTTCCAGTTCGGCCTCGACTCGACTGCGGAGGTCGACTTCGAATCGGCCTCCGGCATGGAGGACACCGTGTTGATGGCGGACAAGCGCCGCCTCGGCCGGGTGGTGTCGAACCTGGTCGAGAACGCCTCCAAGTACGGGCACGGCGAGGTGGTCGTCAGCCTCGAGCGGGTGGACGGCCTGGTGCAGCTGGGCGTCGAGGACAACGGCCCGGGGGTGGTCCCCGCGGAGCGCAGGCTGATCTTCGACCGCTTCCATCGCGGCCGGGCCGGCGGGCGGCGGGGCCGCGACTCCGGATCCGGCCTCGGCCTGGCCCTCGTGGCCGAGCACGTCGGCCTGCACGGCGGGCGGGTCTGGGTGGAGGACCGCCCGAACTCGACTCCGGGCGCCCGCTTCGTGGTCGAGTTGCCGGTGTCGGATCCGGATGCGGAGCAGGAGGACGCGTCGGCGCCGTGAGGCTGTCCGTCCTGCTCCGCCGCCGCCGTGCCACCCGATGCCTGGCGGCGCTGTTCCTGGCCGCGGCCACCGCGGGCGGCTGCGGCCTTCCCACCGACGAGAACGCCGAGGCAATCGATCCCGACGACCTTCCCGAGACACTGAGGCCCGGGTTCACCGCCAGTACCACCACCACCGTTCCCGCTCCGCTGACAGAGTCCCGACTCGTCTACCTGCTGACCAACCCCCAGGACATCGAGCGCACGATCGTGGTCGAGGTGGAGCGCCAGGTGAACCGCAACGCCACCCTGGGCGATGTGCTGGACTCGCTGTTCGGAGAGGCCACCTCCACCGATGAGTCCGACGCCGGCTACTTCAACACCCTGGAGCTGTTCGAGATCCTGAGCGCCACCGTCATCGACGGTGTCGCCACCATCGACATCGTGCACCTGTCGCCTGAGGGCGAGGACTCGGCACCCTCCGCCGACGAGTTGCGGTTCGCCGCGGCCCAGCTCGTGTTCACCGCCTCGGCCGCCGAGGGCGTCGACGGGGTGAGGATCCTGCTCGACGGCGCAGAGGTGTCCGTCCCGACCAGCGATGCCGACGCCGAGCCCGGCTCGGTCCTGCGGACCAGCGCCTACGAGCAGTTCCAGCCCGACTTCGCCCCGGCGACCACCACTACCACTTCGCCCGACGAGGACGAGGACGAGGACGACGGTGACGAGGGTGAGGACGACGGCGAGGACGACGGCTGAAGGACGGCTCCAGTCGCTGTCAGGAGAAGAACGTGTGGGCCACGTCGAGCATGTCCTCGCTCACGGGCTTGAGCCGCGCCGTCGCGTCCCGCAGGGAGACCCGCTCGATGGCGCCGTCGCGCAACGCCACCATCTGCCCGAAGGCGCCGTCATGGACCGCGTCGATGGCCGCCACCCCGAAACGGGTGGCGAGCACCCGGTCCGACGGTGTGGGCGAGCCGCCCCGCTGGACGTGTCCGAGGATCGTGACGCGAGTCTCGAGCCCGGTGCGAGTCTCGACCTCCGCCGCGATGACGTTGGCGATCCCGCCCAGGCGCTTGTGCCCGTAGGCGTCGATCGGGGGCTCGGCCACCTCGAGGGTGCCGGGCCGGGGTCGGGCGCCCTCGGCCACCACCACTATCGACGCGAAGCGGCCCCGCCGCTGGCGCCGCAGCAGGGCTGCGCAGAGATCGTCGAGATCGAAGGGTTCCTCGGGCACGAGGATGTAGGCGGCGCCCCCGGCAATCCCGGCCCAGGTGGCGATGTGGCCCACATTGCGCCCCATCACCTCCACGAAGATGACCCGGTCGTGGCTCTCCGCGGTCGTATGGAGGCGGTCGATGGCGTCGGTGGCGACGGTCATGGCGGTGTCGAACCCGAAGGTCCGCTCGGTCATGGCCACGTCGTTGTCGATGGTCTTGGGCACCCCGACCACGTCGAAGCCGCGATCGGACATCTCGCAGGCGCACGACAGCGTGCCCTCGCCGCCGATGGCTACGAGCGCGTCCAGCTCCAGTATGCGCATGGTCTCGGTCGCGCCGGCCATGCCGTCGGGGAGGCTGAACGGAGTGTGGCGCGACGTCCCGAGCACGGTGCCCCCCCGCGGCAGCAGGCCCCGGCAGGACTCCACGTCGAGCGGGACCCAGTGGTTGTCCACCACTCCCCGCCAGCCGTCGCGGAAGCCGATGATCTCGTCGCCGTAGTGGCGTTCACCCTTGCGCACCACCGCCCTGATCACCGCGTTGAGCCCGGGACAGTCGCCGCCCCCCGTGAGGATCCCGACCCGCATCACACCGCTTCCGCGGCGAGCAGGGCGGCTCCGACGGCGCCGGCCTGGCTGCCGAACCGGGCCGGCACGATCGGCACCTTGCGCCGGTGGTCGCCGCCGAGCACCAGGCGGTGAGTCCACGTCTCCATGCCCCGCACCAGCGGCTCGCCGATGTCGATCAGACCCCCCGCGATGACGATCACCTCCGGGTCGAGCACGTGCACGAGGTTGGCGACACCCACCGCGGCGCAGCGGCAGAACTCGTCGAGAACGGCGAGCGCGTCCGGGTCGCCCCTCGCGACCAGCGCGTGGACGTGCTCGCCCCGGATGGCGCCGACCGAGCCGGCCTCGTCGATGGCGCCGTCGAAGCCGCCTCTGGCGGCGGCCTGCCGGGCCAGGCGGCCCAGGCCGGTCCCCGATGCGTAGTACTCCCAGGGGCCGGGCGAGCCGGTGACATGCTCGGGGCCCGACATCTCGATCGTCATGTGGCCCGACTCGCCCGCGAAGCCGTTCCAGCCCCGGTAGAGCCTCCCGTCGAACACGAACCCCGTTCCCAGGCCGGTGCCCAGCGCCACCAGGGCCACATGCCGTGAGCCTCGCGCCGCGCCGTGGAGCGACTCGGCCCAGGCCGCGGCCGTGGCCTCGTTCTCGACGACCACGGGCCGCCGCCACTGCGCCCGCAGGCGGCGGCGCAGGTCGAGGTCCACCACCCCGTCGATGTTGGGCGAGTACTTGAGCACCCCGTCGGAGTCGACGAGCCCGGCGATGCCCACCCCGACCGCCGAGAACCCGGTGCCGCATTCGGCCTCGAGGCCGGCGACCATCCGCGTGATCGTCTCGATCAGCGCTTCGCCGTCGGCGGTGGTGGCGTCGCGCCGCACCGCCACGGGCGCCGTGGGGTCGCCGGGGCGGACTGCCACCCCCAGCACCTTGGTTCCGCCGATATCCAGGCCGCAGTACATGATGCTCAGCGTTTCCCGCTCAGGTTCGGGCGCCCGCTTCCACGTAGCCCTTCAACTCGTCCAGCGCGGTGTGCATGATGCGCGACTCGGCCCGCCGCTTCACGAAGCCCGGCAGGGGCACGGCCAGCTCGACCGCAAGCTGGTAGGTCACCTCGGTGACGTCGGTCTCTCCGGGAACTGGCACGAACTCGTACTCACCGTCGAGCCTGGTGGTGGCATCTCCCCGCTGGAGCCTCCACGCCAGACGAAGAGGGTCCGACCCGTAGAAGTACCTGAGCGTGTAAGTCGTGGAACGGCCCATCGCGGTGACCCGGTACTCGACGTCGACGGCCCGGCCGTCGCGGTCCCGAGCGACGATCCTCGCCTCCTTGATGTCATGGGCCCATCGGGGGTACTGCTCGAAGTCGGTGGCTGCGCCGTAGCAGCGCTCGGGCGAGGCCATGATGGTGGTGCGCTGGGTTGCCTGATCGACCACGGCGGGCACCGCTCCTCGGAGTCCTTCTCGAACGACCGCGGCCTGATCGCGGCCGCGTGCGACTGACCCTAACAACGTCGTTGGTGCTTGCGGTATGCGGCGCGATCGGCCGCCGACGGGGCCGCCCGAACTGAGGCATCAAAGCCCGCGGCGTCGCCGCATGGGCCGGATCGGCTGCCTATTCGCTCGGCCTCTGAGGCGATCGCCGCGACATCTCCTCGATGGCCAGGCGCAGTTGATCGGCCAGGAGGTCGTAGGAGAAGGTCGTCACGGCCCTCTGCCGCGCCGCGGCGCCCATCCGGGCGCGGAGCTCGCCGTCGTCGAGGAGGGTGGCGATGGCCTCGGCCGCGGCGTGCGGGGTTGCCGGATCGAGCACCACTCCTGTCTCGCCGTCGGACACGGCCTCGTGGGCTCCGCCGCTGCGCCCGGCCACCTGCGGCACGCCTGCAGCCGCCGCCTCTAGGAACACGATGCCGAACCCTTCCTGCTCCAGGCCTCCCCAGCGGGTGCGGCACAGCATCGCGAACACGTCCGCGCACCGGACCAGAGCGGCGACGTCGTCATCGCCGAGCCGGCCCAGGAACCTGACCGGCGCCCCTGCCCTGGTGGCCAGGCGCCTCAGACGGCCCCGTTCCCGGCCGTCGCCGGCGATCACCACCTGAAGGTCGCGGCCCTCCGCGGCCAGGATCGCGGCTGCCCGCACCAGCGTGTCCATGCCCTTGCGGGGCACCAGCCGCGACACGCTGACCACCGTCGGGGTGTCGGGCCTCAGCCCCAGGCGGCCGCGC
>JAPOQG010000289.1 GCA_026710865.1 Acidimicrobiaceae bacterium
AAGCTGCGCCCGATCAGGAACACCGCGTCGGCATCGCCGATGGCTTCGGCCTGGCGGCCACCGAGCTCGAGGTCATGGGGGCCCTGCCCCGGCGGGGTTATGCCGACGACCTCAACGAGGTCACCCCCTACCCCACGGGCGGTCTCCTCGATCGGGTAGAACGCCGCAGCCACCGTCAGGCCGTCGCCGCCCGAAGTGGCCGTGTCGGTGTCGTCACCGCAACCGGCGAGGAGCGCAGCAGCGAAGAGCACGGTGAACGGCAGCCAGCGGAGCGGATGCGTTGGTGCCGTCGGTGGCGTAGCCCGTTCCGTCATCCCGTTCCGTCATGAGGTCCCTATGGTGTCAGCGGGACGGCAAGAATCCCCGAGCACAGGCGTCGCCGCGCTCTAGATTCAACTCCGCAATGAACGAGAAGGGTTCCGGTTCCGGCGAGCCTCCAGCACCGGCGAAGGGGTTCCGCGTGCCGGGACGGGTGCTCGTGTCGCGGCCCTTCCGGGCCATCGGTCCTCGCGTGATCCCGCCGTTCCACCGGGTGGTCAGCCGGCTCACCGGGGGCCGCACGCTGCTCGACTCCGCCGCGCAGCCCATGCTCATGCTGGTCACGAGGGGTGCCAGGACCGGACAGCTGCGCGAGACCCCGCTGGCCGCCGTCCCGCTCGAGGAGGGCCGCCTCCTGGTGGTGGGAAGCAACTTCGCCCGGGAACACCATCCGGCCTGGACGGTCAACCTCATCGCCAATCCCGAGGCCGAGATCGTGTTCCGGGGCGAGCGGACACCGGTGCGGGCCCGGCTCCTGAAAGGCGTCGAGCGAGAGCGGCGGTGGCAGACCGCGGTGGCCTGGTTTCCCGGGTGGACCGACTATGTCACCGTCACCGACCGCGAGTTCCGCCTCTTCGAGTTGGAGCCCCTGACCGATCCCGCTTAGGAGGGACGCCGCAGCGTCAGCTGTGGATGTAGTGGGAGGGATCCTCGCTGGGGTCGGGAGTCTGGTTGACGGGGCAGTCGTTGGCGATGTCCAGGATCGCCATTGTCCGGCCCATGGCCACGCAGTAGCCGACCAGGGTGAGCAGTTCGAGGATCTGCCGGTCGGTGAAGTGCTCCTTCATGCGAGCCCAGTAGTCCTCGTCACCCGTCATCGCCTCGTGGTCCCAGCAGAACCGCTCGGCGGTCTCGGCCGCCAGCTTCTCGGCCTCGCTCTCGGACGGGTCGCGCACGCCGCCGCTGGAGCGGTGAAGTCCGCGATGGCCCACATCGTTGCCACCGTGAGCGGCGGGCACGGGTTGGCGAAGGGGAACACCGACGTGTCGCGATGCAGCACCTGCTGTTTCTCGCCGGGCCCGAGATGCATGCCGTCGCAGCCGCGCCAGCGGGCCGCGGCCCTGTCGGCTCCGTTGCAGTGCGGTCCTGCGCAGTAGACCACGAAGAGCAGTGAGGAAGACCTCGACGTTCGCGACTACCCCGCCTCGCCCGTCACGACGTTGTGTCGCAGCGGCTGCCACCTGCGGTAGGTCGCGCAGCGCCATGCCCATTCGAAGGGCCCGTACCGGAAGCGGGCCAGCCACCACGTCGACCACCAGAGCTGCAGACCCCAGACGCCGAGGATCCAGACGGCGATCATCGTGCGGCTCAAGTCGATGCCGTCCCACCACAGCGTGAGCATCGTGACGCCGAGGATGGTCTGGGCCAGATAGTTCGTGAGTGCCATCCGGCCGACGTTGCGGAGGAGCTCGACGTGGCGGCCGTTGCGCCGGTTCCACATGATGATCAGCGCCATGTAGCCGAGGGCCATGGGGATCGTCCCGAGGCCAGTGAGCACGTGTCCCGTGAGCGCGTAGTCCGGTGACCAGTCGTTCGCGATCCGGAGCACCGACTCGGCTGCGGTGACCGTCGTTCCCGCCACGAGACCCCACCACGCCATGCGCCGGTAGTACCAGTCGTCCCGCTGTCCCTGCACGATGCCGAGACGGAACAGAGCGACGCCGATCAGCATCAGCCCCAGGGCTCGCCCGGAGACGTCGAGGTAGAACCAGCCCGCGACCGCGTCCGACCTGTCGCCCGCGCCGGCGGACCAGTAGTCGCCGAGTTCGGTTCCTTCGGCGCTCACCGTGTTCTGGAACAAGGGCGCCGCCAGGCTGCCCGCGAGGGCCAGCACGACCCCCGAGCTCATCAGCAGGCCTGCCGGGAGCTTGCGGACCAGCAGCACGATCGGAGCGCATAGGGCGTAGAGGACCAGGACATCGCCCTCCCACACCGCGGTGTGGGCGAGGCCGACGATGAGCAGCAGCACGAAGCGCCACAGGCTCAGCCAGACGACCCGGCGACCCTTGGCTTTGGCCCGGTCGGCGAAGACGACCACGCCCACGCCGAACAGCAGCGAGAACAGTGCCATCATCTTCTGGTTGACGAAGATCATGGTCGCCACGCCG
>JAPOQG010000102.1 GCA_026710865.1 Acidimicrobiaceae bacterium
AAGCTGCGCCCGATCAGGAACACCGCGTCGGCATCGCCGATGGCTTCGGCCTGGCGGCCACCGAGCTCGAGGTCATGGGGGCCCTGCCCCGGCGGGGTTATGCCGACGACCTCAACGAGGTCACCCCCTACCCCACGGGCGATCTCCTCGATCGGGTAGAACGCCGCAGCCACCGTCAGGCCGTCGCCGCCCGAAGTGGCCGTGTCGGTGTCGTCACCGCAACCGGCGAGGAGCGCAGCAGCGAAGAGCACGGTGAACGGCAGCCAGCGGAGTGAGCGATCGAGAGGGAAGGGAAGAGTCGTCATGGCGTCAGTATAGGAATCGTTCCTATTCCTATACAACCCCTTAGACCCGTGGCGTTGGAGAGTCCCCCAGCGACCCTCTCCTAGGCTTCTGAGTCGGACACCGCGGACGAGATCCCGTCGAGGGTGATCGGGCCCTCGCGTAGGATCGCAGGCGCTGACCCCGTCATGTCCACCACCGTTGACGAGGCACCGGGGCGCGGGCCTCCGTCAATGACGAGGCTCAGGGCTGGGAAAAGCTGGGCCACACTCTGGGCGGTGGGCGGGGTGGGACCGCCGTGGAGGTTGGCGCTGGTGACGGCCAGGGGACCCGGACCGGCGATGGCCCGCATGATGTCGTCGTCGGGCAGACGCACCCCGAGCGTCGAGCTCGTGCCGAGGTGCGGGGGCGCCTCAGGCGTGCGTTCCGCGACGATCGTGAGCGGTCCGGGCCAGAAGCGCTCGGCCAAGCGCCAGGCCTGCGGCGTGAACCGCACCAGCGCCGCGGCTGCGGCCACATCGCTTACGAGTACCGCGATGCTGCGTTCGGCCGGTCGCTCCTTCAACTCGAACAACTGCTGAACGGCGTCAGCGTCGGCCGCATCGGCCGCCAGCCCGTACACGGTGTCGGTGGGTACGCCGACCGGCTCGCCGTCTCGCAGCAAGTCCAGAGCCGCGGCAGCCGCGGCAGCCCGTTGCTCGGGCGTTTCGGCGCTCACCACGCGGCCCGAACTCATGGCAGGGCGCCCATCACGCGGCCCGAACTCATGGCAGGGCGCTCACCACGCGGCCCGAACTCATGGCAGGCGCCCGATCACGCGGTCCGAACTCATGGCAGGCGCCCGATCACGACTCGCTCCAGACCGGCCAGGTCGCGCTCCACCCGCACGTCGGAGAACCCGGCGCCGCTGGCCATGCCCGCCGTCTGCTGGGCCCGGTGCGACGCCGCCTCCAGAACGAGCGCGCCGCCCGGTCCAAGCCACTGCGATGCCCCGTGGATCACCTGCTCGACCGCTTCGTGGCCAGCGGGTCCGGACCACAGAGCCACCGGTGGCTCCCAGTCGGCCACAACGGGTGGCAGCTCCTCGCCGGCGCCGATGTAGGGCGGGTTCGACACAACCACGTCCACCGACCCCCGCATTGCGCCGGGCACCGCCTCGAACCAGTCTCCCTCGTGGAGGCTCACCCGGGTCGCGGCCCGGCCCACGCCCGCGAGGTTCGCGCCGGCCACAGCCAGGGCCTCGGCCGACACGTCTGTGGCGAACACCCGGGCCTGCGGGCATTCGACCGCCACCGACAGCGCGATGGCGCCCGATCCGGTGCCCAGGTCCACCACCACCACCTCGCGGTCGCCGCCCGCCTCGGTCGAGCGGCGCTCCACCTCGTCCACGGCCCAGCCGGCCACCACCTCGGTCTCGGGCCTGGGTATCAGCACCCGGTGGTCGACCATCAGGTCGAGAGTCCGGAATCCCCATGAGCCGACGACGTACTGCAGCGGCTCACCCGTGCAACGACGCTCCAGCATGGAGAAGAACCGGGCCGCAGTCAGCGTCGTGGCCCGCTGTCGCAGAACCCTGTCGAACTCGGCCGGCGACGCCCCTGAGGCTGCCTCCACGATGCGGCGGGCATCCACCTCGGGCGTCTCCACCTCGGCACTTACGGACAGGCGGAGCCGCGCCTCGTCCAGCAGCTCCCCCCACGAGACCGTCCCGGCCTGGCTGTCCCCCTCATGCGGACGGCTCGCTTCCGGCACCAGGCCCGCCACCTCATGCGGACGGCTCGCTTCCGGCACCAGGCCCGCCACCTCATGCGGACGGCTCGCTTCCGGCACCGGGCCCGCCACCTCATGCGGACGGCTCGCTTCCGGCACCGGCCCGCTCCCTCAGGTGTCGTCGCCGGCCAGCAGCGTGCGCTGCTCGTCCTGTACGAGCGCGTCGCTCAGGTCGTCGAGCTCGCCGGCCAGCACCCGGTCCAGTTTGTAGAGGGTGAGCCCGATGCGGTGGTCGGTGACCCGGTTCTCGCGCATGTTGTAGGTGCGGATCTTCTCGGACCGGTCGCCGCCGCCCACCTGCCCTCGCCGCATCGCCGACTGTTCGGCGGACGCCCGTTCCTGCTCGGCCTGCAGCAGCCTGGACCGCAGCACCCGCAGCGCCTTCTGCTTGTTCTGTAGCTGGCTCTTCTCGTCCTGCATCGACACGACAATGCCGGTAGGCACATGCGTCACTCGCACCGCCGAGTCGGTGGTGTTGACCGACTGGCCGCCGGGGCCCGACGAGCGGTAGACGTCGATCTGCAGGTCGGAATCCGCGATCTGGACGTCCACCTCCTTGGCTTCGGGCAGTACCGACACCGTGGCCGAGGAGGTGTGGACCCGGCCCTGCGACTCGGTGACCGGCACCCGCTGAACCCGGTGGGTGCCGGCCTCGTGCTTCATGCGGGTCCACACCCGGTCGCCGGCGATGAGTCCGCTCACCTCGGTGTAGCCGCCCAAGTCCGACGGCGAGGCGGCCAGCGGTTCGATCTTCCAGCGCTGCCTGCGAGCGAATGCCTGGTACATATCGAACAGGTCGCGGGCGAAGAGGTTGGCCTCCTCGCCGCCGGCCGCGCCCCTGATCTCGACGATGACGTTGCGGCCCTCGTTGGGATCGGGTGGGAGCAGCAGCACCCGCAGCTCGTCGGTGGCCGTGTCCACGATGGCCTCGAGCTCGTCGATCATCTCTCGCAGCTCGGCCCTCTCCGTGGCGTCGGCCGCGGAGTGCATCCGGCGGGCCTCGTCGAGGTCGTCGACCGCGGCTCGCAGCCGCTGGCCCGCAGCCACGATCTCGCTCAGCTGCTTGTGACGACGGCCCAATTCGGCCAGCCGGCGCTGGTCGGACTGCACCGCGGGGTCGCCGAGGCGGATCTCCACGTCTCTGAGCTCGTGTTCGAGCCCGGCTGTCCGCTCCAGCATGGCTCCGAGGCTACTGCCGGGCCCACCTGACGAATGAGCGCCCCAGCCGTCTCGCCGACATCGGAGCCACCAGAGCGCCCCAGCCGTCTCTTGGACGAACTTCTGTCAGTTTTCCACCTATGGGGTGGAGTCTTGCAGGTTGTTCCTGTGGCTCGTACCCGGATCTAGAGGGCGACGATGAACTTGGCGACCGCCGCCACTGTCTCTGCGTCCGCCTTCGGCTTGGGGGTGTGGTTCTGGCGCTCGAGCCAGTGGACGGTCACGTCGCCTGCGATGGCGCCGAGGTGGGCCGCGAACTCCTCGGGCGTGCCGAAGGGATCCCGGTCGCCGCCCACGAACAGCACGGGCACATCGATGCTGCCGAAGTGGTCGACCCTCAGCTTGTCGGGCTTGCCCGGCGGGTGCAGCGGGTAGCTGAGCAGCACCAACCCGGCCGCCGGCAGCCCCTCGGCCACCGCCATCGAGCACATGCGGCCCCCCATCGAGCGCCCTCCCAGCACTAGCTGTGCCGTGGTGGCGCCGAGTTCGGCCGCGAACGCTTCGGCCTCAGCTCGCACCTGGGAGATCAGCTTGGGGGCCCGGTCCGGGAACCGCCTCCCCTCGCGCCGGTAGGTGAACTCGAAGCGGCGCACCGGCAGGTCGATCGAGTCCTCGAGGGCGACCAGCGTGTGCTGGTCGGCTCCGCCGCCGGCACCGTGGGTCAGCAGCAGCCCCGCCACCCGCGATGTGTCTTGACCCGCCATCGTCGAGGGGTCTCCTTCTAGATGGCCTTGATGGCGGCCATCACGGACTGCCAGCGGTCGGGGTCGCCCTGCACCGGTGCGTAGAACGAGATCCGGCTGATGACGTCGCCGTAGCGGCGGCCCAGCTCGGGAGCTATCTCCTCGGGCTGGGCCACCACCGCGAACGTGTTGAGGATCTCGTCGTCGATCAGGGCGGCCATCTCCACCCACTGTCCCCGCTTGGACAGGGTGTTGAGATCGTCCTGGAGGTCGCCCCAGCCGTGGATCTCCAGCACCGGCCGGTAGGCGGGCGTCGACCCGTAGAAGGCGATCTGCTGGCGGGCGGCGGCCGCCGAGCGCTCCATCTCCTCGCCGCCCTCTCCGCCCTCTCCGGTGACGACGAACGACGACCCCGCGATCTCGTAGCCGTCCATCGAGGCGATGCCCGCGGAGGCCCGGCCCCGCTGCAGGGCCGGCAGCGTCACCTCGCGGAGGTACCTCTCGGTGGTGAACGGATGGCACAGGAACCCGTCGCACACCTCGCCGGCCACCTCGGTCATCAGGGGACCGACGCCGGCCAGGTAGATCGGCGGCAGGCCGGAGTCGCCGAGGTCGCTCGCCTTGGGGGTGAACATCGGCGTCATGAGGGTGTGCCGGTAGAACTCGCCCCGGAACTGCAGCGGCGTGCCGTGCTGCCAGGCGTCCCATATGGCCCGCACTGCCTGGACCATCTCCCGCATCCTTGCGGCCGGCCGGCTCCACTCCATCGAGAAGCGCTTGGTGATGTGGGGCCTTATCTGGCTGCCCAGCCCGAGCACGAAGCGGCCCCGCGACAGGGTCTGCAGGTCCCAGCCGATGTTGGCCAGCAGCATCGGGTTGCGGGCGAACGCCACCGCGATGGCGGTGCCCAGCTCGATCCGGCGGGTGCTGGCCGCGGCGACGGCCAGGGGCAGGAACGGGTCGTGGGGTCCCTCCACCGTCCAAGCACCCGAGTAGCCGGCGGTCTCCAGGTCGGCGGCGGCGCGGCCCGCGTCGCTGATCGAGCCGGTGAGGATCGAGTCGACCTTCATGGCCGGCGACAGTACCTCGAAGACACGCGACCTCGGCACTCATCGCTGTGAGCGCCCTCTCCCCCCGGCGCGGACCTGTACGGGATCGCCTGCGACTACGCCGCGCTGGGGCACACCGCTCGGACACCGACCGCGATCCAGCTTGCGACGCAATCGTCCGCCGCCTGGAGATCGACGGCGACCGCCCCTACCTCGACCCCGACGTCCCGTCGGCGGCCGGGAACGCCACACCGGGCGCATCGGCCTCGGCAATGCCGCCTCTCCACGAACTTGTAGGCTAGGATCACCATTAATTGTTGGTTATTGCCCGATCGCTCTTGCGTCTGCGGGCAAGGGTGGACGACTCACGAATGCCCGCGCCATCCAAGCTGCTGATCATCACCGCCGCCGGATACGGCTACGACCGGCCCGACGGAACCACGGTCCTCCCCATCACGGCTCTGGGCGTCTAGCTGCCGTCGGGGCGTTCGGTCCGGTGAGCCGGCCCGCCAGGGCATTGTCCACCTCGCTGGTTGCGTTGAGGTGGGTTATCAGCGCGGTCAGCTTCAGGTCAATCTCAGCGACCGCTTCCTCGAGCTCGCCGAACCTGGCATCCGTCTTGTCCTCGAACTCGCCGAACCGGGCATCCATCTTGTCCTCAAGACGGTCGATGCGCCCGTTGGTGTCGTTGATGCGGATGTTGGGGCTGGCCACGGCCGCGGCCAACAGGGCCACGCCGCCGCAGCCCGTATCGGACCATCCATCGGCCGTACTGAAGTCTGCTCGCCCAGCTCGCCGAAGACCCCGACACGGCTGTGCGTTGCAACACGGCCGCCAACCCTTCCTGTCCGGCGAAGCTGCTGCCCCAGCTCGCCTACGACCCCTACGCGGAGGTGCGTGAGGCTGCGGTCACCAACCCGGCTTGCCCGTTGCCACCGCGTCGGCTCAGCGAGGCCCCACCCTCAGGTTCTCAGCGAGGCTCTGGGTTGACGCCAGTCGGGTGCGGGTTCCGGGTCCGAGACGAGCGGTGTGTGGTCTGCTGTGGACCGGTGCTGCTCCCTGATCGCCTCGCCGAGAAGGGCTGCCGCGTCGAACTGCTTTCCGGCCTGCCGCCGGCTGCTCGACTGGCCGTCCGGACCCCGAAGGCCGGAAGGCGGGTCTGCCAGGGAACGGTACGCAGCACGGGCCCGGTCGGCTGCGTCGGGCTCCAGCGCCGTCCATACAGGGTGGTCGACGTCACCGACGCCAGCCTGGCGCAGCCGTGCCCGGTCCTTCTTGGTGGTCTCAGCGGCCATAGCGGCTGGATCGGCGACAAGGCTCAACAACAGAGCAAGATCCTGCTGTTGGGATACCGGCGTGTCGTCGACACCGACGGCGGCTGCTTTCATCACAACCGCGCCGAGCAGGGAGGGACGCGGGATCAGACCCCGCCGGCCGGCATAGGTGACGGGAACCAGCTCGGTCCTATCGAGGGCCTGGGTGCCGCCGGGTGCCTGGATGGCGCGCCCGGGCGGGGTCGTCGTCAGATCGGCGTGCGGTCCCAGCCCCTCAGGAGCGAGCACGTCGATGCCGACCCCGGACCGGACGTAGCGATGAGCGACCCCGTCGGGACTCGCGCCAGCGAGCTGGAACCCGAGATCTTCGAGGCCGACGACGAACCCGCGTAGGGCGCCCGCGACGATGCGAGCGTTCACCACGACATCAAGATCCCGGGAGACCCTCAACGGTGCCGCCGAGTGCTCCGCCGCGTGCAGCCTCACCATCTGTCCGCCGACGAGCGTCCACTCCGGCTGGTCGTAGCAGGACAGCTCGATCAACGCCTCCCAGATGCCGGGGATGCCTTGGATGGCGGGCAGCGGCACCGCGGAACGGTCGAGAACCGGACGCGAGGTCACAGCGATTCCAGCAGCCGCGACCCCGCTCGGCGGGCCCGATCGTTGTCGGATTCGAGCAGATCGACAGCCGCTACAGCCGCGGGGGCGACGGCGGCGTCCTCAGCGAACGGCCAGTGTGGGTCCGCTACGACCCGCATCACCAGGTTGGGCCTTTCCGGGCGCTCTTCCATATGGCAGGACGCCGCTATCTGAGCAAGCGTAGACTCCGACACGTAGACCTCTTCCGGGCCCGGCCCGATCAGGTCGATGTCGTGCTCAGCGGCGGCGCTGGCGGCGGTGCGTACGACACCTGCGATGTTGAGGATCCTGTCCACGTCTGATGGGTGGACGTAGAACGTGCGGCGGTGTGCGCGTTCGGCTAGAAGGGTGACGATGTTGGGGAGGCCCTCCTTGAGCCGTTGGCGGGCACGGTGCCGCTCATAGGCAGACAACGACGGCGGCACTGTCCCCTCCGCGGCCGCTAGCACGGCCCACGCCGACGCAGGCTTCCATGGACGGTGCGCCGGCCGGCGGGAGACAGAGCGCAGGTCGCGTTCGCTGATCGCCCATACGCGGCCCACACGGCGGGCGGGTAGCTTGCGGTCAGCGATCATCTGACGGACGCGTCTCGGGGTCACCCCGAGACGTCGAGCGGCTTCTGACACCCCCACCACTGTCATAGCGGAACTATACCTTCGACAGCAGTGTTACGCACAAGGCTGCCGTGGGAGACCAGCAGCGGCACGCCTGCGAGAGCGTCGACCTCGCATTCCGAGACGCCCAGCACCCGTCCCGGAGGTAGGGGGAGTGTGCGTGCCACAATCACCGACCGGAACCCGCGCACGCATCCACCGCCAACCGGCCACCGAAGTGTTGTCTTGTCGACGGTTCCGGCGGCGTGGCTGAGCCTGCGGGTGCTGTCACAGGCCACGGCTGTGAGCGATCACGCGAACTCGCGTTGGGTGATCGAGGTTCTCCTGGCTTGATGACCATCCACCCGTGAGGGTGGCGGCCCCTTTCAGCGTGTCGGGCGACCAGGCATCGACGGCTAGCTGAAGGGACCGCCGGACTCATGATGAACCAGGAGCATTACATGGATCTGCACTCGCTCAAGAACGAGGGCTGGACCAACACCGAGATCGCCGAGGAGTTGGGCTATCACCCGGCCACGGTGGCCAAGTGGCTCAGGGCTGACAGCCCGCCCGAGAGGGCCGCGGCGGCGGGGCGGCATCGATGGCGTCGGTGGCTTGAGATGGACCTGCTCCGTGCCCATCTGGGCCACCGCGCCCCCCGCCGTGTGGGACCATCCCACCGACCAGCCCGTAGCTGAAGGCAGTGTCCTCGACCGCAATTGAGGCTGGTGTCCCCGAGGGCATCCGGGCGCCGAGACCGGCATCGGCCGGATGTCTGTCACACCCGGCCCGTACGGTGAGCGAGATGACTTCTGATTTCGAATCGGGGCGTGACGTGACGGCCGTCGAGAGCCTGCCCAGGCCCGGGGCCGTGCGGCTCCGGGGACGCGACTGGGTTCCGACCCTCGACGGCGAGCCGATCGAGGTCGGCTATCCCTTCAACCCATTCCTGAGTCGGGAGGAAGCTCTGGCCGAGGCGATCAAGCGGGTCAAGCGCCGGGCCGGTCTCGCCTTCGAGATGACGATCGGCAGCCGGGCCGGCTGTTGCCTGATGGGCGACGTTCCGGTGATCGTAGAGACCGTGGCAGAGGCGCGCGAAGTCATTGTGCGCCACGCGAGGGAACACGGCGGTGGGTCTCGAAGCGAGTCCGACGATTGGGAGCATCAGCGGTTCAGGACGCGCCGAGGTCGCTCGACTTGGAAGTCGCTCCTCGAATGCGAAACAAGCCGCCGCTACGACCCGGCCGACCCCGAAGCGGGAATGACCTGCTCCTACCTGCTGTACGAGAAGGGGCCACTGGGGGTCGTCGGTGGCGGTGCCTGGACCTACAGCGTCGAGGTCTGGGCCACCGGACCCCC
>JAPOQG010000142.1 GCA_026710865.1 Acidimicrobiaceae bacterium
GAGCCCGACACCACCGAAGCTCCAGAAACGCCCGAGCCCGACACCACCGAAGCTCCAGAAACGCCCGAGCCCGACACCACCGAAGCTCCAGAAACGCCCGAGCCCGACACCACCGAAGCTCCAGAAACGCCCGAGCCCGACACCACCGAAGCACCCGAAGCACCCGAGCCGATGGAGGAGGTCGAACTCCGGTTCGTGCTCTGGGACGACAGGCAGGTCGAGGTCCACGAGCAGATGATCCAGGCCTTCCAGCAGGACCACCCGAACATCTCCATTGACGTCGAGGTGATCCCCGCGGACTACTGGACCGTCGTCAAGACCCAGATCGCCGGGGGAGACCCGCCCGACATCATGTGGATCAACGTCCCGAACTATCCGGACTTGGCGCTCAACGACGCCCTTCTGCCGATCACTGACCTGGTCGAGCGCGACGGGGTGGACCTGTCGCCGTTCCCGCAGGCCCTCGTCGACTCCTACACCCTCGACGGGGAGCTGTACGGCATCTCCAAGGACTACGACACGGTCGGCCTTTTCTACCGGGTCGATCTGTTCGACGCCGCGGGTCTGGACTATCCGGATGAGACCTGGACCTGGGACGACCTGAAGGCCGCGGCCGCCGCGCTCACCACCGACGACGTGTGGGGATACGCCGGCGGCCTCTCAATCCAGGAGTTCGAGCTCAACCTGGTCCGCCAGAACGGCGGCGAACTGGTCTCCGCGGACGGCACCCGCACCCTCTTCGGCGAGCCGGAGGCCTGCGAGGCGATCCAGTTCCTCTACAGCTTCCACACCGACGGCACCGCCCCCGACCAGGTCACCCAGGACACCTCGCACCACTGGGGCCTGTTCGCGGACGGGCGGGTCGCGATGATGCAGGACGGCTCCTGGGCGGCGCGCGGCTATCTCGACGGTCCGTTCGACATCGATGTCGCACCGCTCCCCGCGGGCAAGCAGCGGGCCAACACCATCCACGGCCTGGCCTGGGCGATCCCGTCGGGCACGGACCATCCGGAGGAGGCCTGGGCGTTCTTGAAGTTCCTGGCCACCGAGGAGGCCCACCTGATGCAGGCTGAGGCGGGCGCGGTGATCCCCAGCTACGCGGGACTCGCCGAGACGTGGGTCGACTCGTTCGGAGATGAGATGAACGTGCAGGCCCTCATCGACGAGGTCGAGGTGGCGAGACCATTCCCGTCGGCCGTCGCGCCGGTCGAGTGGTACTGGGTGGCGGCCCGCTCGGCGCTGCAGGACGCCTTCCGCGGCAACCTCCAGTTCCCCGGGGCCTGCGACCAGATCGCCGAGGCCGCTGACAACTACATCGACGACAACCGCTTCACCGGCTAGTCACTCGTCATCCCGGCCGGCCCGTGCGTGGCGCGCGGGCCGGCCGGGATTGCGGCCCCCCCGTGCGGCCCCCGCCAGACCCGGCGGGGGCCGCACGATCTCAGTCTGTCCACTAGCGACTAAGTTTGTTCATATATGATCACCGAAGCATCCGACTTGGCGGCTGACGCAACCAAGCCGGCGCGTGTCTCCAAGCATCGCCGCGACCCCGCCTCCCGCGGCGAGCGCATCTGGGCGTTCAACTTCCTCGCGCCCTTCATCGTCGGGATCGCGGTGTTCTATTACATCGCCATAGTCGCGTCCTCATACTTCAGCTTCACCCGCTACAACCTGCTCAAGCCTCCGACGTGGCTGGGGCTCGACAACTACCGGTTCCTGATCGGCAACGAGCTCTTCCGCAAGGCCCTGTGGAACACGGCCAAGCTGACGCTGGTGGGTGTGCCGGTCACCATCGTGCTCGTCGTCGGGCTGGGCGTGGCGCTGAACTCGAGGATCCGCTTCCAGGGCGTCTACCGCCTCATCTTCTTCCTGCCGCTGGTGACCATGCCGGTGGCCTCCGCGATCGTGTGGCGGTGGATGTACTCCCCCGAGACAGGGCTCTTCGACCAGCTCCTGGGCCCGTTCGGCGTGGACCGGGTGGAATGGCTGTCCCGGCCCGGCTCGGCGCTGTGGGCGGTGCTGGCCATGGAGGTATGGCGCCAGAGCGGCCTGTTCCTGCTGATCGTCCTCGCCGGTCTGCAGAACATCCCGGAGGTGTACTACGAGGCGGCCACCGTGGACGGCGCCACCGCCTGGCAACGCTTCCGCCACGTGACCCTGCCCCTGCTGTCGCCGTCGCTGTTCTTCCTGGCCGTGACCGGCTCCATCGCCGCGTTCCAGACGTTCGACGCGGTCATCGTGCTCACGCCCGGCGGCGGGCCGCTGAACTCCACCCGCACGGTGGTGTTCGACATCTACGGGAGCGCTTTCGAGAGCCTGCGGATGGGGAGGGCCGCGGCGGCGTCGATGCTGCTGCTGGCTGTGATTCTGGTGGTTACCGCGGTGCAGTTCAGGATGCAGAAGCGATGGGTCCACTACGAATGACCACGCGGCGCGTCCCCGTCGCCGCGCCGGCGGGCTCGGTGGCAGCGGTCCGGCGGTGCCTGCGGGGCGGGGCGGGCCTGGTCGTTCGCTACGGACCCCGGGCCGGGCTCCATGCGGTGCTGCTTGCGCTGGCCTTCCTCTACGTCATGCCGTTCCTGTGGATGATCTCCACCTCGTTGAAAGGGCCGTCGGATTACTTGAGGTCAGGGATCAGCCTCGTACCGAGGGAGATCCACTGGGACAACTACATCGAGGTGTTCGAGCGCGTCCCGTTCGCCACGTTCTACTGGAACACCGTGGTGGTCACCGTCATGCGCGTCGTCGCCCAGATCGCACTGGCCGCTGCCGCCGGATACGCATTCGCCCGATTCAGGTTCAAGGGCCGCACGCTGCTGTTCGTGGCCGTGCTGGTGATCCTGATGGTGCCCCCGCCGGTCACCCTGGTCCCCAACTTCATCATCATCCGGCGCCTGGGGTGGGTGAACACCTATACCGGGCTGGTCGTTCCGACCATCTGGTCGGCGTTCGGGGTGTTCTTGTTCCGGCAGTTCTTCCTCACGCTGCCCAAGGACCTGATCGACGCGGCCAAGCTCGACGGCTGCCGCCCCTGGCGCGTGTTCTGGCACATCGGACTGCCCGCGGCCCGCGCCCACATCGCGGCCTTCGGGCTGCTGGTGGCCCTCTACTCGTGGAACGAGTTCCTGTGGTCGCTGGTGGCGGCCACCGACGACAGCCGGCGGGTGATAAGTGTGGGCATCTACCTGTTCCAATCGGGCTACCGTCAAGAATGGGGTCTGATGATGGCCGCCGCGACGATATCGATCGTGCCCCTGCTGGTCATCTTCGCCATAGCCCAGAAGCACCTGATCCGCGGCATAACCCTCACGGGGCTCAAGGGATGACCAGGCCCGCGGCGCCGGCGCGCCTCGCCGTGATCGGAGCGGGCGACCGCGGCCGGACCTACGCCTCGCTGGCAGCAGCCTCGGGCGCGGTGATCGCTGCGGTGGCGGAGCCCGACGACACCAGGCGGGAGCGCTTCGGGGAGCGCTTCGAGGTCCCCGCGGGACGCCGGAGCGAGAGCTGGGACCGTCTGGAACTGACGGCCGACGACGTCGACGGCATCGTGATCGCCACGATGGACGACCTCCACGTCGACCCTGCGCTCCGGTTCGCGCCGCTCGGCGTGCCCCTGCTGCTGGAGAAGCCGATCGGCTGCTCATGGTCCGACTGTGAGAAGCTCCGCGACGGGCTTCCGCAAAGCGCACCGCCGCTGCTGGTTGCCCATGTCCTGCGCTACGCGCCCTACACCCGGGTGCTTCGCAGCCTGCTCGCGGAGGGCGCGGTGGGCGAGATCGTGAGCATCCACCACCTTGAGCCGGTCGGGTTCTGGCACTTCGCGCACTCGTTCACGCGCGGCAACTGGCGCTCCACGGCGGCGGCGGCGCCGTTCATGGTGAGCAAGGCCTGCCACGACATCGACTGGGTGATGCACCTCATCGGATCGGAGTGCGTCGCGGTGTCCTCCTTCGGCGCTCTCAACCATTTCCGGCCGGAGTTCCGACCCGACGGCGCCGCCGACCGATGCGTCGACTGCAGTGTCGACTGCGTCTACGACGCCAGATCGATCTATCTCGACATGGCCGGGGCGGGCGACTTCTCCCATCCGGTGTCGACCATCACCGAGGACACGACTGTGGCGGGGGTGCAACACGCGTTGGAGCACACACAGTTCGGGGAGTGCGTCTACCACTGCGACAACGACGTGATCGACACACAGGTGGCGTCGCTGCTCTTCAGCGGGGGTCAGACCGCCTCAATCACGGTGACGGCGTTCACGGAGGCGCGGGGCCGCCACTCGGTCATCGCCGGAACCAGCGGCGAGGCGACCGTCGACCACCGCGGAGTGGAGGTCTACTCGTTCCGCACCCGCCGCAGGCGCTTCTATCCCGCCGGCACGGACGCCGCCGCCATCTCCGGGCCGGACATCGATGCCGGCCACGCCGGCGGCGACGCTGCGATGATCGAGTATTTCCTGGGTGAGATCGCCAGCCCCACCGAGGCCGGGGGCCAGGCGTTCGCCGACGCGCTTCGCAGCCATCAGGTGGCCTTCGCAGTGGAGGAGTCGCGCCTGCGCCAGGAGGTCCTCGACCCGCGCGAACTGCCCGCACTACTCGCAAGACCGGACCAACATCGGAGTTGTTCATGAAGGGTGTACGCCAGAAGTCCTTGCAGGATCTATTGCGACAGCACGGCCAGTTGACTGTGAAGCAACTCTCGGAGCGGCTGGAGGTCAGCGAGGCCACCATTCGCAGGGACCTGCAGGAACTGAGCGGCACCTCGGGGTTCGAGCGGATGCACGGCGGCGTCGCCTTCAGCGAGGACCGCGAGCCGCCGGTGATGGCGCGCCGCCGGGAGAACGCGGCGGCCAAGATGGCGCTCGCGAAGCGGGCCATCGAGGAGATCTACGACGGCGCGACGATCTTCATCGGCAGCGGCTCGACCATGGCCTGCTTCGCGGAGTGCCTCTCCGGCAACTCGGAGTTGACCGTCATCACCAACGCTCAGAACGTCGCCTTGAAGCTGGCGGCCGCACCGGGCATCAGCATCATGATGACCGGCGGAGCATTCCGCAAGGGAGAGATGTCTCTCATCGGGCCGGTCGCCGAGAACACCCTGCGCCAGATGCCCTTCGAGGTGGCGTTCATCAGTGCCCAGGGGATCTCCGCCGGATCGGGCATCACGAACACGTTCGCTCCCGAAGCCAGCACCGACCGGGTGGTGGTGGAGCTGGCGCCGAGGCTCGTGCTGGTGGCCGAGGCCTACAAGCTCGGCCGCGTCGCTCCGATCCCGATCGGACCGGCCGATGCGGCCGACCTGCTGATCACCGACGCCCCGCGCGACGACGAGGAGCTCGCGCGCCTCGAGGCGCTGAGCATCGCGGTGGCCCGGCCGCTGGCGACAGCGGGCGCGTGACCGGATCGTTCGCTCCGACCCGGCCCGGCGGCCAGGGCGCGGTCACCGCGGCCGAGATCGCGTCCCAGCCTCAGGTCTGGCCCAGAGCCATAGCGGCTGGCGTGGCCGCGACCGGGCTACAGGAACGCCTGAGAGTTGGAAGCACCCTGTACACGGGATGCGGATCCACAGCCCACCTCGCTGCGGCGCTGGCCGTCTCGCACCGGCAGAGCCTTCCAACCTTCGCCTGGGCCGAGACAGCCTCGGAGGTATGGCTCGCCCCGCAAGCAGCCCCCCTCCGGGCCGAGACCGTGGTCGCCATCTCCCGGTCGGGGGAGACCACCGAGACCATCGAGGCCTGTCGGCGGGCCAAGCAGTCCGGTGCCGGGGTCGTCGCCGTCACCGCCAGTCTGTCGAGCGGCCTGAGCCGCGTGGCTGACGCGACTGTCTACGTCGACTTCGCCTCCGAGGAGTCGGTGGTGCAGACGCGGTCGTTCACGAGCATGATGCTGGCGGCGCTTTCGGCACAGCTGAGCGCGGCCGGAGGTGACGCCGAGGACGTCTTCGGTGACGTGGGCGGACTGGGCGCGGCGCTGATGATGCAGGCCGGCCCGATCATCGAGCGGCTCGCCGATCCCTTCCTCGAAGCGGTCTACGTCCTCGGCAGCGGCTTCAGCGCCGGGCTGGCCTGCGAGAGCGCGCTGAAGATCAAGGAGATGTCGGGCACGTTCTGCGAGGCGTTCCCGGTGCTCGACTTCCGCCACGGTCCGATCTCGCTCGTGGATCGGCGCAGCGCCGCGCTCGTGTTCTGCGGAGCGGGCCTGCCCTACGAACTGGCCGTCGCAAAGGACATCGAGGCGTGCGGCGCGTACGCGGCCACGGTGGGACCCGATCCCGGCTGTATGGTCGAGACCCCCCAAGGCGCCTCCGAGCACGCGACGGCCGTCGCCCGGATGGTCATCCCCCAGCTCGCCGGCCTCCGGCGCGGCATCGCCAAGGGCATCGACCCGGACGCACCCCGGGGCGTGACCGCCTACGTGCATCTGTCCTGAACGCCCGCGGCAATGGGTGAGTGAGCGCCCGCGGCGGGTTCGCGCCGCCGGGCGGGGGCTCGCTGGGGGCTGCTGCGCCGCCGCCGCCTGGGCGCCGCCCGGTTCTATTCGTCTTCTTGGACGAGCCGGTAGAGCCTGACGGCGAAGGCGGCCATCTCGGCTCTGGTGACGTGTCTGGGGGGCGAGAAGGTGGTCTCGGAGGTGCCGGCGGTGATGCCCAGCGCGTGCAGGCAGGCGATGTTGTCGCGGTGCACGCTGTCCTCGGCGACGTCCTCGAAGCGGTTCTGGGCGTCCTGGGGGCATTGGCGGCCGGAGGCGGTCCAGAGCCTGATCAGCAGCGACGCGGCCTGGGCCCTGGTGACGGGCGGGTCCGGCGAGTAGGTGGTCTCGGTGGTGCCGGTGGTGACGCCGAGCGCGTGCAGGCAGCCGACATCGGCTCTGGTCTGGGGGTCGTCGACGTCGTCGAAGGGGACCGCCGCGGCGGGGCACTCGTTGCCGAGGACCTGCCACAGCCTCACCAGCGGCGTGGCGGCATCGGCTCGCGACATGACCTGCTTGGGCTCGAACCAGGCGGTCGCCGGGCCCGTCCCGGCGGGATCGGGATCGTCGGGATCGGGATCGGCGGGATCGGGATCGGCGGGGTCCGTCGGGTCTGTGTCGTCGGGATCTGTGTCGGTGACGGTGAAGATTCCGAGGTCTACCGCGATGGCGATCTCGTCGGCGAGTGCGGAGGTGTCGGCCACGTCTTGTAGCCGCACCGGCGCCTCGGGGGGCGACGGCGCCGAGGGCGTCTCGGGCTCGTCGTCCTCGGACTCGTCGTCGTCTAGCTCTTCGTCGTCTTCGGGTTCTTCGTCGTCTTCGGGTGCGGGGGGTGCTGTCCAGAGTACTCGGGCCGGTTCGGACCAGGGTCCGGCGCCGGCCTCGTTGACGGCGCGTACCTGCACCTGGTGGTGGGCGGTGCGGTTCTGGCGGCGGTGGATGGTGTGGCTGAGCTCGCCGTCGGTCCATGGCGGGTCGGCGGTCTGCCAGGTCGCGCCGTCGTCGCGGCTGTGGCGCAGGTCATAGGAGGTGATCGCGGCGCCTCCGTCGCCGGGGGGTGTCCATGTGACGGTCAGGCTCGCGTGGGTGGGCGCCAGCGACGGCGCGTCGGGACGCCCGGGCACCGTCCTGGGCGTCGCGTGCGCCAGCGGCGACCACGCACCGGGCCCCGCCGCGTTCACCGCACGGACCTGCACCTCGTACTCGGCGCCGTTGACCAGAGAGCCGACCGTGTAAGACAGCGCCCCCGAGGTCGCCGCCGCGACCGTGGTCCACGCGCCGCCGTCTCGGCGGTGGCGCAGGTCATAGGACGTCACCACCGAAGCGGACACCGCCGCGGACCACGACACCGCCAGCGTCGCGTCGCCGGGCACCAGTGTCGGCGCCGCCGGGGCCGCCGGCGGCCCCGGCACACCCGGAGACGACGAAGACCACGCCCCGTCACCCGCAGCGTTCACCGCACGCACCTGCACCACATACTCGGTGCCGTCCACCAACGAGCTGATCGTGTAGGACAGATCCCCCGACGACCACGCCGGGTCCACCGTCGTCCACGTGCTGCCGTCAGTGCTGTGACGCACGTCATAGGACGTCACCACCGAACCCACCACAGCCGCCGTCCAAGACACCGCGAGGCTCTCGTCGCCCGGCGTCAGTGTCGGCGCAGCAGGCGCCGCAGGCGGCCCCGGCACACCCGGAGACGACTCCGACCACTCACCGTCACCCGCCGCGTTCACCGCACGCACCTGCACCCGATAGGCGGTGCCGTCCACCAAAGAGCCGACCGTGTAGGACAGCGCACCGGAGGTCCACGCATCCTCCACCGTGGTCCAACTGTTGCCGGAGTCCACGCTGTGACGCACGTCATAGGACGTCACCACCGAACCCGCCACAGCCGCGGACCACGACACCCCCAAACTGGTGCCGCCCGGCGTCAGTGTCGGCGCAGCAGGCGCCGCCGGCGGCCCCGGCACACCCGGAGACGACGAAGACCACGCCCCCTCACCGGCCGCGTTCACCGCACGCACCTGCACCACATAGCCGGTGCCGTCCACCAAAGAGCCGATCGTGTA
>JAPOQG010000209.1 GCA_026710865.1 Acidimicrobiaceae bacterium
CCGGTCGAGGTCCGCTACGACGAGTTCACCGACGACATTCTGGAGAACCGGCTGGTCAAGGCGGCCGCAAGCCGGCTGAGCAGAATGCGCCTGCGCTCCACTCGGGCGCGGAGTGAGTTGAACTGGGTCGCCGGGATGCTCGCGCAGGTCTCGCTGGTCGAGTTCGACGCCAGCGACGTGCCCGAGGCCCGTTTCGACCGGCTCAACGAGCACTACCGAGGCGTCATCGGGCTCGCTCGGCTCATCTTGCGCCACAGCGCGTTCGAGTCCGGCCGCGGCGATGTGAGGGCATCCGGATTCCTGATGGACATGAACCGCCTGTTCCAGGATTTTCTGACGGCGGCGCTGCGTGAAGCGCTGGGCGCGTCGTCCACCAGGCTGCGCTCAGACCACGAGATCACCCTCGACGAGGACGGGAAGGCAAGGCTGAAGCCCGACCTTTCGTGGTGGGATGGCACGACCTGTACCTTCGTCGGGGACGCCAAGTACAAGAATCTCACTGGCAAGCACATCCCCGGTGCCGACTTGTACCAACTCTTGGCCTACGCGACCGCCCTGGACCTACCCGGCGGGCTGCTGATCTATGCAGAGGGCGAGGCGGAAACACGGTCGTACCGCGTCAAGCACGCCGACAAGTGCCTCGAGGTCATGGCGCTGGACCTGTCCGGCACACTCACTGAGGTGCTTGATCGAGTTAGCCATGTAGCGGAGCGGGTCCGAGGGTTGTGTGAGGGCGCGGAGCGGACACGGCTCGCGGCGTAGCGCCCTCCACCTTCCGGCCGAAGGTCGCGTGCGGCTCCGGCGAGGGCTCCTGCTCTAGCGCCGGGCCGCACGTGCCGATGTGCCTCCACACCACGGGCGTGGGTGTGCGGCTCGGGGAGGGCCGGTGCTACAGTGCAGGCTGTAGGTGCCGGAGCGCCTCCCCCTCGTCCGGTTGAAGGCTTTTCCACTGACGTGGGAAAGGGGAGACGCTCCGGCTCTCGCATCCTAAAGCCGTGCTCTCGCGACAGCGACTATGCACTAAACTGATCTATATAAATCAATACTGAATAAAAATTGCAGCCCAGAAGGAGATCAACAGCGGATCGCCGTAGAGGGCCTCAGGTCGCTGACATGTGCGCCGATACGGTTCCTACGCCGTCGATATCGGCTACCAACTCGTCGCCGGCGCTCAGTGGCAGCATCCCGCAGAGCGAGCCGGTCATGATCGTCTCGCCGGCCTGCAGCGGCGTGCCCCGCCGGCTCATGGTGTCGGCAAGCCACAGCACGGCGTTCAACGGGTTGCCGAGGCATGCCGCGCCGGTGCCCGTGGCCGCCTCCTCGCCGTTGATCGTGAGCCGCATCTCTACCCGGCGCAGGTCGACGGCGGCCAGCGGCACCGGGCGGGTGCCGAGCACGTACAGGCCACTGCCGGCGTTGTCGGCGATCATGTCGCAATTGGTGATGTCCCACGCGATCCGGCTGTCGACGATCTCGAACGCGGGCAAGACGTAGGCGGTGGCACCGATCACGTCGGCCACAGTGTGCTGGCCCTTGTCGAGATCTGCGCCGAGCACTACCGCCACCTCGACCTCGACCCGGGGCTCGATCAGACCGGTGCCGCCGATGTCGTCGCCGTCGGTGCGGCACTTGTCGGAGTACAGGATCCCCCAGATCGGCTCGTCCATGCCGAGCTGCTCCTGGACCGCCGGGTTGGTGAGACCGACCTTGTGCCCGCTGACCCGCCGGCCGGCTGCGAGCCAGTGCTCCGTGTTGATCTGCTGCACCGCGTAGCCGGCCTCGGGGCCGGCGGAATCGCCCAAGAGGCCCCGCACCGGCTCGCAGGGCACGCCGGCAACCATCGCGGCCCGCAGGCGCTCGGCGGCGGCCTCCAGCACGGCGGACTCGGGACGCGCCGTCACTGCGCCGTCATCATCCACGGCGCCGCCATCCACGGCGCCGCCATCCACTGCGCCATCACCGACCCTGGGCGCGATCGCGGCGGACGCGGCGGCCCGCAGGCGCTCAGCCGCAGCTTTGAGCGTGGCCG
>JAPOQG010000293.1 GCA_026710865.1 Acidimicrobiaceae bacterium
AGCTTCGCCCGCAGCTCGGCGTTGCCGGCGATTGGCTGCACCGCCTCTGCGATCATGCGCTCGGCGGTGGCCTTCACCTGTTCGGGGGTTGGGTCGTCCGCCCCGTGCTCGGCTGCGGCCTCGGTGTGCTGGCGGTCGGGGTCCAGTGCGTCGGTGATCTGGCGGACCAAGTCGTCTAGTCCGACACCGGCGACCTTCTCGACGGCGGCGCGGTCCTCCGCGGTGATTCGGCGGTTCAGGCGGGCCAGGCGCGACGCCACCGAGGACGCGACCGCCTCCTCGGTGGAGCCCAGGCCGATCTGGTTCAACAGCCGGTCGAAGCTCACGCCCTTGTTGCGCTCCAGCGGCACCGTGTCGTGCAGGCCGGCGTCGGTCACGCCCACCGCGTCCACGATCACGAAGCGGTCCTTCACCTTGGCGTCGGGTGTGACGGAGCGCAGTCGGTCGGGGTCGATCACCCTCACGCCCCGGCCCTTCATCTGTTCGAAGAAGTTGCGGCTGCGCACCATGCGCATGAACACCACGCACTCGATGGGTTTGACGTCGGTGCCGGTGGCGATCATGTCCACGGTCACCGCGATGCGGGTCGGATAGTTGGTGCGGAACTGTTGCAGCAGGTCCTCGGGCTTGTTGCCGGAGTCGCCGGAGCGATAGGTGATCTTCACCGCGCCCTCGTTGCTCAGGCCGAACTCCTGGCGCACGACCTGCACGATGTCGTCGGCGTGGCTGTCGTCCTTGGCGAAGATCAGCGTCTTGGGGACATGGGCCAGCAGGCCGTCGTCGCTGCGTTCTCGGTCCTCGAAGATCTGTGGCAGCGAGTCGCGCAACGTGCGCACCACGGTGCGGATCTGGTCGGGAGCCACCACCTTGCGGTCCAGTTCGGTCGCGTTGTAGTCGATGTCGGTGTCGACCTTCTCCAGCCGGAGCTGGCGGGTCTCGCGGTCGCGGAACTCGGTCACGAACTCGGCCGGGACCGTGCCGCCTGACTCGGTGATCTCGGTGCGGATGCGGAACACGTCGAAGTCGACGTTCACCCGGTCCGCGACCGCCTGCTCGTGGCCGTATTCCATCACCATGTTCTGATCGAAGAAGGCGAAGGTCTGGATGCCCGGCGTGGCCGTGAGCCCGACCAGGAAGGCGTCGAAGTACTCCAGCACCTGGCGCCACACCCCGTAGATCGAGCGGTGGCACTCGTCGATGATGATCAAGTCGTAGGACTCGATCGGAACATCGGGGTTGTAGGACACCTCCACCGGCTGATCGGGAGCGGTCTCGAAGCCGGACTGCTCGTCGAGACTCTCGTCGTAGTCGTCGTCGCCCCGCAGGATCGAATACAGCCGCTGGATTGTGGACACGTGCACCTTGGTGGAGGTCTCCTCGGCCATGTCGAGCCGCGACGATGCCAGTCGGCGGACGTTGTAGAGCTCGGTGAACTTGCGAGGGTCGTCGGGAACGGTGAACCCCTCGAACTCCCGCACCGCCTGGCGGCCCAGATTGGACCGGTCCACCAAGAACAGGATCCGGTGGGCGCCAGCATGGCGCGCCAGCCGATAACACAGGTTCGCCGCGGTGAACGTCTTGCCCGCCCCCGTCGCCATCTGGATCAGCGCCCGGGGCCGGTCCTCGCGCAGAGACTGCTCCAGGTTGCGGATGGCCTCGGCCTGCGCAGGCCACAGCCCCGGCGCTGCGGGCTCCAATTCGGGCAGATGCTGCAAGCCGGCGCGCAGGGTGGGGTAGTCGACGAACGTCCCCAACTCGTCCCGCTGCGAGTGGGTGGTGACCCATCGGCTCAGCGTCTCGGGCCGGTGGAACGTGAACACCCGCCGGCTGGCCGGCACCGGGTCCAGCCCACAAGTGAACCGGGTCTCAGCACCCGTGGACTCATAACCGAACGGCAGCGCCCCGTCCACCAGGAACGCAGGCAACCAATCGGGAGAGGAGACCTGATACTTGCGGGTCTGGGGCTCGACACCAGTCAGAGTGGTACCCGCCTTCTTGGCCTCGATCACCCCCACCGCCTGGCGGTCCACGAACAGCACATAGTCAGCCGGGCCGGCATCGGTAGGAACCTCCCGCACCGCCACACCCTGCGCCGCGGCCACCGCCGCATGCTTGTAGTCCTGCACCACCCACCCACACGCCGCCAGCTGCTCGTCGATCTCCATTCGAGCCCGCTGCTCGGGATCGAGATACTGCGACGACGGGTCGGAGGCTTCAGCAGGAGGCACGAGAAGCCATCGTAGGTGCCAGCTTTCGACAGCCCTACGAGATCCTACGATCAGTGCTGTCGTTGCTTAGCTTCGATGG
>JAPOQG010000237.1 GCA_026710865.1 Acidimicrobiaceae bacterium
ACCTCGGTGTACACCGACTCCTTCGCCGACGTGCAGCTGGCTGCCGAGGCCGCCCAGTCCTTCATCGACAACGGCCATGCGGTGCTCACCGGCACCGCCCAGATGACCGTCGGCGCCATCGGCGTCGCCCGCGAGAGCGGCGTCGCCTGGTTCGGCACCCAGTCCAACCAGACCACCGTCGGCCCCGAGGTAGTCGTGGCCAACCAGGTCTACCGGTGGGACGTAGTGCTCGACGACCTGGTGCGCGACATCCAGAGAGGCAGCTACGGCGGCAACTCCTACGAGATCAACTTCGCCAACGGCGGACTGGTGATCGAGTACAACGACGCCTACGACCTGGCCGCGGCGGCCCGCTCGGCCATCGACGACGCGGTAGCGGGCTTCAAGGACGGCTCGCTGTCCACCGGCGTCGGCTGAGCCGGCTCCCGGACACAGGCCGGCCCATCCCATGACGAACGCCCCGGGGGAGCGCGACGTGACGCCGCTGCTGGAGATGCGCGGCATCACCAAGCGCTTCCCCGGGGTGCTCGCCAACGACTCGATCGACCTCGACGTCCAGTCGGGGGAGATTCACGCCCTGCTGGGTGAGAATGGAGCGGGCAAGAGCACCCTCATGAAGATCCTGTTCGGGCTCTACGCGCCCGACCAGGGCGAGATCATCCTGAACGGCGAACGCTCACGGGTGCGATCGCCTGCCTCGGCCATCGCCGCCGGCATCGGCATGATCCACCAGCACTTCATGCTGGTGCCGACGCTCACCGTCACCGAGAACGTGGCGCTCGGGCTGTCCTCCAGCCGGCCGGGCCGGCCCGACCTCGCGGGGGTGCGGGCCCGCATCGTGGAGCTGTCGGAGGCCTACGGGCTCGACGTGCAGCCCGACTCCTACCTCTGGCAGCTCGCGGTCGGCGAGCGCCAGCGGGTGGAGATCATCAAGGCCCTGCTGCGGGAGGCGCGGCTGCTGGTGCTGGACGAGCCCACCGCCGTGCTGACCCCCGGCGAGGTGGACGACCTCTTCGTGACCCTGCGCCGGATGGCCAACGACGGGCGGGGCCTGGTGTTCATCTCCCACAAGCTCCACGAGGTGCTGGCTCTGGCCGACCGGATCACCGTGCTGCGCGACGGCCGCGTCGTCGGCACAACCGTCCCCGCCGAGACCGACCGGGAGGGGCTGGCCCACATGATGGTGGGCCGGCCCGTGAAGCTGGCCCCCGACATGGCCGACACCCCGGACCGGGGCGTGCGTCTCAGCATCCGGGGTCTCACGGTGGACGGCGACAGGGGCACGGTGGCGGTGGACGACCTCGACCTCGACGTGCGAGGCGGGCGCATCGTGGGAATCGCCGGCGTCTCCGGCAACGGTCAACGCGAGCTGTCCGAAGCGATCGCCGGCCTCCGACCGGTTGCCTCAGGCAGCGTGTCGATCGACGGCGCAGAGGTCACCGGAGCCGAGCCGAAGCAAGTGCGTCGAGCCGGTTTGGCCTTCATCCCTGAGGAGCGCATGCGCGACGGCGCCATCGGCAGCTTCAGCGTGTCGGAGAACCTCATGCTGCTGGCCCACGGCGAGCCCCGGTTCTCCCGGCGGGGCGTGCTGCGCACCAACGTGATCCGGACCCACGGCGAGAACCTCGTCGAGGAGTATGCGGTCAAGACGCCCGACCTGTCCACCACCGCCAGCTCACTGTCGGGGGGAAACATCCAGAAGCTGATCCTGGCCCGGGAACTGGACGGCGAGCCCCCCGTGCTGCTGGCCGCCCAACCGACCCGCGGGGTCGACATCGGTGCGGCGGAGTACATACACGAGCGCCTCGTCGCTCAGCGCGAGCGGGGAACGGCCATCCTGGTCATCTCCGAGGACCTCGACGAGGTGATGGCCCTGTCCGACGAGGTGGCGGTGATGTTCGAGGGCCGGATCGTGGCGGTGGTGCCCCGCGCCGAGTGCACGGTCCAGGGCCTCGGGCTGCTGATGGCCGGCGGGTCGCAGAGCGCGCCGGCCGGGGCGGGCGCAGGCACTCAGACCGGCTGAGGGCCGGCATCTGCCGGCCTCCTAGGATCGGCGGACCGCGCGCCGCGCCGCGTGGAAGCCGACCCTGACCGGAAGGGAGAGCCCATGCGGCCGTCAGACTTCCCGAGGGACGAGAAGTTCCGCGATCCCACCACCCCGCCGTTCCAGGACGAGACCGGCATGTACCACGTGATGAGCCATGCCGACGTGATGCGGGTGCTGCACAACTCCGACGAGGCCTTCTCCCGGGACCAGGAGCCCTACCTGCCCGACGGCGCGCCCATCCACATCGCCATGGAGTTCATGTGGATGGTGGAGCCCTTCACGCTCGACGGCGACACCGGCCGCCACGACGTGCTGCGGGGCGTGGTGGAGCCGTGGTTCAGGAACAACGCGGTGCGGACGATGGAGCCGGTCATCAGACGGATCACCGTCGACACCATCAACGAGGTGGTGGACAAGGGCACCGGCGAGGTCGATGTGGCCGTCGAGATGTCCTCGCGCCTGGCCATGCGGGTGATCTGCGCTCTCATCGGCCTGGACCTGGACCGCGAGGACTGGATGCGCCGGCAACTGGACATATTCCTGACCTCGCCGTGGGACGACATGCCCCAGCAGTGGGAGCTCCAGGCCTACTTCTGGTTGATGGTGGCCCGGCGGCTCAACGAACCCTCCGACGAGCTGCTCGACGTTCTTGTCAAGGCCTGGTCCGACGGCACCATCGGTGATCGCGAGCTGCTCGGCTACCTGTTCGGTTTCACCGCGGCCGGGACCGACACCACCGGCGCCAGCCTGGCCAACGGATTCGTCTACCTGGCCGAGTTCGACCTGCTCGACTGGGCTCGCAGCCGCGTCGGCGACGACACCGCCATGCGGCGGGCCGTCGAGGAGATCCTGCGCTTCGGCACGCCGTTCCCGATGAAGCCGCTGTACGTTCGCTCCGACGTGAGCTTCGGCGGCATCGAGGTCCCCGCGGGCAGCGTGCTGGCGGTGTGGTTCTCGTCGGCCAACCGGGACGAGGCCGTCAATGCCGGCCGGCCCCAGGCGCATCCGGACGTGTTCGATCCCGAGCGTTGGCCCAACCGCCATATCGCCCTGGGATTCGGCACCCACTACTGCCTGGGGGCCGAACTGGCCCGTCTCGAGACCAGGATCCTGCTGGAGGAGGCCCTCACCCGGCTCCCGGAGCTTCGCATGGACACGTCCAAGCCGTTCCGCCGCATCGCCGGCATCGTCGACGCGGTGACCGAGGCCCACTTCACCTTCGACCAGGAGGCCGCCGACCGGGTGCGAGCAGGGCTGACCGCCGGCGATTGACACAGCCGCCCGTTCGGGTCACTATTGATGTGATCTATGAAGCTGGCGTCAGGAGCCGCGCACCATGGCTGAAGGGCACACCTACGATCCGAGCGCGTTCACCGGGAC
>JAPOQG010000295.1 GCA_026710865.1 Acidimicrobiaceae bacterium
GGGTTGATCTCGATCTCGATGATGCTGTGATCGTCGCGCACCGGTGCGCCCGATGCAGCGACCGCCTCCATCGCCGCATCGACCGCGCCGGGCCGATCACCCCCGTTCCCGCCAGACCGATGGTCCTCACCGTCAGCGCGCCCTCCTAAGGTGCTCCGGTCCGGCCCGCAGTATCGCACCGCGGGACCGTTCTCGGGAGCGCTCGTCCGACCTGGCGTAGCATCGGCGGCATGTCCTCGCCCCTGGTGTACAACCCGTATGCCTTCACCGTCCACGACAACCCGTACGACACGTACCGGCGGCTGCGCGACGAGGCGCCCGCCTACTGGAACCCGGACCTGAGGTTCTGGGCGCTGAGCCGCTTCGACGACGTGCAGGGCGCGTTCCGGGACCACGAGACCTACTCATCGGCCGGTGGCGTGGCCCTGGAGGGCAGGCGGCCCATCGACCGAGACAACCCCAGGTTCCGGGAGATCATCGAGGTCGACCCGCCGGAGCACACCGCCCTTCGGGCGCTGGTGTCGCGGGTGTTCACGGTCCGGCGCGTGGCCCTGATGGAGGACGAGATCCGCAGGATCGTCAACCACTACATCGACACGGTGATCGAGTCGGGTCGCGCCGACCTGATGTCCGATGTGGCCGGCTGCTTCCCGATGGATGTGATCTCGGCCGTGCTCGGCATACCCGAGTCCGACCGCGACACGCTCAGGGACTGCGCCGACCGGGGCCTGGTCCGCGAGGACGGGTCCATGGAGATCCCCGGCGAGGCGGTCGAGGCGATCCTCGAGGTGCTCGCCTACTTCACCGAGGATCTTGAGCGGCGGCGGACCCGCCAGGCCCCCGGCGACGGGCTGCTGTCGGACCTGCTGGGGCTGGAGGTCGACGGCCGGGCGCTGACCGAGGTCGAGCTGCTGGGGTTCTGCCTGCTGTTCGTGTTCGCCGGATTCGAGACGACAGCCAAGATGGTGGGCAACGCCGTCGAGCTGCTGTCGCGCCATCCCGATCAGCGGGCCGCCCTGGTGGCCGACCCGTCGCTGGTGCCCCAGACGGTGGAGGAGGTTGTCCGATTCCACAGCTCCACCCAGTACATGCATCGCACCCTCACCCGCGACGTCGAGATGCACGGCCGGCGGATGCGGGAGGGAGACTCGGTGCTGCTGCTGATCGGCGCGGCCAACCAGGACGAGCGGGAGTTCGGGCCGACTGCGACGGAGTTCGACATCTTCCGCGATCCAGAGCGGCATCTGGGCTTCGGGTACGGCGTCCACTTCTGCCTCGGCGCAGCCCTGGCCCGCCTGGAGGGCAAGGTGGCGCTGGAGGAGATCCACCGGCGCATGGGCGACTACACGGTGGACCACGACCACAAGGTCCGCTTCCACAGCGGCAACGTCAGCGGCTGGAAGAGCCTGCCCATCAGCTTCACCCCCGGTCCCCGGCTGGAGAGCGACACCGCGTGAGACGGTACGGCTACATCGGGCTGGGAATGATGGGCTCGGCCATGGCCGAGAACCTGGTCCGCCACGGCAGCGGATCCGTCACGGTCCACGA
>JAPOQG010000218.1 GCA_026710865.1 Acidimicrobiaceae bacterium
GCCACCGACACCGCCGTTGACACCGCCGCCGACACGGCCACCGCCACCGACCGCGACGGAGCCGGGACAGTCCGGTAGCGCCGCGGCGTGGAGGCCGAGCGGACAGGCGCGGCCCCATTGGTGATTCGCAGGGGCGCCGAGCGAGGCCGTGGGCAGTGTCCACCGGTCTGGGCGGTCCGTGACTCGATTCTCGGCGGGCGCCCGGCCGATTCCGCGCCGACAGCTAGTGTCGGCGTGATGGTTCAGCTGGCCTGCATGGTGATGCCCGAAGGACCGGTTGACGCGGTGGTGCGGGCCGCGGTTGCGGCCGAGGATCTCGGCTGCAGCCGGGTGTGGATCCCCGACGAGGGCCTGGCGGCCCGTGAGTGCTGGGTGACCCTCGGAGCGGTGGCCGCGGCCACGAGCTCGGTCGAGGTCGGCACCGGCATCACCAACGCCTACACCCGGCATCCGGGGATGACCGCCGCGGCCGTCGCCACCCTGGACGAGGCGTCGGGCGGGCGGGCCGCGCTGGGGATCGGCGCGGGCGGGGCCCTGACGCTCACCGCGCTGGCCATCGAGCGCCGGGCACCGGTCAGGGCCATGCGCGAGCTGGCGGAGACCAGCCGGGCGCTGTGGTCGGGCGAGACCGTCGACGGCGACGGCGTGACCGGCGGGTTCCGCCGGGCCCGGCTCGGCTTCGGCAGGCCCGACATACCGATCTGGGTGGCCGGGCGGGGCCCGCGGGTCATGCGGCTCGCCGGCGAGCTGGCCGACGGCTTCATCATGTCGTTCGTCCACAAGGAGCTGATCGGCGAGCATGTGGCTGCCATCCGGGCCACCGCCGAGGAGCACGGCCGTCCCCGCCCGAGGCTGTGCTACATGACCATCCTGGCCACGACCGAGGCGGCCCGCCAGGCCGCCCGGGCCAGCCTGACCTTCCGGCTGGTCGACTCGCCCGACACGGTCAAGGCCCGCATCGGGCTCGACCCCGCCACCGAGGCGGCCATCCGCCGGGGTCTCGCCGACGGCGGGCCAGCAGCCGCGGCTCATCTGGTGCAAGACGACTGGGTGGACGCCTTCGTGATCTCCGGGACGGTGGAGGAATGCCGCGCCGAGCTGAACGCCCTCGTGACGGCGCACAGGATCGACGAGTTCCAGGTCTCGGTCAACGACCTCGACTCGGCCGTTGGCGACCTGTCCCTCGCCGCCGAGATAGCCCGCGGACCGGGCTAGCCGGCCCGGGCTGAGCCGGCACCATCGACGGGGTCGCGGCACCGACGCCGAGCCCGGGGCGTCGGTGACAACCGCTCCGAGCACCACCAGGGCACCATCGACGGGGTCGCGGCACCGGCCCGAGCCACCGCGGCCCGGGCTGAGCCGGCCCGCGCAGGCCCGGCAAGTCAGCTGCTCGGCCCTCTCCATCCGGCGCGGGGGAGCTGCTTCTCCTTGTCGACGAACGGCAGCGTGTCGACGGTCGCGGGGTGGGGCGTGCCGTCGCGGTCGTGCAGCATGACCGTCTTGGCGAGCCAGTCGTCCCCCGCAAGGGGCCGGTCGAAGCGCACGTAGCCGACTCCGGCCTCCAGCGTGGGCGACCACGTCCCGATCGTGATGTGCCCGACACCGCGGTTGCCGAAGCGGACGTGCATGCCGGACTCGGGCGCGGCGGTGGGACAGATCAGCCCGAACAGCAGCTGGCTGCGGTCGGCTGTCTCCAGCGCGGCCCGGCCGATGAAGGGCTCCTTGTCGCACACCACGAACTTCACGATGCCGGCTCCGAACGGCGTCAGGTCCGGCTCGATGTCGGTGCCGTTGTCCAGGATGCCGGACTCGACCCGCCGGATCCCCATCGACGACGACGAGCTGAACTCCATGCCGAAGCTCTCGCCGCATGCGAACAGGCCGTCCCAGAGGGCGTCATGGTCGGTCGGCTCGGGGCCGCTGTTGCAGTAGATCTCGATGCCCGCCTCGCCGGTCCACCCGGTGCGCGACACCCACAGCGTCTGGCCGCAGATCTCGAAGAACCGGGCGTGGAAGTACTTGAAGTCCTCCGGGAGCCCGCCGCCGATGGCAGCGTCGAGCACATCGAGCGACTTCGGTCCCTGGATCTGCAGCACCCGCGAGTCCGGGTCGCGAACCTCCACGTCGAGCCCGATGGCGTTGGCGCCGAGCCAGCTCATGAACTCGCCGTTGGCCTTGACGTACCAGAAGCGATCCGGCGCGAGGCGCATGACCACGCCGTCCATCAACACGGTGCCGTCGGCGTTGCAGGCGATGCCGTACCGGGCCCGCCCGACGGCGAGGGTCTCGGCCCGGCACACCAGGACCCTCTCGAGCAGCCGGGCCGCGTCGGGGCCGATGATCTCCAGGGGCTTCTCCGGGACGTCGTAGAGCATGACGCCCCGGCGCAGCTTCCAGTAGTTGGCGACGGGGTCCTCGTCGGGGGTCATCTTGACGGGGTACAGGCGGTCGCAGTACATGCAGAAGACCGTCTGTTCGGTCGCGTAGCGGTGGGCGAAGGGCGACTGGGTCACCCGGAACGAACTCAGCGCGACAGTGTCGAACGAGTCGATGTAGTAGTGCTTGGTCCCGGTCACGACTACCCCAACAGCTAGGCGAGAAGCGGGCCTACAGTAGCGGCGCAGCACTCAGCCACGCTTCACCAGCTCGTCTCAGTCGAGGAGGCTGGGCTCGGCGCGCAACTCGGCGCGGACCGCGGCCGCCCAATAGCCCGGAGGCACCCCGAAGCCGCCTTGGCGGCACCACTCCAGGAAGGCGCCCGGCAACGGCGAGCGGATCGGACCGTCGGCGACGGCCCGGGCGTGCCAGGCCCGTTCGCATCGCGTTTCCAGCGCGACCGCCCGCCGGTAGGCGGCAGCCACCGTCGGCGCGGTCACAACAGGCTCCTGCGGGCGAGGGCATCACCGAGGCGCTCAGCCAGCGCGTCCTCGCCGATTCGGCGCAGTTGGGCTGCGAGCTCCGGGCGCGACTGCGGGAAGACACCCGAGCGGGTCAGCGCCGCCCGGGCGCGGTGAGTCAGCGCCGCGAGCTGCAATTCGGCAGCGGCGTCGTCGTCGCCCGCGGCCGCGAGCCCGTCGCGCTGGCGCTCGGCCCGCTGCGCCCGTTCGATGGCCTCCGCGGCCGACGGCAACAGCAGCCGGTCGTTCCATTCAGCCCGCAACCTGCTCCACCACTGGTCCCGCTCATACAGGACCCGCCCGAAGCGCACCGCCCACGACAGGTAGCTGTGACCGGCGGTCAGGCGGGCGGACACGTCGGCTTGGTCATAGCAGCGCAGATCGACCGAGATCGGCGGCCTGGGCAACGATGGCCTCGCTGCGTGGTAGACGAGCACGACATCCAGGTCGTCGCTGCGATCGACGTTCCGCACCGCCGATCCGGTGGCTACAACGGCGTTGACCGCGCCGTTCTGGCGCGCTGCCTGCATCAGGTCGCGGGCCCAGCCACGCGCTTCGTTGTCGGGCCACGAGCACACGGCGGCTTCCCAACGGTCCGGCGCCACATGGGGGCGCTGGGTGATCGCCGGGCCGTTCACGGCCCCAGCACCGTCTCGACCGCCTCGAAATAGGCCCGGATTTCGGCGGCTGTGTCCTGGGCGTCGCGATCTTCGTCCTCGGGCAACTCGATGTCGCCGTAGGCCTCGAACTTGCGCCTGTCGTTCAGTTCGACCAGCAGATCGTCGATGTCCGGGAGGCCGTGCGCCGCAGCGAGTCGGCGGGCCTGTTCGACTTTCGCGGGGTGGGTTCTCCTGGTCGGCGGCAGCCCCAAGTGCAGCGCGGCCGCTACGACGCACGCCTCCAGGCAATAGAACCCATACAGGGCCAAGTCCGCCCAGTCCGGCTCCCCCCATGCGCCATCGACCCTCATCAGGTGCCGGCGCGC
>JAPOQG010000263.1 GCA_026710865.1 Acidimicrobiaceae bacterium
GCGGGGCAGCCCTCGGCACCGCTCGTTCACGAGGCCTGCGGCAGCAACACGATCAAGCGTCTGGTCTACCGCTACGGCGATGTGGACGCCGCCTTCGGATCTGCCGACGTGGTGGTGCACCGCCGGCTCCGCGTCCATCGACAGGCCGCGACGCCCCTGGAGACCCGCGGCCTCGTCGCCGACTACGAGCGGTCCTCGGGCGTGCTCACGGTCTGGGGCGGGGCCAAGGTCAAGCACTTCACCCGCAGCCTGCTCAGCAGCGTGACAGGACTGGATCCAAGCAAGGTTCGGGTGGTCGAGGTCGAGGTCGGCGGCGGATTCGGAACCCGGGGCGAGCCCTATCCCGAGGACATTCTGATAGCGCTGCTGGCGCTCCGGCTCGAGCGACCTGTTTGCTGGTCCGAGACCCGCAGGGAGCATATGGTCGCCACGAACCATGCCCGCGAGCAGGAGCACGGGTTCGAACTCGCCGCCACGGCCGATGGGCGGCTGCTGGGCTTCCGGGTGCGGGGCCGCTGCGATCATGGCGCCTACGTGAGGACCCAGGGCCTGCTGCCGGTCATTCTCCCCATGGTGCACCTGCCGGGCCCCTACCGCTGGGACGCCTTCAGCATGGATCTGGACGCGGTGCTGACCAACAGGACTCCGGTCGGCACCTACCGGGGCCCGGGCATGACCGAGGCGACTTTCGTGCGCGAGCGCATGATCGACATCGCGGCCGCGGAGCTCGGGATCGATCCCGCCGATCTGAGGCGCCGCAACCTGATCCCCAAGGACGCGATGCCGTTCTGCTTCACTCCCGGACCCGGCTCCGGCGAGGTGATGCCGATCACCTACCGGGCAGGCGATTTTGTCAGGGGCTTCGACGAACTGCTCGCGGCCGCCCGATTCGATGAGATGCGGGCCCGCAGCCGAGAGGCCGTCCCGCCGGACCAGCGATCCGGGGTCGGGATCGCCGCCTACGTCGAGTTCGGCTCGGTTGGGCCGTTCGAGGAGGTCGACCTGGTGCCCCGCGGGCGCGGCGTCGCCGTCCGCTGCGCGATCGGGTCGCTGGGCCAGGGGGTGGAGACCGCCCTCGCGCAGATCGCAGCCGAGATGCTCGGCCTGCCTCTCGACGCTGTGACGGTCGAGTTTCACGACACGGCTGAGATACCGGCCGGCTTCGGCGCGTTCGCGAGCCGCTCCACGGTACTGGCCGGAAACGCGATCGCCGCCGCGGTCGAACAGGTCCGCATCAAGGCGGCGCGGATGTTGGCGTGCGATCCCGGCGACATCGTGCTGCACGGCGGCACGGCCGGCGCCCCGGGGGGCCGCTGCGTGGACCTGGCCGACATCGGCGCGACGCGGGGACGATTCGAGAAGAACGAGATGACGGCCTCCTTCGGAGGTGCCGCGTGCTGCGTCTCGGTGAACACCGCCGACGGCCGGGTAAGCGTCGACCGGTACGTGCTCGCCCATGACGTGGGACGCGCCGTCAACCCGCGGTTGCTCGGCGGCCAGCTTGCGGGCGCCGCGGCGCAGGGCATCGGCGGCGCTCTCCTCGAGGAGGTCGCCTACGACGAGAACGCGCAGCCGCTGACAACGAGCCTCGCGGACTACACGATGCCCGCCGCGGCCGAGTTGCCGAACGTGCAGGTGACGATCCTCGAATACGGCTGCGACGACAACCCGCTCGGCATCAAGGGCGGGGGGGAGGCCGGGATCGTCGGCTCGCTCGGCGCGGTCGCGAATGCGGTGGCCGACGCCCTCGGACCGGGAGCCGAGGTGCTCAGCAGCTCCGTGAGTCCGGCGCGGGTCTGGCGGGCCCTGCATGGCCGGGAGCCGGCACCAGACCAGGCATGATCCGAGGTAGGCACAGCCCATGATCGTCGACAGCCACGTCCACCTCTTCCCGCGGCGATGGGAGCCGCAGGGTCGTATGCCGACCGATCTCTTCGACGTGTCCCGGCAGCTCGAACGCATGGAGGAGGGTGGGATCACCACGTCGATCGTCTCGGACCCCCACATCTGGTACGGGGATCTCGACACCGGCGACATCGAGCAGGTCCGCGCCTACAACGACTTCGTCGCAGAACTCCAGCGCGACCACCCCGGAACGCTCGCCGGTCTGGCCACCGCGATCCCCTGGCGCGGCGGCGAGCACCTCGCTGAGGCACAGCGGGCCACCGAAGAGTTGGGGCTGGCCGGCTTCGCGGTGCCGACGAGCGACCAGAACCGCTACCTCGACAGCGTCCCGGCTGAGTTCTGGGACTACGTCTCGAGCATCGGCGCGCCCGTCTTCGTCCACCCCGGCGGTCAGACCGTCGGCCAGGACCTCATGGGCATCTACCGGATGGGCGAAGTGTGCGGGCGACCGCTGGACATGACGGTCACGCTGGCCCGGTTCATCCTCACCGGCACCTACGAGCGGTTCCCGGAGCTCCGGCTGCTGTGCGCCCACGCCGGCGGGGCCATCACCACCGTCTCCGACAGGCTCGATTTCGGGCACGAGCTGCGCAACTACGCCCCGCTCGGCCCGTGGGGCGAGGTCGAGCTGGTCGAGCCCCCGTCGAGCCACGTCCAGAAGCTCTTCCTCGACACGGTCACGTTCGGGAGCAGGCCGCTCAAGCTGGCCCTGGACACGGTGGGCCCACAACACGTCTGCTTCGGCACCGACTGCCCGCCGGTGCCGTGGACGGTGCAGCGGCACCTCGCGATCGTGGACGAGCTGGGCCTGAGCGACGATCAGCGCGCCGGCGTGCTCGGACGCAACGCCGAGCGACTGTTCCTGACCCCGGCCGCCGAGCGGGCGGGAGGTGCCCCGAATGCCTGAGTACGCCGTCACCGACGCCCGGGCCTGGGCACGGGAGGCGCTCGACGGATGCTGCGGGTGCGTGCTGCCCACCTTCACCAGCGATCTCTCCGCGCTGAACGAGGCCGCCATCCGCCACGACGTCGAGATGGAGCGCGAACTCGGCATGAGAGCGGTGCTCGTGGTCAGCGAGGGAGGCACCTCGCTGGAGGAGTACCGGCGACTGCTGGAGATCGTCACCGACGCGGCCGGCGACATGGTGGTGGTGGTCCAGGCGTCCCAGCCGACCTTCGATCTGCAGCAGCTGACCATCGAGTGGGGCACAGAGCTGGGAGCCGACCTGGTGCTGCCCTCCTACCCGATGACGTTCTACCCCCGCAGTATCGAAGAGCTCTACGACGCCAGCAGGGCGATGATCGACCGTTCGCCGCTGGGCGTGCTGCTGTTCGCCATCGACCAGTGGAACTTCGCCCGCCTGCACCCGGCCGCGTTCCCGTTGGAACTGCTGGAGAGGCTCGTCGCCGACTGTCCGATGCTGGTGGGGATCAAGAACGAGGTCGGCCTGCCCTACGCGGGAGGCATCGACGACGTCTTCTGGCGCCTGGCCGATCAGGTGGTGGTGACCGACCCCATGGAGTCGAACGCGCCGATCTGGATCCGCCACTACGGCATGAAGTTCATGGGCACCTCGAACTACGAGGCCTTCGGGCCCCGCATCCCCGAGATGCTCAAGCTGCTCGGCGACCCCGCCACATGGGACGGCGGCATGGACCTGTACTGGCGCAACACTCCCGTCCGGAAGGCCAACAGCGCCACCGTGAGCCCAGTTGTGGCCACCACCGGGATGGTGCCCCGAAGCATCTGGAAGTACCAGGGCTGGCTGAACGGCTTCAACGGGGGGCCGTTGCGGGCCCCGCTGGCCCGCATCAACGCGGCGCAGATGGGCATGATCCGCAAGGCCGCGGTCGATGCCGGCCTGCCCGTCACCGACGACCCGGACGAGGAGTTCTGGGTCGGCAGGAATCCTCAGTGACGGCCCCCGTGAACCGGCCGCTGTTCCTCGACGGCGGCCTCGTCGACGCGCTGGCCTCGGTCGAGGTCGGGCTGGAGGCGGCCCGGATCTCGGTGGGCGCCGACGCGGTGACGGGACGGGTGCAGATCGCCGACGACCGGACCTGGATGAGGGTGCTGACCGGCATCCTGCCCGAGCTCGGGATCGTGGGATACAAGGAGTTCCATCGCGTCGGCCAGCGGGTGCGCTACCACATCAGCGTCTTCGACCGCGACAGCGCGGATGTGATCGGGGTCGTCGACGGCCGTCGCATCACCAGCCTGCGCACCGCCTCCACCGCCGCGCTGGCGTTCGAGCACGTCGACGACGGCCGGCGGAGGAAGCTGGCGGTCATCGGCAGCGGCGAGGAGGCCAAGGAGGGGCTGCGAGCGGTGGCTGCGGTGTCGACGCTGGCCGAGGTTGCGGTGTTCAGCCCGACCCGGGCCAACCGGGAGGCGTTCTGCGACGTCCTCGGGCCCGTCGCAGGCGTGCCCGTCTACCCGGTTGACTCCGTCGACGCCGCGCTGACCGGCGCCCAGCAGGCCTATGTCGCGACATCGTCCGCCGGACCGGCGTTCCTCGAGGCCGGCCAGGTCGCGCATCTCGAGATGCTGGCCGGAATCGGATCGACCCGGCCCAACCAGCGGGAGCTGGTCGGCGACGTCTTCGCTGCGGCCTCGCAAGTGGTCTTCGACTGCGAGGACGCCCGCCACGAACCGGGCGACGTCATCGACGCCGTCGAGCGGTTCGGTTTCGACCCCGGCGGGGCCGTGCTGTTGAACGACTGGCTGGAGTCCCCCTACGAGCCTTCTGGCGAGGGGCCGCTGGTGTTCAAGTCCATCGGCACCGTCGAGCAGGATCTCGCCCTGGCCCACCGGCTGCTTGTCGCCGCCCACGAGCAGGGGCTGGGCATCCCGGCCCCCGAGATCGGGTCGCTGCGCATCATGCGCGACCCAGAGGCCGAGCGGTCAGCCGCGAGTGATGGGGCGGCTTCGTGAACCGGGGAGCGAGGCCGTGGCCCGAGCGGCCCGTGAGCGCAGCGAACA
>JAPOQG010000057.1 GCA_026710865.1 Acidimicrobiaceae bacterium
AGGAGACCGACGGGAACGGTTTAGCCCGGGCCCGATGAGATCAGTCGGACTCCGACTCGGGGACCTTGGTGCGGCGGGGGGGCGGGGCCCGGGCCGCGGCCGGGCCGGGGCGCCCCGCGCCCCGGCCCAGCTGGGGGGCGCGGTTTTCGAGTTTCCCACCATGCCGAGGCGCTCGGTCGCGGGTTCGGTCCCCGGCGCCCGCCGCACCAAGGTCCCCGAGTCGGAGTCCGACTGATCTCATCGGGCCCGGGCTAAACCGTTCCCGTCGGTCTCCTCGGCATTGGGCGGCATGCCGACACCAAGGTGGCCTTCGATGCGGGCCATGCGCTGCCCCAGGTCCATCACAACGTCGCGGAGCTTGTCGGTCGCCTCGCGCTGCTCCCTGTTCGCTGCGTTGAAGTCGTCGCGGAGCTTGTCAGTGCTGTGCTGCTGGTGCCACACGATTCCCGCAACTGCCAGCACCGGCGTCGCCAGCTGCATCACGGTCGCCGCGTCCATGTGACTGAATCTAACATGGAATGATTGTAATGCAGCTCAATTACATGTAGAAATCGAATCCAGTCGAGATTCTGGTTGCGTAGAGCCGGCGAATATTGGTATCGGACTGATACCGTGAGGGGATGGCCATGACCCTGAGGCTGACCGACGAAGAGCACGAGGCACTGCGCGATCGGGCCGCGCTTGAAGGCATCTCGATGCAGGAGGCCGCTCGGCGCGCCGTACGCGACTACGTCGCCTCGCGCGATCGCCGAGATCGGATCGACGCCGCGGCCGAACTGGTCATCGAGCGCCATGGCGAGGCGCTGCGGCGCCTCGGCGAATGATCGAGCCCACCGAGTTCCTCGAGTCGGACGACCTGATCGAACTGGCCCGCAGGCTGCTCGGAGATCCCCCGCCGATCCGCGACGCCGGGCTGCTGGCCGCGGCGGCCGCCCGTCCCAAGGCCAGCGCCTTCGGCGTCGACGCCTACCCGGACACCTGGACCAAGGCCGCCGCTCTGCTTCAGTCGATTGTCGGCAACCATCCCCTCATCGACGGCAACAAGCGTCTCGGCTGGCTTGCGACCGCCGTGTTCCTAGAGTTCAACGGCGTGGGCATCTCAGCCGCCCCCAACGACGACGTCTACCGCCTAGTGATGAGAGTGGCATCCGAGTCGCCCGACGTCGAAGAGATCGCGACCTGGCTCCGCGCCCTCGGCTAGCTACGAGGCGCCTGCCAGAACTGCGTCAACGATGAGTGTGCGGTACTGCTGGGCTGCTTGGAGTTGGCTGCCCAGTTCCTCCAGCACCCCTTCGTCCCTCAACCGCACGAAGGCCGGTACACCGGCGGCCGCCTTGCGAACCACGCTGCGGTGGCAGCCGGCGATGACCTCGACCACTATGTCGCCCAGGCCTTCTGCTTCGGGCCTTCCAGGTCGGTAGCCGCGCACAAGTGCGGCGATGCGGGCTGAACGGTCCGGTAGCTCGGGCCATTGTCTCAGCCAAGGGTCGTCGTCGCCGCAGACGGGACCGAACTGCCACACGGCGTGCCCGAGGTCCCACATCGGCGCCGACACCCAGATGCCGTCCCAGTCGATGAAGGCCGCCGCCCGCCCGTCCCTGAACACGGTGTTGCGGGGCGCGACGTCACCGTGGCACACGATCTGCCCCTCGGCAATTGACGGGGGACCCTCTTCGAAGCCAGCGTCAGGGGTGAAGCCCTGCGCGCAGTCGGTAGGCCCGCAGTAGCTCGCCCACCGATTCCAGCGAGCGCAGGTCCAGCTTCCACGCCTCAGAATCGGCAGGGACCCATCCGTCGATCCAACTCAGCACCACACCGCCGTCGGGCTCGGCACTCAACACCCGGGGCGCCCCTCCGAAAGCCGGACCGTTCCAGGTGCACCAAGAGTTGACGCACTGACTCGGCATTCGCCGAGGCAGGGCGGCGCACGGTGTCTCCAACCCTGACGAACTCCGTCACCCGTTCTGCGATGACACGCTTGAGTGTGGGCCTAGGTTCGTCTCCCGTCACGCGATGATCGTATCCGTCACCTGCTGCTCCATTGGCGTGCATTGCTACGGTAGATCGCTGTCTGCGATGTTGGGTCGGAAGGCTTCGACGATCGCGTGGTTGGGCATCCAACCCTCCGAAGTTCTGGTCAGTAACTTGGCGTCTCTTAGCCGGTTGAGGTCGCGGCTCAGCGTTCGAGGGCCAGTCCTCGCATACAACCTCGCGACCTCAAGGCTGAGTCCTGGTATCTCGTCTCGGGAAACAGTGGCGTTCAGCGGCATAGCAAGAATCAGCGCGCGCTGCCTATCCCGGGCCGGACTCGATGGGTAGTGGCTAAGAGTGTTGTTGACGAAGCTGGCCCACGTCACCTCGAGTTGTTGCTCTCGAACACTCTCGATCTGCCCCCGAATTCCGTCCACAAGCCCTTGCGTTGCGTACGTCAGGAAGCTCGCCGTCCTCCCGGTTCTGCTGGATTTCGCAAGTTCTCGGTAGTACCGATCACGCGTCAGGTTGTAGTGATTGGAGAGAAGGTTGGCGGCCAGAAGGGGAACCACGCCGCTCCTAGCGAGGATCAGGAACTCCAGCAGCCTCGCCGTGCGACCGTTTCCGTCACCGAAAGGATGTATCCAAGAGATGTAGAGATGGGCGTAGACGGCGCGCGCTACCGTCAGCGCGAAACCGATCTCGGGGTCGTCGGACTCGAAGACTTCACTCTCAAGCCATTCGGCGAGACGTTCCAGCAAGTAGTCGCAGTCCTCCGCTGGCGCACCTCGGTAGGACGATACGACGACGGGATAGGTGCGTACCTGCCCTGGTACGACGTGCGATTCGTGCTCGGTCCCTTCAAGGAGTTGGCCGTTGAACCGACGGATCAACCCAGCAGTCATGTCCGTGGAGGAATCTGCGGTCAAGACCATTGCCGAGATCGACCGGAGCGCTCCGAGCACGTTGAGCACTTCCTGCTGCTGATATTCGCGTGAGGGTGGGGCTCTAAAGGTGCCGTCGAGAATGCCGGCTACCTGATCCTCCGTGAGAGTGTTGCCCTCGATGGCTGTCGTAGCCTGTGCTCCCCTCACGAGAGCAATTCTGCTAAGCTGGCGAGCGACACTCGGGCGCAACGGCGTGCCGGCTAGGTGGTCGCATTTCGAGCGCGCCTCACCCAGCAGCATCCATGTCTTCGGTTCAAGATCGTTGAGGTCGGTAGCCTCAAACGTGATCCATGGATGGGATTCAAGGTAGGACCTCATGAAGAGAGGCTACTAATGACCCCTTATTTTGTCCAACTAGTTGTCTAACAGATTGTCCAAGTGTGTGAGCGCTGTCTCGCCCTCGACGTCGCGCCCTACGCCCGGCCCCAGGCGCCTCCTCCTGGGGTGAGGACTCGCAGGCGGTCGCCTGATTGGACGTCCAGGGTGACCTTGCCGGGGAGCAGCTCCCGGGTGCCGGAGCGGCGGATCAGCCAGTCCTCGCCGGTGGCTGCGGGGCCGCCGCCCTGGAGGCCCCAGGGCTGGGTGACGCGGCGCTCTCCCATCAGGGTCACGGTGGCGTCCTCCAGGAACTCCATCTCCCGCACGATGCCCTCGCCGCCCGGGTAGCGGCCCTCGCCGCCGCTGCCGGAGCGCAGGCCGTAGGCGGTGATGCGCAGCGGGTAGTGCTGCACGAGGCTCTCGATCGGGGTGTTCTTGGTGTTGGTCATGCCGGTGTGGATGCCCGACTGGCCGGCGAGGCCGCAGCGCCCGCCCTGGCCGCCGCCCACGGTCTCGTAGTAGGCGAACGCGTCCGATCCGGCCAGCACGTTGTTCATCGTGCCCTGCGACGCGGCCGGCACCGCCTCGGGCGTGGCCTGGGCCAGCGCCCCCAGCAGCGTGTCGGCGATGCGCTGGGAGGTCTCGACGTTGCCGGCGGCCACCGCCGCGGGCGGCTCCGCGCTCACTATCGAGCCTGCCGGCGACGACATGGTGATCGACCGGTAGCAGCCGCCGTTGGCGGGAATGGACGGGTCGGTGGCCACCCGCACCGCGTAGTAGAGGCACGACACCGCCACCGCCTCCACGGAGTTGAAGTTTGCCTCCACCTGCGGGGCCGAGCCCGCGAAGTCGGCGTGCAGGTCGGAGCCGTCGATGGAGACCCGCACCGCGATGTTGTGGAGGCGGTCGGGGCCCTCCACGTAGTCCTCGAAGTCGTAGTCGCCGTCGGGCAGGTCACCGATGGCGGCCCGCATCCGCCGCTCGCCGTAGTCGAGCAGCCCGTCGCAGATCGCCGTGTAGCCCGGCGGCCCGTAGGCCTCGCACAGCTCGATCAGCCGCCGGGCCCCGACCTCGTTGGCGCCGAGCTGGGCCGACAGGTCCCCGACCCGCTCGTCGGGGGTGCGGGTGGCGGCCAGGAACGGGTCCAGGAACTCCGGCGCCCACTGCCCGCCCCGGGCGGCCAGCGTCGGCGCCACCACGTGGCCCTCCTGGTCGAGCCGGGTGGCGTCGGCCGGCATAGACCCGGGTGCGTCGCCGCCCACGTCGGAGTGGTGGGCCCGGTTGGCCACCCACCCGACGAGGTCGCCCCCGTGGGCGACCGGCCGCACGATGGTCAGGTCGTTCAGGTGGGTGCCGCCGTGGTAGGGGTCGTTGACCGCGTACTGGGCGTCGAGCTCCAGCACCTCGCCGAAGACGTCGATCACGGCCTGCACCGACGCCGGCATCGAGCCGAGATGCACCGGGATGTGCTCGGCCTGGGCCAGCAGTTCGCCGCCGGGCACGAACAGAGCGGTGGAGAAGTCGGCCCGCTCCTTGATGTTGGGGGAGTAACCGGTGCGGCGCAGCACGCCGCCCATCTCGTCGGCCGCGGCCGTGAACCGGTGCCGGGCCACCTCCAGGTCGATCGCGTTCAGGGCCACTGCGTCACCGCCCCCACAGAAATTGGCAGCGTTCTGCACGGTATGCGTGCATTCTGCTGCCAGTTCTTGGTCGCTCCGGTCGCCGTCGGGGAATTGGCAGCGTTCTGCACGGTATGCGTGCATTTTGCTGCCAGTTGTTCGTGACTCCGGTCGCCGTTGGCGAATTGGCAGCGTTTTGCACGGTATGCGTGCGTTTTGCTGCCAATTGCCCGATGGGGTTCACGCCGTCACCATTCGATCCTCAAGGCGCCGGTCTCGTGGACCGAGGCCCGCTCGCCGGCAGCCAGATACGTCGTCGACTCGCCCTCCGCAATGACGGCCGGCCCGACGACCTCCGCGCCGACCGCCAGCGCCGGACGCCACCACACCTCCGCCTCGACCGGTCCGGACGGGCCCAGCACGGTGCGCGACCCCCGCCGCGCCTC
>JAPOQG010000379.1 GCA_026710865.1 Acidimicrobiaceae bacterium
GCGGATGTCGGTGGTCATGTCCTCGTGGGGGAACAGGCCCGGCACCAGGCAGTTGACCTGGATCCCGTAGGGACCCCACTCCACGGCCAGCGACTCGGTAAGGCTCTTGACGCCGGCCTTGGCCGCGGCCGAGTGGGCGAAGCCCGGTCCTCCGGTCCAGGCGTACGAGGCGCCGATGTTGATCACCGATGCGGGCGTGCCGGCGGCCAGGTGCCGGCGTCCCAGCTCACGGGTGCAGTTGAACGTGCCGGTGAGGGTGATGTCCACCACCGCCCGCCAGGCATTGGGCGACATGTCCTCGGCCGGGACCGGGAAGTTGGCCGCCGCGTTGTTGACCAGCACGTCGGGCAGCCCGAACGCTTCCTCGGCTGCGTCGAAGGCGGCCGCCACCGCGGCCGCATCCCGAATGTCGCAGGCTGCGGTCGTCACCGGGGCTCCGAGCTGCTCCATGGCGGCGCGGCCCGCCTCCAGATGGCCTGTGGAGCGGCTGGCGATCACTATCGCGGCCCCGAGCCGGGCGAACTCCGACGCGATGGCCTTGCCCAGGCCGGTTCCGCCTCCCGTTACGAGCACCGTCGAGCCGTCGAAGGTGCCCGGCCTCAGCGCGGTCTCCCCCACCGGCGGCGGAGAGGGCAGCCCCCTGTGCTCAGCGGTCATCGCTACCGGGCGAGATCGGCGACGGAGTCGGCATCAGATGCACGGAATCGGCATCGATTCGGCGGGGGTGCGGGCGCATCGCGGTCAGCTCCCGGTGTAGCGCGGCGGCCGGCCCTCGGCTCTGGCCGCCTTCATCTCGGCGAAGTCGTCGCTGCGGTTGAGGAACGTCTGGTAGATCAGCTCGTCGGCCATGGCGGCCCGCTGCTGGGGTCGGGCCAGCTGCGAGATGACCCGCCGGGCCAGCTTGACCGCGACCTTCGGCGCGGCCGCGACGGCCTCGGCCATGGACCGGGCCTCGGCGTAGAGGTCGTGGGGCGGCACCACCCGCGACACGATGCCGTGGGCCAGCGCCTCCTGGGCGCTCAGCGTGCGCCCGGTCAGCACCATGTCGCTCACCAGCCCGTGGCCGCACATCTCGTACAGCACGCTCCCCCCGCCGGTGTCGGGGATCACGCCGTGGCCCACCTCGGGCAGCCGGAAGCGGGCGTCGTCGGCCGCGATGCGGATGTCGCACAGCAGGGCCCGCTGGAACGACCCGCCGATTGCCCATCCACCGATGGCGGCGATCACCGGAGCGTCCAGCTCCCACAGCCGCTGGATGCCCTTGTGGCCCCGCACCATCAGCTCGTGGTGGGTGAGGTCGCTGAGGTTGGTGCCCACCACCGAGACGTCGCGCCCCGACGACCAGCTCGGCCCCTCGGCCCGCCACACCACCGCTCGCACCTCCGGTCGGCCGGCCAGCTCTTCGAGGATCTCGAAGAGCCGCACGTCCATCTCGTCGTCGAAGGCGTTGTGCTTGGCCGGGTTGTTGTTGGTGATGGTGGCGACGGCGCCGTCGATGTCGAGCCGGACCCGGTCGGTCACGAGGCTGCCCGGACGCCCGACCCCGCCCCGCTCCCGGCGTCCATCCTGAGGATCGACTCGACGACGGGCTGGCTCATTGATGCTCCTGCTGATTGTGGGCTCGGACGTCCAGTCGCGCCCGCAAGCGTGCCCGGAACGCTAGCTCTGCGCTATAGCAATGGCGAGCCAACCGGATGGCTCGCTTCGTGGCCCAGAAAGGGTTGACACCCATCCTGCCGGGTCTCCAACGCATGCGACGCGGGCAGTGAGACCGTTGCTCAGGGGCCGAGCAGGGCGGCGGGGATGACCGCGATGCCGTCGCGCCGGCGGTATGCCTGCGGGCCGGTGGTGATGACTGCGGCATCGAGCAGGTCGTCGCCGATCTCTCGTCGCAACCAGTGGAGGTGGCGCCAGAATACAATTTGCCTGTTACCTGGAATACAAAATGCCTGCCACTGACAATACAATGGATATGGATGCCGGTGCCGCGTTGTCGCCGACCACAGTGCGTGTTCCCAAGACGGGAATCGCCAGGCGTTTAGTTCTTGGGGAGTTGGCTGAACGGGGTGTCGCGGGCCGGGCCGGGCTCTCGGGGCAGGCCGAGCACCCGCTCGCCGATGATGTTGCGCTGCACCTGGTCGGTGCCGCCGTAGATGGACGGTGCGGGCGAGAACAGCGCCATCTCGGCGATGTGGCCGCCGCTCTGGTCGTCGGATTCGCCCGTCAGCATCCCGTCGGGGCCGACGACCCTCATGCCGATGTCGCGGAACGAGCGGTTCAGTTCGCTCATCGTGAGCTTGGCGATGTTGGGCGCGGCTGCGCTGCTGGCTCCGCCCTTGGCCCGCTGGATCGAGAGCCGGTTGATCTCGATCAGCCCGTAGAGGCGCATCAGGTCGTCGCGCAGCACCTTGCCGGCGATGCTGCCGTTCTTGCGGGCCATGTCGACCAGCCACCACCACATGTCGATGCCGAGCGGCGGCACCCCCGACATGGCGGCTGCTCCCGTCCGGTCGACGAAGTCCCCCACCCGATGGTCCAGGACGCCGCCCTTCGGTCCGGGTATGAGCTCGGGGGGCTTGCGGCCCGACGAGCCCAGCGAGGCCCTCTCCACCATCAGCGTGGTGTTGCCCACCTTCCAGCCGTTGTTGAGGCCCCCGATGAGGGCGCTGCCGGCCACCCGGGCCTCTTCGATGAACACCTCGTTGAACAGGGCCCGGCCGGTCATCTCGGTCAGGGGCCGGACCTCCACCCCCGGTTGGTCCATGTCGAAGGCGAACCATGAGATGCCGGCGTGTTTGGGCTGGTCGGGGTCGGTGCGGGCCAACAGCATGCCCATGTCGGCGACCTGGCCTCCGGAGGTCCACACCTTCTGGCCGGTGATCACCCACTCGTCGCCGTCGCGCTCGGCCCGGCACTGGAGGCTGGCCAGGTCCGAGCCGGCGTTGGGCTCGCTGAACAGCTGGCACCACCCCACCCGGCCGTCGAGGATCTCCGGCACGAACCGGTCGACCTGCTCGGGTGTGCCGTGGAACGCGATGGTGGGCGCGGCCAGCATGCGTCCCAGGCCGCCGGGAGGTCCCAGCACGCCCCGCTCGGCCAGTACCAGCGACACCAGCGCGGTCTGGTCCTGGCCGTAGCCGAGGCCCCCCGCGGGCACCGGCAGCATCGGGTGGGAGTAGCCGGCGCCGGCCAGGAGCCGCCACCACTGCCCCACAGCGAGGTCCGGGTCCCAGTTCCGGTCGCAGAAGGCCTCGACTTGGGCGCGCACCGCGCCGGCATCGATGTCGGAGCCGGGAGGGGCGGTGGCGGTGGCGGTCATCGGGCTCAGGTGGGCCTGGGTTCGTTCAGGTAGGAGACGTTGTCGAGCATGACGGCGCGGCGGTCGGCGTCGGAGAAGCCCTTGAGCTCGGCCAGGTAGTCGAGGGGCTCGGGCATTCCCTCGATGTGGGGCCAGTCCGAGCCGAAGATCACCCGGTCGGCGCCCATGATCTCGGTCACCTCGTTGACGTCGTCCTCCCAGAACGGGTTCACCCACACGTGGGCCTTGAACGTGTCGATGGGGTGGTCGTCGAACCACCAGTAGTTCTTCTTGGCGATCTGGGAGAACTTGCGGAACATCGGGGCCAGGAAGTCGGAGCCGTTCTCCACCGACGCCACCCTCAGGTTCGGGAACCGGTCGTAGACCTTCTCGAACACCGACTGCATCAGCCAGTCCTGCGCGGCCCGCTCGATGGCGAAGGCCCGCAGGTCGGGCCCGCCGCCCGCTCCGGCGCCCAGTCCGGCCGTCGAGAACTCGTCGTCGGCGTATCCCTGGGACGAGTAGCCCGAGTCCCCGGCGTGGATCACCACCGTCACGCCGGCGTCGTTGATGAGCTGCCATACCGGGTCGAACGTCGTGTGGAAGGGCGAGAGCCGGCCGGTGCGGGTGGTCGCCGCCGCGGGACGCATGACCAGGATGCGGGCTCCGAGCCCCAGCACCCGGCCCACCTCCTCCGCGGCCGCCGCGGGGTCGCCGAGAGCGATGTAGGGAGCGCCGAATATCCGCTCGCCGAAGTTGTAGCCCCAGTCGTCGTGCAGCCAGCGGTTGAAGCCGCACATCATGGCCACCACCGCGTCGACGTCGTGGCGGAGCAGCTCCTCGTAGAGCACGCCCAGGGTCGGGAACAGCCAGACGGCCTGCAGCCCTTGGGCGTCCATCGCCTCGAGCCGGGCCTGGGGTCTCATGTAGTGGTCGGGCAGCGGTTCCCGGTCGCGCAGCATCTCGGCCGGATTGCGCCCCTCGGGGTTCCCCTTGAAGTAGTCGCGCAGCGCCCCGGGCTTGGCGATCGGGTTCCAGGTGGGGTTGGCCACCGCCCTGGCCAGCCTGCCTCCCACGAGGTGGTGCTTGCGGCCTCCCATGTCCACCCATTGCACGACCCGGGGCTGCATGCGGGGATCGACGTGGCGGGTGAACGCGTCGAGAGCCTCGTAGTAGTGGTTGTCGGCGTCGAAGGGCCGGTAGCCGAGATCCTCGGCGGTCAGCGCGACGGCGCCGGGCTGGGGGCCGGATGGGTCGTCGGGTGCCACGGCGTCACGCTACCGTGTGGGCCGATGCCGCCCAAGACCTTCTCCACGGCCCAGCTGCAGGCCCGCACCCTCAAGCGCGGGGAGAGAGTACGGCTCGTCGCCGGGTTGCCGGGAGTGCCCGAGGGCACTGAGGGCAAGGTGGCCATGGCCAACGGCTTCACCTGGAACCGCTACTGGGTCCGTCTCGTGGACGGACGCGTGGTCGGCCACATCGACCACGGCGACCTGGTCCGGACCAGGGACTACGAGCGCTTTCTCGTGGCGCGTGACCGCGAGGCGGTGGAGGCCGAAGAGGCCGCCCAGCGGGCGGCGGAGGCCGCGGCCGACCCGTCCGTCGGCGCAGGAGCCGAGGTCGCGGCCGGCGGTGAATCCGATGAGGCGGTGGTCAACGGCGTGGCGGTCCCCGCATACCTGCTGCAGCGCTCAGCCGACGCCCGCACCCGCCTCGGCGCCTGACGTTTCTTTCTTGGGGTCCCGACGGGCCGTTGTCAAGCCGTGTTACAGTCAGGGTTGGCGAACCGGAGCCGCCCGTCTGGCTCAGTGGTCAGAGTTGCTCTCGGACGGACGACTCTGGCGAGCCGTGAGCATACATCTTGCGTGCTGATATACATTGATACTGGCTATTGGTGAGTTCGCGCGATCGACGCCGAGGCGGGACTCTTGGCCTACCCGTCCCACGCCTTCAGGCGTCGCATCGCCTCGGCCATGTCGTCGGTGGCGCCCGCGTAGGAGAAGCGGGCGTAGCGGTGGCCTTCAGCCGGGTCGAAGTCGATGCCCGGCGTGACGGCCACGCCGAGTTCGTCGAGCCAGCGGCGGCACAGCGCCTGGCTGTCGGGGCCGAGATGGTCGACGGCCGCGTACACGTAGAAGGCGCCGTCGCTGGGAGCCAGACTGTCGATGCCGGCCGCAGGCAGCCCGTCGAGCAGCACGGACCGGCTGGTGGCGTAGCGGGCCACGTTGGCCTGCAGCTCGTCGTGACAGTCGAAGGCGGCCACCGCGGCGATCTGCGACACGGTGGGCGCCGAGATGAAGAAGTTCTGGGCCAGCCGGCGGACCGGCTCGACGAGGTCGGGCGGGGCGACCAGCCAGCCGAGGCGCCAGCCCGTCATCGAGAAGTACTTCGAGAAGCTGTTGACCACCAGAGTGTCGGAGTTGAGGCTCAGCGCCGTGGGGGCCGGTTCGTCGAAGGTGATGCCGTGGTAGATCTCGTCGGCGACCAGGCGGACGCCGTGGTCCGCGCACCAGTCCGACACCGCGGCCAGCGAGGGTCCGTCGAGCATCGTCCCCGACGGGTTGGAGGGCGAGGCCAGCACCAGCCCGTCGACAGAGCCGGTGCGCCGGCACAGGTCCTCGAGCAGTGCGGGCGAGGGCTGGAAGCGGGTCTCGGCCGAAGTGGGCAGGGTCACCACCTCGGCGTTGAGTGCCTGCAGGGCGTTGCGGTAGCACGGGTAGCCCGGGGTGGTCACCACCACCCGGTCGCCGGCGTCGAACGCGGCCAGGAAGGCCAGCACGAAGGCCCCGGAGGCGCCGAAGGTCACGATGACGCGTTCGGGGCCGACGTCTGCGCCGTACCACGACCGGTAGTGCTCGGCGATCCGTGTCCTGAGCGCTTCCAATCCGGCCGCGGTGGTGTATCCCAGCACGTCCGAGTCCAGGGCCGCGTGGGCGGCCCGGATCACCCCTGAGGGCGCGGGCGTGGAAGGCTGGCCCACCTCCAGGTGCAGCACGTCTCCGCCGGCCGTCTCCCGCTCCTCAGCGGCGCGCATCACCTCCATCACGTAGAACGGGCTGATCCCCGATCGCCGGGACTGCGGCAGTGCCACGCAGGCAATGATGCCACTCGTGGACCGGTCCGGGGCCAGCGGCGCTGCTCGTGCGGCCGTTCCGGCGAGCGAGGCCGACGGTGCGGGCGGGTATGGTGTCGGCCCGTGGGCGTGTTCGTGTTCGGGATCTGTGGCGGCTCCGGGGCGGGCAAGACGACCCTCACCAGGTGCCTGATCGAGCGCTTGGACGCAACCGAGGCGAGTGTGCTGGCCTTCGACGCCTACTACCGCGACATGTCGCACCTGCCGTTCGCCGAGCGGCGCCGGCGCAACTACGACCATCCCGACTCGCTCGACAGTGATCTGTTCCTGCGGCACCTCGACGCCCTGAAGCGGGGCATCGACGTGGAGGTGCCCGTGTACGACTTCTCGACCCACACCCTCAGCGGCTGTTTCGAGCGGGTGGCGGCCGCGCCCCTGCTGCTGGTGGAGGGCATCCTGCTTCTGGCCTTCGAGGAGGTCGCGGCTCAGCTCGACTACTCGATCTTCATGGACGTGCCCGAGGATGTGCGCCTACGGCGCCGCATCCATCGGGACATGTCCGAGCGCGGCCGGCCCGAGGACCATGTGCGCAGGCAGTTCGCGGCGACCGTGGCGCCCATGCACGACGCCTACGTGCAGCCCAGCCGCCATCGGGCCGACCGGATCGTCGTCTCCCTCGACTGCGACTCGCTGGCCGACGAGTTTGCCCCGACGCTGGCTCCCGCGACGGTGGCCGCGGGTTCGGGGCTCCTGGCGGGCTAGAGGACGACGCCCTCGCCCGCGAGCAGCTTGGCCTTGAGGCCGCTGCCGAAGCCGAACTTGCCCACGCCCCCGCTGCTGGGCACCACCCGGTGGCAGGGAACCAGCAGGGGCACGGGGTTGCGGGCCATGGCCGTGCCCACCGCCCGGGCCGCCCGGGGCCGCCCCACGGCCTCGGCCAGTTCCCCGTAGGTGCGAACCTCGCCGCAGGGGATGCGAGCAGTGGCCCTCAGGACCTCCTGGTGGAACTCCGAGCGCGACGACAGGTCGACGGGAACGTCGGTGCGGCCGGTGGCCAGGGCCTCGCTCACCCGGGCCACCAGCTTGGGATCGGGATCGGGGTCAGGCTCGACGTCGGTTCCGACCTCGTCCCGCATGTAGTCGACGAAACGGCCCGGATCGGGTTCGCGGCCGTCCGGCGTGATCTGCAGGCCCGACACCCACCCGTTCGAGTGGGCCACGAACACCGGCCCGGCAGGGCTGTCGGCCGTGAACCACAGGTGGATCAGGCCGGCCCGCTCGGGCACCTCCTCCCCCCGGTCCGCAGCGGGCTCGCGGAGGCCGGCACCTGCGTTCTCTGCGCTCTTGGTGTCTGTGATCATGGGGCACCTCCTCGGTTCCAGCCTGATCGAATTACATCGATGAAGGTTCGGCTCGGACCGTAACGGCAACGCCCTCCGAGCGCAAGCGCCTGTCCGGAGTTGCGGGTGTGCCCCTAACGCCCTCCATGGCACTGATGCGGTCCGGGGGGCCCTCCACACCACTTGCATCGGGAGTCGCCCATTTCGCGAACGCGTCGATGCACGGAAGTAGCGGGAGACTCGTCCGGTTGCTCGAATGTCCTCACTTCTGGAATGGCCCAGTCGACGGGATCTCGGCCGGCGGCGACGAGGGCCTCGTTGGCACGGCTGAAGGGCCGGCTGCCGAAGAACCCGCCTGAGGCCGACAGCGGCGACGGGTGGGCCGACTCGAGCACGACGTGGCGGCTGGTGTCCACCAGGGCTCGCTTGCGGCGGGCCGAGCCGCCCCAAAGGATGAACACCACCCGCTCGTCCTTGCCGTCGACCACCCGGATCACCTCGTCGGTGAACGTCTCCCAGCCCTTGCGCTGGTGGCTGGCGGCCTGCCGGGCCCGGACCGTGAGCGTGGCGTTGAGCAGCAGCACGCCCTGGCGGGCCCAGTGCTCGAGCGAGCCGTGGCTGGGCATGGGCGCGCCGATGTCGTCGTGCAACTCGGTGAGGATGTTGACCAGCGACGGCGGCTTGGCCACACCGGGGCGGACCGAGAAGCACAGCCCGTGCGCCTGCCGGGGGCCGTGGTAGGGGTCCTGGCCCAGTATGAGCACCTTCACCGAGGCGTACGAGGTGAGATGAAGGGCCGCGAACACCTCGTCGTGGGGCGGGAACACCTGGGCGCGGGCCCGTTCGGCTCTCACGAAGTCCTGCAAATCCCGCCAGTAGGGCTTGTCGAACTCTCCCCGCAGCAGCGGGTTCCAGTCGGTCTTGGGCGCCATCGGCGCCACAGTAGGTTCCAGCCGGGCCGGGTGCCCGTGATCGGGGGCCTGCTCAGGCGGGGCGGGTGCCGACGATGCTGGCTCGCTCCATGATCCGCACATCCGGGTAGTAGTCGCTGGCCGCGTAGTGCTGGACCGAGCGGTTGTCCCAGAAGACGACGGTGCCGGGCTCCCAGCGAACCCGGAACTGGTACTCGACCACACTGGCCTGCCCGGCCAGATGCCTGATGAGGTCCACGCCCTCGGACTCGTCCATCCCGTCGATGTGCGAGGTGAAGTAGCAGTTCACGAAGATCAGCCTGCGGCCCGTCTCCGGGTGGGTGCACACAACCGGGTGGCGGGCCGGCGGGTAGCGGGCCCGGAACTCGGCCTGCTTGCCCTCGGGCACCTGGTGCCTGAAGGCGAGCATGAAGTCGTGAATGGCGAAGAGGCCGTCGATCTGCTCCTTGACGGCCTCGCCCAAACCGTCGTAGGCCGCGCCCATGTCGCTGAACAGGGTGTCGCCGCCGGTGGCCGGGACCTGGACTGCATGGAGGATGGCCCCCATCGAGGGCACCTCCCGCCAGGTCACGTCGTGGTGCCAGCCGTTCTCGAAGCCGCCGGTGTCGACCCCCTTCTCGAAGCGCACCAGCTCGGGATGATCGGAGTTGCCGGTGATGAACGGATGGATCTCCAACTCCCCGAAACGGCGGGCGAAGGCGACATGCTGAGCCGGCGTGATGGGTTGGTCCCGGAACACCAGGATCTTGTAGTCGAGCAGCGCCTTGCGTATCTCGGCGACAACCTCGTCGGGCAAGCCGGTGCCCAAGTTCACTCCCGCAACCTCAGCGCCGAGGGTGGCGCCCTGGGGAGTCACCTCGATGTGGCGGAACGAGGGGCTGGCCAACCGCGCCCGCTCGTCGGCCAAGTGGAGCCACGGCCCGAGATCCAGGTCGTAGCGGTCGATACGGACCCTTCCGGGGGCTATCCGGGAAGCCGGGTCGGACGTGCCGGCCTGCTCCGAGCCCGGTGCATGCGCATCCGAGCCTCTCGTCGCGATCGGGCCGGAGGCAGCGGCTGAACCCCCATTCGCTGCCGCACGGGTGGTGGGGGATGCCATGGGGGGAATATACCGTTGGGGTCCGAGGCCGAGCGAATAGGGAGACGATCCGTGAAGAGCACCCTCCGATGGTGAACGCCGTCGAGGTGGAGGATCTCAC
>JAPOQG010000296.1 GCA_026710865.1 Acidimicrobiaceae bacterium
GTAGGTCCAGTCCGGGGGCACCGCCACCACGGTGTCGACGTCCTCCATCAACGCCGGACCCTCGGTGGAGAACCCGTCGGGCAGGCCGGCACGGTCGTAGACAACGGTGTCAACCGCACCGGAACCGGGCCAGCAGACCTCCCGGGCGGTGTGGCCGGGCGAGTCTCCGTTGCTCGAAGCCGCGGCCACGGGCCGGGGCCGGGCCTCCAACTGGTAGCCCGAGGCACCGGCCACCAGCCGGAACAACTGGACCAGGATCCCGCCGTAGGGGTGGATGGATCCGGCCCCGTAGGCCGCCGCGAACACCTCGTTGAAGGCGTCGCACACGGCCACGGTGTCCTCGGGGCTCTCCAGGAACAGCCGGGGCGACTCGAGCCGGACGGTGTGGTGCTGCCCCCCGTAGTTCATGTCCAGCTCCAACCGCAGCGCCACCGAGTCGGGGCCGAAGCCCTCCTCGGCCATGTCCCGCTCCGCCAAGGCCATCAGCCCCCGCACCACATCGTTGAAGGCGCCGGCCGAGTCGGTGTAGTCGTCGCCGTCGAAGAGTTGGACCATGCGGGTGCGCTCGTAGGTCTGCATCACCGGCATGGTGGCCACGCCGTAGGCGTTGAACTCGCTGCCGTGGCCGAAGGTGGCCACCGTGTGCACGTCGGCGTATCCGGCGACGGCCGCGGCGTGGACCGGGCCGGCCCCGCCGAAGGCGAACATGGTGAAGTCGCGGGGGTCGTGGCCCTCCAGCGCGGTCTGCCGGTAGATCTCCTGGCCCATAAGGCCGTCGATCAGGCGGCGCACCCGCAGAGCCGCCTCGATCACGTCGATCCCCAGCGGGCCGGCGATGCGGCGGGTCAGGGCACGCTCAGCCCGGCGCCGGCTCAGCGGTATGGCCCCGCCCAGGAAGCGGTCGGGGTCGATGAAGCCCAGCACCACGTCGGCGTCGGTGACGGTCGGCTCGGTGCCGCCCTGGGAGTAGCAGGCCGGTCCGGGCATGGAGCCCGCGCTGCGAGGCCCGACCCGCAGCTCGCCGGTATCGGTCAGGTGCGCGATAGAGCCGCCCCCCGCGCCGATCGAGTAGTTGGCGATGACCGGCAGGTGCACCCGCCAGCGGTCGATCACCGGGTCGAACTCGTAGTTGCGGTCCTGGCCGTCGATCACCAGGCCCACGTCGAAGCTGGTGCCGCCCATGTCGGCGGTGATCACCCGGTCGAGACCGTAATCGCGGGCCATGACGGCCGCACCGGCCAGACCGGCCACGGGCCCGCTGCCCAGCAGGTGCAGCGCGGTGGTGCGGCTGGGCGAGGCCACCCCGCCGATGTTGCGGGCCACCAGCAGCGGCTTGCGGCATCCGAGGGCCCGAAGACGGTCGCCGAGGTCGATGACGTGCTCCTCGGTGTCGGGGGCCAGGAAGGCGCTGAGGATGGTGGTGATGCTGCGGCGGTACTCGTCGAGGCGGGGGGCCACCTCCGACGACAGCAGCACCGGGCAGCGGCCCAGCACCGAGTCGGGATACTCCCGCCGCACGATCTCGGCCACCTGCTGTTCGTGGGCAGGGTTCATGAACGACCAGGCCAGGCACACCGCGATGGCCCGCACGCCCTGGCGCACCAGGTGGTCGACCGCGGCCAGCACGTCGTCGGTGCGCAGAGGCATCAGCACCTCGCCGAAGCAGTCGATGCGCTCGCGCACCCCCACCCGCAGCGGCCGGGGCACCAGATCGTCGGGCCGCTGGGCCCGGGTGCGGTCGATCTGCACCTCCAGGGGCATGCCGTCCGCCCACGACCGGGAGCGGGCCACATGCACGGTGTCCTCCTGGCCCGCGGTGGTGATGAGGCCGACCTTGGGCCCGGTCCGCTCGATAAGGGCGTTGGTGCCCACGGTGGTGGAGTACTTGACGGCGTCTGCGGCTGCGAAGGCGTCGGCCGGGTCGCAGCCGAGCCGCCGGGCCGCCTCGCCGATGGCCGCGATCATCCCGTCGGACAGGTCGGCGTGGGTGGTCAGCGACTTGCCGGTGGCCTGGCGCCCACCCAGCACCACGAAGGCGTCGGTGAACGTCCCCCCGATGTCCACGTCGAGCAGGCTCGGCCCGGCCGGGTCACCCGACGGCATCGAGGTCGAGCTCTATGTCGTGGGTTATGGGATGGCCCGGGGGCAGGTACTCCACGTCGAACATCACCGCGCAGGATGGGCAGTAGAACTCGACTATCCGGCACCATTCGGGATGGGGGCTGAACCCGAACTCGGTGGGGGGGTCGAACGGGACGTGGATCTCCCGAGGGTCCCGCTCGTGGACCAGGCAGCCCTCCTTGTAGTTGCGCTCCGCCGGGCCGAGGTCGTGCCCGCACCGGTTGCACACCCAGCGCCGCGAGGCCGCGTCGAGGTCGAGCGCCTCTGTGATGCGCCGCCGCCCAGCGCCGGAGTCCGTGGCCACGCAGCGATCCTCCCCCGTCGCCTGTAGTGGCCGGATTGTATACCGCCGCCCCTGAGCGGATCGCAGCCAGCGTGACGCGCCCGCTGCACTGCCAGGAACTCCGCAGGGGAGATATCGAAGATATTTCAGGATTGTCGGTAGCGTTCTCCTAATTTTTGATAATATTCAATGCATGCACAACACCGCTGATGTAGCGCGCCTCCCGTCCAGGGGGCCGCGTGAGAACCGTAAGATGATCGGCATGGCCAAACGGAAGGACAGGGTCACGGTCACAATCGACCCCGACGTGCTGGCCCAGGTCAAGTCGTCCATCAAGTCAGGTCCCTTGCGGAGCGTCTCTGCCTACTTCGAATTCGCCGTCAAGAACCAGCTCGTGGAGGACGTGAACTACGAGGCGATGCTGGCCGAAATGCTCCAAGCCACCGGCGGACCGCTGACCGACGAGGAGCGAGCCGAGGCACGACGCATTCTGAACGGCGGCGCTCCATGAGTGCAATCGTCCTCGACGCTGGTGCGCTCATCGCAATCGAACGGGACAGCCGCGCCGTCACTGGCATCCTTGTTGAAGCGACACGAGCGGCTGAGACGCTCACGGTGCCGGCTGGATGCGTCGCCCAGACCTGGCGCGATCCACGGCGACAGGTTCGGCTCGCCACCTTCCTGAAGCGGCCCAATGTCGATGTGGCCGCCATGGATGCCGCGGAGGCTCGGAATGTCGGCCTGCTGCTGGCCGACACCGGAACAACTGACATCACGGACGGCCACGTGGCACTGTGCGCTCTCCGGCTCGACGCCGCGGTGCTGACCAGCGACCCCGACGACATCCGGAAGCTCGGCCCGAGGCTGCGGATCCATCGCGTCTGAGCGACGCGGCCCGGGCTCGACGGTCCACACTGGGGACGTGAGCATCCAGGACGGCGCCCACGCCGGGACTGCGGCCGAGGTCCGCCAACAGGCGGGACGGCGGCGGACGTTCGCGATCATCTCGCATCCCGACGCAGGCAAGACCACGCTCACCGAGAAGTTCCTGCTCTACGGCGGGATGCTGACCGCGGGAGCGGGCTCTGTGAGGGCCAAGGGCGACCGCAAGGCAACCGCCTCGGACTGGATGGAGCTGGAGCGCCGCCGGGGCATCTCGGTCACCTCCGCAGTGGTGCAGTTCAGCTACCGGGACCGGGTGCTCAACCTGCTGGACACGCCCGGCCACGGCGACTTCTCCGAGGACACCTACCGGGTGCTCTCCGCGGTGGACGCGGCGGTGATGGTGCTCGACGGGGCCAAGGGCATCGAGGCCCAGACCCGCAAGCTGTTCGAGGTGTGCCGCAACCGGGAGATCCCCATCGTCACATTCATCAACAAGTGGGACCGCCCGGCCCGCGACCCCCTCGAGCTGCTCGACGAGATCGAGGACCAGCTCGTGCTCGACCCGGTGCCGGTGACGTGGCCTGTCGGCGACGGTGACAGGTTCAGCGGCCTGATCGACCGCCGCAGCGGCCACTTCGTGCGGTTCACCCGCACCGCGGGCGGCACCACCGCGGCCGACGAGGAACTCGTCGAGCCGGAGCGGGCCGAGGCCGAGGAGGGATCCGCCTGGCACGAGGCCCGCGAGGCCGTCGAGTTGCTCGACGCGGCCGGAGCCGAACTGGACGTCAAGCGCTTCGAGGCGGGCGAGCTGTCGCTGGTGTTCTTCGGCTCGGCTCTCACCAACTTCGGGCTGCGGCTGCTGCTCGACGCCATCGTCGAGCTGGCCCCCGCACCGGGCGCCCGCCTCGACGCCGACGGGGATCCGCGTCCCGTGGACTCGCCCTTCAGTGCGTCGGTGTTCAAGGTCCAGTCCAACATGGACCCGGCCCACCGCGACAGCATGGCTTTCCTGCGGGTGTGCTCGGGCCGCTTCGAGCGGGGCATGGCCGTCACCTGCGGGAGCACCGGCAAGACGCTGGCCACGAAGTACGCCCACACCGTGGTGGGCCGGGACCGCAGCACCGCCGAGGAGGCCTGGCCCGGCGACGTGATCGGCCTGGTGAACGCAGCCGGGCTGCGGGTCGGCGACGCGGTGCACGCTGCGAACGGTCCGGTGCGCTGGCCCGCGGTGCCGTCGTTCGCGCCGACCAGCTTCCGGGTGGCCCGCTGCACCGACACGTCCAAGGTCAAGCAGTTCCGCTCCGGGGTCCGCCAACTCGACTCCGAGGGAGTGGTGCAGGTGCTGCGCCGACCCGAGGGCGGCGAGAGCACCCCGATCCTGGCCGCGGTCGGGCCCTTGCAGTTCGACGTGGCCGAGCACCGGCTCCGTCACGAGTTCGGTGCGCCCGTCAAGCTGGCCCCCGCCCCGTGGACCACGGCCCGGCGCACCGAC
>JAPOQG010000084.1 GCA_026710865.1 Acidimicrobiaceae bacterium
CGAGGGCGAGCTGGTGTGCCGCAGCCCGTTCCCGTCCACGCCGCTGCGCTTCTGGGACGACCCCGGCGACGCCCGCTACTCCGCCGCCTACTTCGAGCGCATCGCCGGCGTCTGGCACCACGGCGACTTCGCGTCGCGGACCCCGTCGGGAGGGTTCGTGATCTCGGGCCGCTCCGACGCCACCCTCAACCCCGGCGGGGTGCGCATCGGCACCGCGGAGATCTACCGGCGCGTCGACACCCTCGCCGAGGTGTCCGAGAGCATCGCGGTCGGCCAGAGGTGGGGCGCCGATACTCGCATCGTCCTGTTCGTGCGGATGGCTCCCGGACAAGAGCTGACCGACGAGCTGCGCGACAGGATCCGGGCCCGCATCCGCTCGGAGCTGTCCCCGAGGCACGTGCCGTCGGTGATCGCCGCGGTGCCCGACATTCCACGCACCCGGTCGGGCAAGATGACCGAGACGGCGGTGCGGGACGTGATCTGCGGGCGGCCGGTCCGCAACACATCGGCGATGGCCAACCCGGAGGCCCTGGAACACTTCCGCGACCGCCCCGAGCTGGCTTGACACCGGCGCGTCCGGGCCTCCGGGTGGCGGTATCGTGGCGCACGTGCCGATTGAACCGACCCATGTGCGGTGGTCGGGGCCCAAGCCCCAGCTCGACGGTCCCACTCTGATCGCTGCCTTCGAGGGCTGGAACGACGCCGGCGACGCGGCCACCACCGCGGCCTCCCACCTGGCCGACCGCTGGGGATGCGAGCAGGTTGCCGAGATCGATCCCGAGCCGTTCTTCGACTTCACGTCCAGCCGTCCCATGGTGCGCCTGAACGACAGCAAGGCCCGGCAGATCAGCTGGCCCGCGAACGAGGTGCGGGTGGTACGCCTGGACGACCCCGCCATCGACGCGGTGGTGCTGATCGGCACCGAGCCTCAGCTGCGGTGGCGCACCTTCTCCGAGCAGCTGATCGCCCTGGCCGCTTCGCTGGAGGTCAGGAGGGTGGTGACCCTGGGCGCACTGCTGGCCGAGGTGCCCCACAGCCGCGACGTGGAGGTGTACGGCTCGGCCGACGACACCGGACTGCGGGCCGAGCTCGACCTCACACCCTCCAGCTACGAGGGCCCCACCGGCATCGTCGGGGTGCTGTCCTCGGCTTTCATGACCGCCGGGTACCCGACCGCCTCGTTCTGGTCGGCGGTGCCGTCGTACATGCCGGCCGCGCCGTCCCCCAAGGCGGCGCTGGCGCTGGTGAAGCGGGTGTGCACGGTGATGAGGGCCCCGGTTCCCACCTTCGACCTCGAGCAGCGGGCCGAGGCCTACGAGCGGGAGGTCACCCGGATCGTGGCCGAGGACGACGAGACCGCCGAGTATGTCGGTCGCCTCGAGAAGGCCTGGGACGCCAGCCGGGAGCGGTCCCGCCCGAGGACTCCCCTGCACGACGACCCCGACCGGCTAGTGGCCGAGGTCGAGCAGTTCCTGCGCGACAGCGGCTAACGGGTCGCCGGATAAGGCGGTTCCGACGCGGTGCGCAAGCCTCTGACCTCTGCTCCTGTGATCGAGAATGGCGCGACTTGGACCGTTCCGAGCGTGCAGCCGCGGGCGATTCGGCCTAGAGCCGGTGGTCGGGATCGGTTACTCAATCTGATGAGGGCTCACGCGCTCGTCGCTGGATGCGGGCGCGGTTGGCCTCAGCTGTGCTCGCGATTGCCTTGGTGCGGATCTTCAATCTCTCCACGAGATCGTCGACATCCAAGAGGCAGCGCGCCTCGGTGCTCAACTCTTCAATCTCGGCCATCATGGCTTCATCGGTTGACGCGGCCAACTCTTCAGCGCGATCAATGAGCCAGAACTTGGGGAGCGACAAGCGTGCTGCCACATCGGCGAGGCTGTGGTTGGACGACGCGCTGTAGATGCTGTAGGTGCTGCCATAGCGCATGGCCATCTCTCGCTCCCCAAGTTTCTCGACTCCATATGGCAGGGACGACTGGAGGTCGTACAGAGGCGCCAAGCGGACCTCTCGACCCGAGAGCATCAGGCTGTAGTTGCGAGCATGAGCATCACGATTCACCGTGATGAGCGCCCACAGGAGGCCGTCGGCGAACTTGCGCACATCTGTGTCGGAGTCCAAACAGTGGCGATGCATGAAGTCGCCGATGACGGCCATGCCCGGACCGCCGTCCCATTCGTGGCGGCGCCTCCCATCGAGACCCAGGGCCTGGCACATGTCTTCCTGATGGCGGCGACGCCATGGGCCGCTTGGTCGATGGCGGTCGTAGCGCTGGACGACCGTCACGGGATGACCCCCGTGAAACTCAACATCGGTGACGACTGCGTCGAGGCCGACCCGGCGCGCCGCCGCCGCGCAGAGATGTTCCACTACCGCCGCCTGTCCGCCTTCTCGGTGGCGCGGCTTGAGGACATGGGTCGTCGGAACTGAGCCGTGGGGCCGAGCCCATCCAGTCGGCGTCAGATGCAGGGCCATCTTGTTTTGGAAGCCAGCCAGGCTGTAGCACGATTCGAGGTCGTCCCTGTCCCACTGGGCCGGATCCTCAGCCATGGCGTCGACGCGCTCGACCATGTCTTCCGCAGTGAGGGGCGTCAGCCCGCTTGATCGGTCCAGCAACTCGCTCAGCCGATCGGGACGACAGAACTGCACTGCCCCGGCGCAGTCATAGCCAATTCGGCTTGCCAGCAGCCCGAACGGAGTCGACACCCCCTCCCTCGTGTACCAACGCTCCAGTGCCCTGGGATGGTCTGGCAGCAGCGAGGAGATCCACCGACTCGCAGCGGCGTCGCCGTATGGCCCTCCCCTGAGCGGCATCGAGAGCGACAAGGGAGGGGAGTTGGTGCCAGCCTCGTAGTCTGGGTCGTATTCGAGTCTGAGCCGACCCGACCTGTTGCGGCACAGCAGACCCGCGTGCTCGCCATCTATGAGCACAGCCAGTTCGGTCGGCTGAGTCATGGTCCCGCTGTCGGGGCCGGCTCCAAGGTGACGGCAAGCTCGAGCGCTCGGACGACCCTCATGATCTTCCCAACCTCCGCACCGAGATGCCCGCGCTCCAACTGGCTCAGCCAGCGCCGCGAGACGTGTGCCTTCCCAGCTAGGTCGGCTTGCGTGAGGCCGAGGTCACGGCGTGCTCGGCGGACCTCCTGTCCAAGTTGCCCGACGGTGAGGATGGGGAGAGAGGCGTGCGGTCCCATGCCCTCACCGTAGCCGTGCGATTGTACCGTAGCACCCCGGTGTGATACGGTACAATCGCACCCCGGGATGCGATCGTTCCATCGCGTCGGTCGCCAACCCGTTCTACGGCTCAGGGGCCGCCCCGCCAGGGCGGGGTGCGGGGATGATCGAAGAGCACCTCTACCGGCTCGCCGCGGATGGCGCTGAAGGCGTGCGGGGCCCACATCTCGGGGCGGGCGGTGCGCTCGGGCAGCTCGCCCTCCGCGAAGAAGCCGACGTCTGAGCACTCCAGCGGGTGGGCTTCGAGCTCCCCGCCCAGGCTGCGGCAGTGGAACACGATGGACACGAGCGGGACCCGGTGGAAGCCGAGGCGCATGCCGTCGAGGATGGCGATGGGACGGACCACCTCGCAGTCGATCCCGGTCTCCTCGCGGACCTCCTTGACGGCCACCTCCGACGGCGAGTAGCCCACGTCGGACCAGCCGGTGGGATACAGCCACCAGCCCGAGTCCGCCCGCTGCACCAGCAGGATGCGGCCCTCGTCGTCGCCGACGATGGCACCGACGGTGATCTTCGGCGTGACATACCCGGCTATGCCCGAGCCGACGCCGTCGAGCCAGTCCTGCACCTGCTTGCCGGTGTCGATCCCGACCGCGCTGTGGGCCCGGATGTCGGCGGCCACGGCCAGCACCTCCTCGAAGCGCTCCTGCTCGTAGCGGCTCTCGGTGAAGCCCAGCCCGGTCTGGGCTATGCCGACCAGGCTCTCGGCCCAGCGGAGGATGTCGGCCTCGCCGGCCGGTTCGCGGGCTGCACCGGATGCCTCGACCGGCACTTCGGGAGCGTTCGCATTCTCGCCCACCCCCGGCACCCTAACGCCGGCCGGGTGAGAGCACCGGATCGGCGGCGCCGCTGGACCCCCGCCGGCCCGTCGAATCACGGCAGCTGGACGGCCTGCCGGACCGCATCGATCAGGCGATCCCGAAGCGACGGACCGGCGCGGCGAAATCCGGCCGGCGAGTCACCGTCTCGGTGTCAGCGGGTCCGGCCGAGGATCTCGTCGGCCGGTCCCACCAGGCCGGTCACGAAGGGGCCGAACTCGGCGTAGGCGGCCGAGGCCCGGTCGTAGCGCATCGTGTACACGGTCTCCTTGAGGGCGCGAAGGTCCTCACCGAAGAGGGTCACGCCCCACTCCCAGTCGTCGAGCCCGGCCGACGCGGTGACGAGCTGCACGATGCGTCCCGCGAACTTGCGTCCCGAGGCTCCGTGCTCGTACATGAGCTCCTTGCGCTCGTCGAAGGGCAGTTCGTACCAGTTCTGGCCGACGTTGCGCCGCTTGGTCATGGGGTAGAAGCACCAAGCCGGCTTGCCGGGCGGGGGCAGCTTGGGGTTCAGGCGCATGTCGGCCATCTCGGCGGGCAGCCCTAGGGCGTACTCGGACAGCTCTGTGATCGACACGTAGCTGTCGACGAGGTCGAGTCCGGCCCGTACCAGACCTGTCTGGAAGTCGCGCAGCACCCAGGCGTCGGCATGCAGGCCCATGAAGCCCAGCTGCGCCTTATGGCCCAGCACCGCAACCGTCACCACCTGGCCGCCGGACTCGGTGGCCCGCTTCACCGCGCTGAGCACCTCGGCGTCGTCGGTGTCGGGCGTACGGGCGCAGAACAGATGCACGACGGCCAGCCCGTCGCCCACTCCCACTGGTTCGTCCATCACCGCAGTGTACGAAGCCCTCGCCGGGCCGCCTTGCTGGCCAGCGGACTCTGCGGACGACCCTTGACGGCTCACAGGCACAGGATGCTGCCGATTGGACACGCTCGCAGAGTCCTCTGGTACAGTTGTAGGTGATCCAAGGCCTGTAGGGCCGAGGAGGGTACTCAGTGCGGTAGCGCCGCATCGAGTGCCAGTCATGAGAGAGTGGAGGTGGCGCTACAGCGGTTGCCTGGTATCAGCGAGGCGAGACTAGTTGGTCTCCTAAATTCGCAACCGGCTGACCACCGAGACCTGCTCTCGATGGCTGAGACCTCGCATAGTTTTAGTGAATTCCCGGCTCTGTAGCCGGGTATTCACCTTTTGGGCCGGCTCTTGCTGCGATCGCTCGCGTCTGCCTGCTTGCTCTGGCTCTTGCTCCAAGTCTGTGTGCAATTCTTGCCGCGGCGAACGTGGCCATCTGGATAGATGTTTATGTACCCGCCGGACCGGATTCTCCAGATCATGCTCGACTCGGGTTGGGTCGCCCTCGGGCTCAGGCGTCGACGTAGACGGTCATGGCGCCGCCCCGGGCGAAGCCGGCGAGCTGCATTCCGGCCGCTTCCGCGGTGGCCGCCGCCAGCGCGGTGGGCGCGCTCACCGCCACGAGGGCCCGGAAACCGCCGGCCCAGGCCTTGTGGACCAGCTCGAAGCTGGCCCGGCCGCTGACCACCAGGCCGAGTCCGGTGGCGGGGAGCTCGCCGTCGAGGAAGAGCCGTCCGATGAGCTTGTCGACCGCGTTGTGGCGGCCCACGTCCTCACGGACCACCGACACCGAACCGTCGGCCGCCACCACACCGGCGGCGTGGACTGCGCCGGTGGCGTCGAACAGCTCCTGGGTGGGCCGCAACTGTTCGGGGGCGGCGGCCAGCGCCTCCCACCGCACGGGTTCGCCGGCCACCGGAGCGAGTTTGGCGACCAGTTCGTCGATCTCGCTCGTGCCGCAGAAGCCGCACGACGAGGTGGTGGTGGTCAGCCGGGGGCGGGGAGGCGGCGCCTTGCCGCCGGTGGACACCGACACCACGTTGAAGTCGGTGGCCGCCGCCGAGCCCTTGGCGCAGTACTTGACCTGGGTGACCCCGTGGCCGTCAAGCAGCCCCTCGGCGTAGCAGAAGCCGACGGCCAGCTCGAAGTCGTTGCCCGGGGTGCGCATGGTGGTGGCCACCCGCACGTCGTCTAGCTCGATGGCCATCGGCTCCTCGGAGGCGAGGCGGTCCGCTCGCCGGCTGCCGGACGCCTCGTCGCCGCTCCAGGGCCGCACCAGCCGCTGCTGGCTCCTCGACTTGGTGGCCATGTCTCAAGGCTACGTCGGCCTCATCCGCTCGGCCTCTGCGACAGTTCTGCTCGCACGTGGTGGATCAGTTCGGCTTCGCCGACGGCGGCCATCCACAGCTCCGACACGAGCGTCGAGCCGGCCAGGCTGAGCCGGCGCCTCACCGCGGTGACGGACTTGGCCGTCGGGGTGAGGCCGACCCGGTCGGACTCCAACTCGACGACCAGGCCGTCGCCGGTCGGGGTCACCGTGCCGACGTCCACCTCCACGATCCCCGACGGCTGCGCCACCGTCAGCTCGACGGCCCCGCCAGGCTGCGCCCGCAGGTACCCGGCCTCGGCGTGCAGCGGCGCGCCCGTCGACAGGTCCCGGCTGCGCTGGACCATCGACAGGAAGGGCTTGCCGACGTGGCCGAAGACGAGCTCCTCGGTGTAGGCGAAGTCGTCGATGGTGGGGTAGCTGCCCTCGCCCGAGCCGTGCCAGGTCCCGAGCAGGGGCGCGAGCGCCAGGCACATCGGATGCAACTCGACCATGCCTGGACGCTACCCCGCGGCTGCCTGAGCCCGGCCGCGGCGCCACCGGGTCCGCTGGCTCGTGTAGGCGTCGAAGCTCCGGAACCAGGTGATGTCCTCGGAGAGGGTCTCGGTGACGGTTCGGGTGCCGTCGGTGTACTCGGCGTCGAGGGTCCAGTGCCAGAGCCCGGGCCGGGGCAGCTCCCAGCGGCACAGCTGGTAGGACAGGTTCTGGTCGGCGGGCTGGGTGCCGTCGGCGGCGGCCGTGACGGGACAGGCGACGCTGGTGAGGTCGCCGTCGACGTGCAGTGACTGAGCCTCGGCCTGCTGGTCGGCGCTGAGGCGGTCCCACCGGCCGAGCCACTGGGCGAACCCGCCGTGGGCCTCGACCGCGGCCCGGTGCGCCGGCACCCACGGCAGCATCTGCGTCACCGTCGACTGGAGCCAACGAGCGGACCACACGCAGCCGGAGCCGTCCTCCCAATCGAGATCGTCGGCGGCGGCGACCCGGGGCCAGACCGGCGAGTCGGCGATCACGATGTGGCGGTCGCCGCCGGGGACCTCCGGATGCGGTGGCCACGGCTCTCCGGGCGGTCCCTCGGGCAGGGCCTCGAGGAAGCTGTGCCAGCCGACCCTGGCGGCCAGCGCCGCACGGTCGGCGTCGGTCGGATCCCAGACGCAGTCGCCCAGCAGCACCGTGATCGTCCCCTCGGAGCAGTAGTCGGACTCGCTGCGGCCCGCTGCTTCTGCGTCGGCGCGGTCGCGGTCGAACGCGTCGAAACGCTCGTCGCACGCCCGGTACGCGACGTCGAGTTGCTGCGGGCCGCTCGTGGCCGGCCACAACGAATAGCACAGCGACCAGTCCGCCAGCGTCGCGGCCTGGCAGCCCGCGGCGACCTGCGGCAGGCAGCCGGGGTCCGAGGCGTCGGCGGCGGCCCACCGCGCCACCGAGCCGGGGTAGCTGTCCCAGTACGCCTGCGAGGACGTGATCTCGTCGGTGACGCTGGTGGCCGCGTCGGTCACACAGGAGCGCCTGACAGAGGTTGTGGAGCCGTCAGCAGGATTCGTGGCGGTGGTGAGGGTGCTGCCTGACACGAACGACGCGAACGCCTGCTCGGAGCTGTGGCAGGTCAGGTAGCAGCGCGGCACGGTCGCCTCAGCGGTGGCGGCCAGCCGCCAATGGCTGTACGCGGTGCCGGCGACGGTGGCTGCGTTGCCGTGAAGGTGCGGGTTATGGGCATCGGTGATCTCCACGCGGGCGGCGTCGCCGTCGGGATCGCCGTCACGGATGGCGTCGAGAGTCGCCGCGGTCGAGTAGTGCCGGGCCGAGAAGCTCACGGCCGGATCGCGGGTGTAGGTGACGTAGTAGACGTAGTCGTAACCGTAGTATTGGCAGGTGTTGTAGAAGCGGTTCCATGACTTGCACTTTTGTCCGAACCATTCGTTGGGGGTCCCGAACACGGCGACATCCAGGGCGGTGCCCGCGTCGGAGGCCACGAGCTGCTGGACCGCGGGCGGCGCGTCGGTGAAGCGCACGGTGACGGCCGCTGCGCCGCCCGGGGTCTCGTAGGTGAAGGTGTCGGTGCCTGCGGCCCAATGCTGGGGCCAGTACTGCACGACGGCCTCGGAGGCGTCGTTCAGGTCGTCGCAGCCGACCAGGCCTTGGGGCGTGACCAGCATCGGGGATGAGGCTCGGAACGCCCACGACGAGCACCGCTGCGCCTCCGGTGCCGGGATCGACACCGGCCACTGGGCCGGGTCGGTGCAGTCAAGATCGTCGGGGCAGGCGTCGTTGGCCAGCAGGTCGCTGCGGGCGATCTCCACGAATCGTTCGTCTTCGATGTGGGGCCGCCACCGCCACCGCGGCCACCCCACCCACCGACCGCCCTCCCTGTAGGGCAGATCAGCCACTTCGGCGACGTTGACCTCGATGATGTCGCTGCTCGGCGGCGGCCCCTCCCGGCGGGCCACCTCGAAGGTGAGCGTGTCCCGCGATTTGTTGTTGGTGGCGCCGTCCCAATAGTCCGTCGCCACCGCGGTGACGTGCAGCCGGTCGGCGTCGCCCCAGTCGGTGACGTCCACCACGAAGGGGACGCTCACCAGATGGTCCGACGTGCCGGCGCGGGCCAGGTCGCCGACGGTGACGGTCCACTCGCCGGGGTCGTCGTCGCGGGCGGTGCCGTACCAGGCGCCCGCCGCGCTGTCACACACCCGTTCGGCGGTCTGGGCCCACCCCACCGGGTTGGCGCATCCGCTGGCCCGGAAGTACGACCCGGAGTGGTTCACGCCAGCGAAGCCGGCCCGCACCGTCACCGACACCCGCAGGCAGTCGTAGTCGACGCTGGGATACACGTTGCGTTCGTCGGCGCCGTCGCAGCGGTTGTCGGGATTCCAGTCGAAGCCGTCGAAGGGCGGGTTCAGCACCGGCGTTGCCCCGGTGATGTGCAGCACCCGGTGAGTCACCGTCGCGGTGGTGCCCTCGCGCACGGGGTCGCCGTCGTGGTCGGTGACCCACACCGGCACATAGTTCAGCCGCCTCCGCGAGCAGTACTCGCGCCGCTCGGCGGGCTCGTCGTAGGACGACCGCCCCGCGAGGTGCGGGAACAGGATCTCGAAGTTGGCGACACAGGAGTTCAGGACGTCCCCTGGCGGCGGCGCGGGCTCGCACCAGCCGTCGTCAGGGTTGCGGACATAGCCGCCGCCGATCGCCGAGCAGTCCTCGGGTCGGCAGCCCCCGTACTCGGAGAACCACACGAACCCCCGACGCGCGCACTCCTGCGTCGTGGGAGTCGTGGTCGTTGTGGCCGTCGGTGTCGGTTTCGTGGTGGTCGTGGGCGTGGGTGTCGGTTTCGTGGTGGTCGTGGGCGTCGGTGTCGGCGTCGTGGGTGTGGGAGTCGTGGGCGTCGGAGTCGTGGGCGGCCTCCAGTAGCCGCAGTGTTCCTGGCCGCGCTCTGCCATCACCTCGCCGCCGCAGGACGCCTCATAGTCCCAGGTCCCCGGCACCGGCCAGCAGTCGTAGTGCCCGGGCGTCGGAGTGGGCAGCGCTCCCACGTCGTCCTGGTTGTCGGCCGCGACGCACAGCCGGGGGTCGTACTGGCCCGGTCTCGGGTTGTGCGGCCCCAGCACCTGGGACCAGCCTCCGGCCTGGTCGTGCTCGCCGTAGCAGTCCCCGAAGTCCCCGACCGGGCACATGTCGGCGCTGCCGCCCAGCAACGCCCCGCAATGCCCCAACCCCACCCGCCCAGCGCCGCCCGGAATCTCGCACTCCAAAGACCGCGTGGTGCCGTACACATAGGATTCGGGTCCGTAGATGCAACCCGAGCTGTCGGCGCATCGCCACCAGTCGTAGTGGATGCCGTTGAGCGGATTCTGCCGCTCGGTGTACTCGCCGGGGGTCGGCACCCACTCATAGCCCTCCCCCGGGGACTCGGTGTGCTCCGAGGATGCGGTGTCGGGCAGCAGCACCAGCGAGCAGCAGATCCCTATCAGCGCCGCCACCAGCGGCCATCGGACCCCGCCGCGGCGGCGCTGGCTCATTCGGCTTCAGCCGCGCACGGCCCGAGCGGGATGTGGTTGTCCACCTGCATCCGGAACTGCTGGTCCTCAGCCTCCTGATAGGGCGGGAGGAAGCCGTCCACGATGTCGAACTTGGTGAAGCCGTCGGGCCAGGTCTGGACGGCGTACTCGAAGTGCTGAGGCTCTCCCCAGCAGATGAGGACGTAGTAGAGGGGGGTCCTGAACTCGTCGCTGAAGACGAAGTCCACCACGATGCCCTCGAAACCGGTCTCGGGTCCGTAGAACACCATTCCGACCTCGATGTCCATCGGGTGGGACAGCCAGCTGGTCCGGAACTTCTGATAGGACGGGTGCTCGGTGTCGGGCTCGGGCCACGGGATCGGGTCGCCGGCCGGTTCGGGGATCGTCGCCTGGCAGTACCAGGTCGCATAGTCCTCGCGCTGGTGCGACGCCAGCGTCCGGCCCTCCGGGCACACATCCTCGGGCCTCGGCGGCAGCGGCTTCAACTCCGGCTCTGGGCTGGGCTCGGACCCCGGCTCCGGACCGGGCTCTGGAGACAGCTCAGATCCGGGCTCTGGACCTCGCTCGGGCAGAGGCTCAGAACCCGGCCCAGATCCCGGCCCGGGCAGAGGCTCTGACCCCGGCCCAGGACCTCGCTCGGACTGAGGCTCTGACTCCGGCCCAGATCCCGGCTCGGGCAGAGGTTTGGACTCGGGCTCCGGATCGGGTCTGGACTCGGGATGGGTATGGGGGTCGGGTTGGGGCTCCGGCTTGGGCTCGGGTTCCCGCTCCGGATGGATATGGGGGTCGGGATGGGCCGGGTGTTCGACCTCGTCGGGGAAGATGGGCCAGCCGTCCTCGGGCATCTCGACACAGGTGTCGCCTATGCAGATCAGACCGGGACGCCCGACGGACTGGGCCTCGGCGACGTCGTTGCCCGATTCGTGCGCTTCGCTCTGGGTCCCGGCGTCGGCCGGTTGCGCCGCGGCGGTGTCCAGCGGTGGCAACAGCTCGGGCTGGCTGGTGGTGGGAGCGAGCCGAGCGGCATCGCCGTCTGCCGTGTCTGAGCCGTCGTTCGCGCAGCCGGCGGCCACGAGTACCGCGACGACCACCGCAAGCCAGACACGGCGTCGGGGTGGGGTCTGGGTTGGTGAAGGGGTCTGGGTGGTGATCGGATCGCTCCTTGGTTGCTTGGGCTGCTGGTCCGCCGGTCGTCGGCCAACCGTTCGCGGCCGGGCCGCTGGGCCCTATGGCGGCCGCGCCCGGACCGGCGCCGCGCAGCCGAGCCGCAATCGCTTGAGGCTCCTGGACGGTGCGCCTACGGCAGCGTCCACCGTTGAGCCAACGATGGTGTAGAACCTGAGGCCGGAAACACAGCCGCGACGGCCGAGGCCACCGCAGCCGCGGAGGCAGCTACGCCGACGCGCCGGGCGGCAACACGCCCCGGGCCATCACGATGACAGCCGGATGGTGCAGGCCGGCAAGGCGGCGGCGATAGCGGCGGCCACCGGGGCCGCGACGGCAGTTACGCCGACGCGCCGGGCGGCAATACTTCCAAGCCATCGAAATGGCAGGAGATTGCAACTATACCCGGCGCGTCGAGCGATGCAACCCCGACACTGCCGTGCCGGAACCGCTCTACAACTGGAGAGAGCGAAGCAGCGGCTAGAAGTCCATGTCGGGCATGCCGCCGCCCGCTCCGGGAGAGTCCTCGGGAGCCTCGGCGATCACCGCCTCGGTGGTGAGGAACAGCCCCGCGATCGAGCCGGCGTTCTGCAGGGCCGAGCGGGTGACCTTGGCCGCGTCGATGATCCCGGCCGCGATCAGGTCCTCGTACTCGCCGGTGGCGGCGTTGAGACCCTCGGAGCCGCTCAGGTTGCGGACCCTCTCGACCACCACGCCGCCCTCGAGGCCGGCGTTCACCGCGATCTGGGTGAGCGGGGCGACCAGCGCCTTGGCGACGATGCGGGCCCCGGTCCTCTCGTCGGCGTCGCCGAGCCCGTCGGCCGCGGCGTCCACTGCGTCCACGGCCCGGAGCAGGGTCACGCCGCCGCCGGCGACGACACCCTCCTCGATGGCCGCCTTGGTGGTGCTGACCGCGTCCTCGATGCGGTGCTTCTTCTCCTTGAGCTCCACCTCGGTGGCGGCGCCCACCTTCAGCACGGCCACGCCGCCGGAGAGCTTGGCCAGGCGCTCCTGGAGCTTCTCGCGGTCGTAGTCGGAGTCGGTGTTCTCGATCTCGCCCTTGATCTGGTTGATGCGTCCGGCCACATCGGAGCTGTCTCCGGCGCCCTCGACGATGGTGGTCTCGTCCTTGGTGACGATCACCTTGCGGGCCTGGCCCAGCATGTCGACGCCGACGCTGTCGAGCTTGAGGCCGACCTCCTCGCTGATGACCTGGCCGCCGGTGAGGATGGCCATGTCCTGCAGCATCGCCTTGCGGCGGTCGCCGAAGCCGGGGGCCTTCACGGCCACCGAGGTGAACGTGCCGCGGATCTTGTTGACCACCAGGGTGGCCAGAGCCTCGCCCTCGACGTCCTCAGCGATGATCAGCAGCGGCTTGCCGCCCTGCATGACCTTCTCGAGCACGGGCACGAGGTCGCGCACGTTGGAGATCTTCGAGCCGACCAGCAGCAGGTACGGGTTGTCGAGGACCGACTCCATGCGCTCGGGGTCGGTCACGAAGTAGGGGGAGATGTAGCCCTTGTCGAAACGCATGCCCTCGACGGTCTCCATCTCCAGTCCGAAGGTCTGGCCCTCCTCGACGGTGATCACGCCGTCCTTGCCGACCTTGTCGATGGCGTCGGAGATGGTGGAGCCGATCTCGGGATCGGCGGCCGAGATGGCGGCCACGTTGGCGATCTGGGCCTTGTCGGAGGACACGTCGTGGCTGTTGTCCTGGATGGAATCCACGGCCGCGTCGACGGCGGCCTCGATGCCCCGCTTGAGCGACATCGGGTTGGCGCCCGCGGCCACGTTGCGCAGGCCCTCGCGCACCATCGACCACGCCAGGACGGTGGCGGTGGTGGTGCCGTCGCCGGCGACGTCGTCGGTCTTCTTGGCGACCTCCTTGACCAGCTCGGCGCCGATCTTCTCGTAGGGGTCCTCCAACTCGATCTCCTTGGCGATCGACACGCCGTCGTTGGTGATCGTGGGGGCGCCCCACTTCTTGTCGAGCACGACGTTGCGGCCCTTGGGGCCCAGCGTTACCCGCACGGCGTCGGCGAGCTGGTTCATGCCCCGCTCGAGAGCCCGGCGAGCCTGCTCGTCGAACTGGATCGTCTTGGCCATTTGTGAACCTCCGGAACGGCCCTCACAGGGGCCGGCAGTCTCTTGGTTTGCCTGGGTTGGCACTCGCGTGCCGCGAGTGCCAAGTCAACCGGCGCAACCCCGCGATGACAACCCGCCGGCCAGGAATATGGCGCGCCGGATCCCGCAGGAGGCCGGGATCGAGCAGGGGCTGGGCTAGGTGCTTCCCCCGGCCACGGCGGGGACGATGCTCACGGTGGCGCCGTCGTCGACGGTGGTGCCGAGCCCGTCCAGGAAACGAACGTCGTCGTCGCTGACGAACACGTTGACGAACCGGCGCAGATCGCCCGACTCGTCGAGGATCTTGTCCCTGAACCCCGGATGGGACGACTCCAGCGATTCGAGCACCTCCGCGAGGGTGGCGCCGTCCACGGCCACCTCCGACGCTCCGGCGGTGAGGGTTCTTAGCGTGGTGGGCACTCGGACAGTGACGGCCATCTCGCTCCTTCGCTGGGACCCGCTGACGGGCTAACCGACCGGGCCCATGGTATAGGCCCGGCGATAGGATCGGCTTGTGGGATCACCGATGGAGAAGGAGCCGGGCGGAGTGGTGGAGAGGCTGGGCCGCCTGCCCTGGCCGGGCCAGCTCATCCTGGGCGCGCTGACCGTGGTGGGAGCGGTCACCGTCGTGAAGTGGGTCGTCTCCATCTTCGCCGTGCTGATCACCCTGCTGATGATCCTGGTGGTGTTCGTTGGCCTGGCCTTCTGGGTCCTGACCGGCAGGCAGCGCCGCTAGACGCCGGCCCGGAGGACATCCTCGACGGCCTCCCTCACACAGCCGCAGGGGTCGGCGAGGGCCCGCCGCGAGCCGAACCGGCCGGTCAGGTCGACTATCTCCATGCCGTCGGGCGCCGGCGCCGACGGATCGCGGCTTCCCACCACCGCCAGCACCCTCGTGCCCGACTGGGCCGCCAGCTCAGCCACTCCGGAGACCACCTTGCCCTCCAGGGACGTGGCGTCGTAGCGGCCCTCGCCGGTGACGGCCACGTCGGCGTCCGAGATGCGTTCCCGCAGGCCGATCTCGTCGGCTACCACCTCGAAGCCGTCGACCAGGCCGGCGCCGCGGGCGGCCAGTCCGCCCGCCAGGCCCCCGGCCGCGCCCGCTCGCGGCATCGCGGCCACTTCGACCCCGAAGTCGCGCTCATACAACTCGGTCAGTGCCCTCAGGCGGCGCGCCAACAGCTCGACCTGCGCGGGCGAGGCGCCCTTCTGCGGGCCGAAGACGGCGGCGGCGTCCATGAAGGCGGTGCGCACGTCGCAGGCCACGATCATCTCCACACCCGACATCCGGGCCGGCGACGGCAGGGCCCGCACCGCCCCGAGGCCGCCGTCGGTGGTGGCCGAGCCGCCCACAGCCACCAGCACGCGGCGGGCGCCGGCCCCGACCGCCTCGGCGATCAGCTCGCCGGTGCCGGCCGTGGTGGCGTTGACCGGGTCGTTGCCGGTCGCGCCGCCCGCCAGGGCCAGACCCGAGGCGAGCGCCATCTCGATGACGGCGACACCTCGGCTGAGCCGCCAGGGCGCGTCGACGGGCTCGCCCAGCGGCCCGGTCACCACCGACGTCCGGTTGGGGCCGCCCAGCGCGTCCAGGGTCCCCTCGCCCCCGTCGGCCATAGGCGCGGTGTCACAGGACGCCGGCACGGCGGCGGCAGCCTCGGCGACCGCCCCGGCTATCTCGGCGGCCGAGGCGGTCCCCCGGAACTTGTCGGGCGCGGCCAGCACTCGCATATCCGGCATTCTCTCGTCACCGCGGGGCTGGCAGAACCCCGCTCGGGCCACGCCCCGCCCGGCCCCTCGGCCGGCGGCCATCGCGGCGGATGATTGTTGATCCTGTAGGGGGCGTGCGCTCGCGCTCAGTTGGCGACCGGATCGGGGTCCAGGATCGCGTTATCGGTGCCGATGACCACGAAGATGTGGAACGTCTCGAGGTCCGGGGGCGTCTCCGGGTTGCGGATCAGCGTCATGATGGTCGTCGGCGCGGAAGTCAGACGGTCCGGGGGAGCCCCCAGGGCGGAGGCGACGGCCTTGGCGTCGTCGCCGTAACCGGGCCGGTAGTAGACGACCGACTCGCCGACCCGGTCCTGCTCGGTGTTCTTGGCCGCGGTCACATACCCGCTCGCATTGAGAGTGCCTGCCGTCCGGCCGGCTCGACCCCTGTCGCCGGTGCCGTTGGCCACGGCCACCTTCACCTCTCCCGGCGGGCGGGTGACGATCGGGGGAACGGTCGTGGTCGTTGTGGTGGTCGTCGTGGACGTCGGCGTCTCGGGGTCCGCCGGGTCCCCGTTGCCGTTCTCACCATTGGCAGGGGCAGGCTGCTCGGTGTTGTCCGGGTCGGCGTCGGCGGCGGTGCCGTCGGATCCGTCGAAACCGCGGGCGAGCAGGAACGCTCCCAGTGCAATCGCGACGGCTACAAGCAGAATCGCCCGTCCCGCCGAGCCTCCTCCCGCAGAGTGACCATGGGGGGCTGTCATGTCCTGAACCTTAGCGGGTGTCGCGGGGCGCGTCTCGCACCCGCGCCGCGCAAGTTCTCAAGCGGCCGAGCCATCCGAGGCGCCGGCGCGGCGGCCCGCCGATCCCGACGCGTGCCGCACCGCCAGGCGTCCGGCCCCGGTGCCGCTGCGGACCGCTCCCTCCATCGTGGCCGGCCAGCCCGTGTCCGACCAGGCACCGGCCAGGTACACGCCCGGCAGGCTGCACTCGGCGCCGGGACGGAGGCTGTCGGTGCCAGGCGCCCCCAGGAAGGTGGCCGAGTGCTCGCGGGTGACGATCGACTCGGTGACGGTGGCGCCGGCCGCGGCGGGGAGCAGGCGGGCCAGCTCGGCCGTGAAGTGCGAGACCAGGTCGGCGGCGGGGCGGCCGATGTAGGCCTCGGCGGCCGACAGCGACACGGCCAGGCACTGGCGGCCGTCGTCGAGTCCGGCGCCCTCGGTGCGGTCGAACACGAACTGCGCGTCGGTGCCGACGCCGGCGAAGAGGGCCAGGTCCGTGACCGGCCGGTCATACACCAGATGGACGTTGACGATGGGCGAGGTGCCCAACTCGTCGAGGCGGTCCTGGAACGCGACCGTGCCCGGCGGCAGCAGCGCCCCGACCGCGTTGTGGGGCACGGCCACCACCACGGAGTCGGCCGCCAGGACCTGCCCGTCGGCGCGGACCTCCAGGCCTCCGGACGCGCCGGGCCGCACCGCCGTCACCGGGACGCGGGCCGACACCTTGCCGCCGGCGGCCTCCAGGGCCCGCCGGGCCGCGTCGGAGTGCAGGGCCGACAGCGGCGCCCGGGCCCAGCCCATGTCGGCCGCGTCGGCCTCGGTGAGGAGTCCGGTCACGAACACCTTGGCGGCCAGCTTGAGCGAGGCGTCGGCCGCGCCGACGTTGACGGTCGGCAGCACGATCAGGTTCCAGAACGTCTCGGTGGCTGCCCGGTCCTGACCGTGGGCCGACAGCCAGTCGCCGAAGGCGGTGTCGTCGAGGGACGGGTCGTCGGGGTCGAGCCGCCGCATGGCCAGGCCGGCCCGCAGCACGGCCATCCGCTGGCGCAGGCTCAGGTGGGGATAGGTCAACAGGGCCGGGGCCAGATGCAGCGGGGCGGGGCCGGGCGTGCGCCTGATGGACCCGACCGGCCCGCCGGGCGCCAGCACCGGTACGTCCAGGCGGCTCTGCATGAACACGCCGCCGGCTGATCCGATGCGCTCCAGGAAGGCCCGGTAGGCGGTGCAGCACCGCATGAAGACGTGCTGGCCGTTGTCGAACCACACGCCGTTGCGCTCGAAGGACCAGGTGGCGCCGCCGAGACGGGGGCGGCGCTCGAGCAGCGTCACCTCGGCGCCGCGGTCGGCTGCCTCCAGCCCGGCGGACAGCCCGGCCAGGCCGCCCCCGACTACCACCACCCGCGGCCGGCGGCCCGAACTCACGGCCGCAGACCGCTGAGGCTGCGGGCGGCGACGAGGCCCTTCTCCCAGGCGGGCACGCTGACGCGCCGCTCCAGCGGAGCAGCGGGCTGAGCCAGGATGCGGGCCAGCAGGCGCCGGTAGATGCCGGCCATGGCCGAGGTGCAGGCCCGGCTGCGATGGTCGAGGTGCTCCAGCAGCACCAGGCCCCGCTCGAACCACACCACCGCCTGGCCGGCCACGAACTGCACCAGCTCGGCGACGCTCTCCGTCGGCGCCCACTGGCCCGGCGCGATCCCGAACCTCTCACGTTCCTGTTCGGGCAGGTAGATGCGCCCCATCCGGTGATCCTCCGCGATGTCGCGCAGCATGTTGGTGAGCTGCAGGGCCACGCCCAGGTCGTCGGCGAGCTCTCCGGCCGGCCGCTCGGGCTGTGACCCGGATCCGCCGCCGCCGGGACGTCTCGGCGTCGTGGTTCCGAAGACGCCCAGGGACAGGCGCCCCACCGAGCCGGCCACCAGGCGGCAGTAGCGCACGGTGTCGTCCATGGTGGCGTAGGTCTCGCCCCGCACGTCCAGCTCGCAGCCCTCGACGATCTCGTGCAGGGCGGCCACCGGAATCGGATAGTCCGAGGCGGCGTGGGCCACCGCGGCCAGCACCGGGTCGTCGGGCTCGGCCACCCGGCCCGCTTCGAGGGCCTCGATCGCCGAGTGGAGGTCGCCCAGCGCGGCGAGCTTGCGTTCGGTGGGCCAGTCGCCGTCGCCGACGTCGTCGATGCGGCGGGCCATGGCGTACAGCGCGGCCATGGCTCTGCGCTTGGGGGGCGGCAGCAGGCGGATGCCGTACGCGAAGTTGCGGGCCTCCGACAAGGTGATCTCCTCGCAGCGGCGGTAGGCCGCCTCGGCGTCGATCACGCCGGGCCCGCCCCGCGCCGGACCAGGCTCGCTGCAAGCGCGGATAGGTGGGAAGCCCTATACGTCACGACGGTGTGACTCCCGCTCTTGTTCGCTGCGCTCACGGGCCGCTCGGGCCACGGCCTCGCCCGTTTGGACCAGGTTCGCTTGCCTACTCGCTCGGCCTCTTGGCACGTACACGCCGGCCAGGCGGCCCAGCACCCTCGCCGGGCCGGCCTTGGGGGTCCGGCCCAGCACGTCGAAGCCGGCGGCCCCGAGAGCGTCGAGGTTGGCGAGCCCGCCGGCCACGAACCCGGCCACGGCCAGGCGGGCCGATCCGCGCAGCGACGCCACCAGCGGTCTGCCCCGCTCGAGCATGGCCCGGGCCCGGCCGGCCTCGTAGGCGACCAGGCCTCGGAGGCTCGCGGCGGCCTCGGGGGCCCGCAGGTCGTCGGCGGTGACCCCGAAGTGCTCCATGTCGTCGGCGGGCAGGTAGACGCGGCCTGCGGCGGCGTCCTCGGCGATGTCCTGGAGGTGCTCCAGCACCTGCAGGCCGCTGCACACGTCGTCGGAGGCGGCCACGCGCTCGGGGGTGGACGCCTCGAAGACGGCCAGCACCAGGTGCCCGACGGGGTTGGCCGACAGCTCGCAGTACCCCATCAGCTCGTCGAAGTCCTCGTAGCGGGACTTGTGCTGGTCGAGCCGGTTGGCGGCCAGCAGCTGATCGAAGGGCTCGCGGGCCAGCCCGAAGCGCTGCACCGTCGGTGCCAGCTGGACGAAGGCCTCGTGGCGCGGGGTTCCGGCGAAGAGCCGGTCGAGTTGGTCCTCGACCCAGTCGAGGGCGGCGTGACGGTCGCCGGGGTACTCGTCGCCTAGGTTGTCGACGAGCCGGGCGTAGCCGTAGACGGCCCGCAGATGGTCCCGCACAGCCCGGGGCAGCAGCCGCAGCGCGACCGGGAAGTTCTCACCGCCGGACCGGGCCATGACCGATTCCAGGCCGGCATGGCGGTCGACCGCCTCCGCCCCGGCCGACTTCTCATCGGGTTCCGCCTTCATGCCCGGCGGTCGCGACGAGCCCGGCGGCGTTCCGTTCACTGACGGCTGGATGGCCACAGTCTCCCCGCTCGAACAGGCGCCGTCGATCGGCATGGCAGGCATGCCCTCACCGGGCCGAAGCTACCACCCAGCCGCTGCGGACCAATGGCGAGCGCCGCTTCCTGACCGGTCCCAGCCGCCCGTTTCTGGAGTGTACAACAGTGTGAATTCATGAAAATTAGCTAAAGGGGGTTGCAATCCTGGAGAGTTTGGAATTAAATGCTCTCCCATGATTTTTCAGTCCCTCGCACTGCCTATCAGATCCGTCTCATCCGCTCCGTCGACAGTGGGGGCCGGGGCCCATCGCCGGTGCAGTGCTGCGGCCGGTCCGGCGCGGACCGCCTAGGAGCCGTCGATGGCCGCGAACGCTGCCCCCTTGTCGAGTCAGGCCCGGAGGTACGGGGCCGCGGCACTGATCGTCGTGGCGGTGGCGGTGTCGGTGTGGCTGTTCGGGCGTTCCGAGCCGTCCGAGCCTGCGGTGCAGGTCGTGGCGACCGCCGAGGACTGGGCGGCACGCCGCGAGCCCGGCCGGTTCGTGACCGTCGAGATGCCCGAGAAGGCCGCCGCGCTGTTCGTCACCCCCGAGGAGCTTGCCGGGCGGGTCCCGGCGGTGGCGGTGCCCGCCGGGACGGTGCTGTCGGAGGCCCTGCTGACCGATCCCGGCACCGCTTCCGCGGCGGAGCCGTCGGCGGCGCTGATGGCGGTGTCGGTCGACCCGTCGCTGTGGCCCGATCCGGGTCCTGTGGCCGGGGCGACCGCGGTGCTCGCGGCTGAGCCGGGAGGGTGCGCCGCCGCGGTCATGCCCATCCTGGCCGCCGGTGAGGGCACCGTCGTCGTGGAGGCCGGGCCGGAGCTGGCCGCGCGGCTGGGCCCGGCGGTGTGGTGGGTATGGGAGTCACCGGCCGCGGGCTGGCCGGGATGCTCCGACGCAGCCGCGTACACGGTCGTCCACCTCGGGGGGTGATGCGAGTGTTGATGGTCTCAGCCGACCGCGATCTTGATGTCCACGTTGCGGACTGGACCGTCCGCACCGTCATCGAAGGTGTCCGGGCCTCGGCGCCCGACGCGGTGGTGGGCGGGTCGCTGGCGGACCCGGCCCTGGCCGCCGCACCGGACAGAGCGGCGGTGGCCGCGGTCGATCCGGCCGAGAGCGAGACGGTGCTGCGGGCCGCGGCGGCCGCCGCCGCGGGGGTGGTGTGGGTGACCGGCGGCTCGGGACGGGGTCTGCGCAGCCGGCTGGGCCTGAACGCGGGGTCGGCGTCGAAGGTGCCCATCGCGCTGGTCGTCATATCTCACCACGACGTCGACGCCTCCGAGTTGCGGGTGCTGGCCGGAGTCCAGGTGGTTCGGGCGATACCGCCCCTGCCGAGCAGACGGTCCGAGAGGAGGCTGCACCGCCTGGGCCGCTCGCTGGGCTCGCTGGCCGCAGCGCCTCAGCGCATGGACGGCGCCGACGCGGCGGTGCGGCGCGAGTCCGCGGCCGCGGCGGCCGCCCATCGCCTGCGCGGCCTTCTGGACGAGGGCGGGGTGGAGGAGTTCCAGATCCGGGGCGGCGAGTCGATGGTGGTCGAGTTCTCCGACGGAAGCCGCGAGAGCCGCTCGTCGCCGTTCGGCTCCGACGACGAGCTGGTGGCCGCATGCCGCTTCCTCGCGGCCTACTCGGGCGGGCGACCCCAACGATTCGACGAACTGGACCCCCGACTCGACACCCGCATCGGCGGCAGCTGGCGGCTGCACGCCGAAGCGTTCGTGTGCTCGCCGCCCACTCTGGTGCTGCGCTCCAACATGGCCGGTGGGCGGACGCTGGCCGACCTGGGACTGTGCAGCCAGGAGCTGGCTGCGGTGCTGGTGGAGGCGACCGCCGGCAAGGTCCGGGCCAACGTGGTGGTGGCCGCAGCCATGGGCGGCGGCAAGACCACTCTGTGCCAGGCGCTGCTGGCCCAGGTTCCCCCCGACGAGCGCATCGACACCATCGAGGACACGCCCGAACTGCGCCTGCGCGAGTACGGCATCCACCCCAACGCCTACGAGCGCCTCACCCGTGACGCCAACAACGACGGCGTGGGCAAGCACTCGATGGCCGACCACGTGCGCGACGCCAAGAGGGCCAACAGCTCGAAGCTGGTGGTGGGCGAGGTTCGCGGTGAGGGCACCATGGCCCTGCTCGACGCCATGTCGTCGGGTCTCGACGGGTGCCTGGTCACGCTGCACTCCCCTCCCGGTGAGGGTGTGCTCGAGAAGCTCACCGCCTATGCCACTTCGGAGGGTGCCGACGAGGGTCTGGCCCGGCGTTCGATCGCGATCGCCGTGCACCTGCTGGTGTGGATGGGCCGCAACCACGCCGGTGAGCGGGTCATAGCAGACGTGACCCAGATCACCGGCATGTCCGCCGAAGGCGCGGTCAGGACCCGCGGCCTGTGGCGGCTGATGCCCGGAGAGCGCTGGGCGGTTCCCGTTGCGGTCCCGGAGGGACGCATAGCCGAGATCTATCGCGCCGCGGGAGTCTCCGGCGGCCAGGTTGCCGCAGGCGTGGAGGCGTCTCAGGTCCCCTCCCGGCAGTCGACCGCGGACGACCGCCTGGCGGCGAGCATCGGCAGCGGCCAGGCCGGCGACCACCTAACAGCCAGCCACAGCCTCGCGGCCGGCAACGGCAGCGGCCAGGCCGGCGACCACCTCGGCGAGCGTGTCCGGTGAGCGCCGGCGGATGGATCATCATCGCCGGCGGAGCGCTGGCCATCGGGGTGCTGCTGTGGCCTGCATCCGGGACGCGCTGGTCAATGCGGGTCAGGACGGGCCGGCACCGCCGCATGCGCATCCCCTTCGAGGCGGTGGGCGGGACCGTGGCCGCCACCCTCGCGGTGGCCGCGGGCCTCGCGGCGGGCCATGCCGCCGCCGCGGCGATCAGCGCGGTGGTGTGCGCCGCGGCTGTCAAGGTTCTGCTGGCCTCGAGGCGCTGGAACTCCACAGCAGAGGGTGTTGCCCGCCTCGCCGGCGTGCTCGCCAACCAGGCCGCGGTCGCAGTCACCGTCACCGACGCCGTCGAGCGGGCTGCGCCACTGGTCAGCGGCTCGATCGGCAGGGCCGCGAGGGCGCTGGCCGCCGACTGCGAGGCGGTCGGGGTCGAGGCCGCCGCCGAGCGGTTCGCGGCGCGCGTCCCGTCTTCGGCGGCCCGCTCCCTGGCCGATCTGATCGCCATCTCCGCCGAGGGCGGCGGCCGGTGGGCCGAGACCGTGGAGGTGCTCGAGCAGGAGGCATCGCAGGCTGCGGCCACGGCCCGGATGTTCCACGCACGGGTCGCGGCCACCATGCCCACCCTCGCGCTCGTTGTCGTGCTCGGTGCGGGACTGATAGCCGGCGCGTCCTGGAGCGCCGACGACGTGGGGACGTGGCTGGCCGGACCGGGCGGCGCCATGCTGCTTCTGGGCGGGTCCACCGTGGTCGCGGCGCTCAGTGCCCGGGTTCTGCTGCCCGCCCGCGCCATCGCCCGCAGCGGGGGCTGGCGATGAGCCGCCGCGCCGACCGC
>JAPOQG010000299.1 GCA_026710865.1 Acidimicrobiaceae bacterium
CAGAAGTAGAGGCCGAAGGTGGCGCACTTGCCCCACCAGGTCACGTCTATCGGCTTGGCCCCCAGCGACAGCAGCACCAGCCCCACAATGGCCACGATGCCCTCCCGGGCGAGCGTGAGCACCACCAGCCACCACGGAACGGAGCCGTCGAAGCCGACCGCCAGGACTCCGGCCAGCAGCACGGCCCGGTCGGTGATCGGATCGAGCAGCTTGCCGACCTTGCTGACCGAGTCGAATCGCCGGGCCCACCAGCCGTCGACCCAGTCGGTGGCTCCCAGGGCGCCCCAAAGCAGGGCCGCGGCCCAGCGGTCCTCGGCGCCGAACAGCAGCCACAGGAACAACGGGACGCAGGCCAGCCGGGCGGCCGATATCAGGTTGGGGACGGTGAGGATCCGGTCCTCGCCGGTTCTCGGCGCTGCCATGGCCCTTCAGCCTACGATCAGCCGATGCCATCAATCTTCACCCGGATCATCGACGGAGAGATACCCGGCCGCTTCGTGTGGCGAGACGACGTCTGCGTCGCCTTCATGGACGTGCGACCCCTCAACCCGGGCCACGTGCTGGTGGTGCCGATAGTCGAGGTCGACCACTGGGTGGATCTCGACTCCGAGACGATTGCCCATCTGATGGCGGTGGCCCATGGCGTGGCCGCCGCCCAGCAGGCGGCGGGGCTCGCACCGGACCGCGTCGGCTTGATAGTCGCCGGGTTCGAGGTCCCCCATGTCCACGTGCATGTGGTGCCCATCTCCACCATGGCCGATCTCGACTTCGCCCAGGCCGACACCAGCCCCGACCCCGACGACCTCGACGCCATCGCGGCACGGCTGAGGGAGCACATCGCCCAGTCCGGCTGACCTTGCTCAGGCGACCCCTCGGTCTCCCTCTGGCGAAAGAGGGGTCAGACCTCGATCGGGTCGGCTCGCTCGATGAGGTGCGAGCCGTTGTTGCGGGCGTTGTTGACCTCGGTGGACACGGGGTGCATCCGGATCAGGCCCGAAGGGGCCGGCAGCAGCAGGCCGGCCGCAGCCTCGGAGTCGGTGTTGGACGGCTCCAGCCAGAAGTCCCATGAGCCCGGTGGCAGCACCACCGGCATCCGGTCGTGGATCTCCGCCATCGCGTCGTTGGCCTCGCAGGTGATGATGGTGCAGGAGTGCAGCTCCAGGGGTTCGCCGTCGGCGTCGAGGTTGTTGGCGTCGCGCCACTTCTCCCACAGGCCCGCGAACGCGAACGGCTCCCCGTCGGGACGGCTGATGAACATCGGCTGCTTGCGCTTGGAGCCATCGAGGCGCTGCCACTCGTAGAAGCCGTCGGCGGGGATGATGCAGCGCCGGCGGGAGAAGGGCACCCGGAAGGAGTTCTTCTGGGCGACGGTCTCAGCGCGGGCGTTGATCATCCGGTTGCCGATCTTGGGATCCTTGGCCCAGAACGGCACCAGCCCCCAGTGCAGTGTGTCGAGGCTGCGGGCGCCGTCCCGCTCCCGCACCGCGTACACGGTCTGGGTCGGGGCCACATTGTGGTTGGGCGACAGAGCGTGCTCCGCCGGCGGCGCCAGGGCACCGAAGTACTTGGCCAGTTCGTCCGGCGGGGTGGCCGACACGTAGCGACCGCACATGGAACCGGAAGCTAGCGGGGTTGGGGTGGTGCGACCCGGTCCAGCGCGGCGACCGCCTCGGCCACGATGCGCTCGATCAGATCCGCGCACGTCGGCAGGTCGTCCACCACTCCCACGCACTGGCCGGTGGGCAGGATTCCTGCGTCGATGTCGCCGTTCACCATGGTCGCCCTGGTGAGCATCGGAGCGTTGGCCGCCATGGCTGTCTGGCTCCAGGTCAGCTGCTGGCCGCGGCGCATGGCCAGCCCCTCGCGCAGCATCGCCGCCATCGACATGCCGGTTACGCCCCGGAAGCGCCACGCATTGGCCGCGGCCCTCACCAGGCGGGTGAGCCGGGCCGACTCCAGCGAGTCGACCAGGCCGGTGCGGATCACCCGCTGGGGCTTGCCGTCGATGCTGCTCGACACCACGGTGCCTGTGACGGGGGTGCCCAGGTACACCGACTTCACCGCATCGGGCACCCTGGAGTCGGCGGTCAGCAGGAAGCGGGTGCCCATGGCCACGCCGTCCGCGCCCCAGGCCAGGGCTGCAGCCAGGCCGCGCCCGTCGTGGAACCCGCCCGCCGCGATCACTGGCACGTCCACCGCGTCGACCACCTGGGGCAGCAGCAGCGACGTGGGAATCGAGCCGGTGTGGCCGCCGCCCTCGCCGCCCTGGCACAGGATGACGTCCGCGCCGAGCTCGGCCATCTTCTCGGCGTGGCGGCGGGCCCCGACGGTGGGCATCACCAGCACGCCGCCGTCTCGCAGGCGCTTCACCACCTCCGCCGGGGGCGGGCCCGCGAAGCTGGCCACCTGCACGCCGGCGGCGGCGAGCCTGTCGGCACGGTCGGCCAGGTCGGCCGCGTCGGGGCGCAGGTTCACCCCGAAGGGCCGGTCGGTGCGGGAGCGGACCTCCGCGATGGCCGCGTCCATCTCGTCGAGGGTCATGGTGGCCGAGGCCAGGATCCCGAGCCCGCCCGCATCGGCGGTGCCGGTCACCAGCGACGGGCCGGCCACCCATCCCATGCCGGTCTGCACGATCGGGTACGACACGCCGAACAGCTCCGTGGCCCGGGTCTGGAGCCTCCGGTCGACGAGCACGGATGCACCCTAGCGGCCTCCCCCCTTCCGCCCGGAGGCCCCGTGCCGCCGTCCCCGGCACCGCGCGGCTCGCCGCCTATCCTGCGGATGCTGCACAAACGTCCGCATGAAGGGGGTGATCGCGATGGCCCGAAGGCTCACGGAGTTCAGCCACGGCGCTGGTTGAGCCTGCAAGATCGCTCCGAGCGATCTGGCGCAAGTTGTGCGCGGCCTCACCCCTGATCCCCCACCGGAGCTGCTCGTGGGCTTGGCCACCGGCGATGACGCCGCCGTGTGGCGAATCGGCCGCGGGCGGGCCCTGGTGCTGACCGCCGACTTCATCACCCCGGTGGTGGACGACGCCCGCACTTGGGGTCGGATCGCGGCCACCAACTCGGTGTCGGACGTCTATGCCATGGGCGGCCGGCCCCTGCTGGCGCTGAACCTCGTGGCCTGGAACTCCGAGGAACTCTCGAACGACCTTCTGACCGAGGTGCTCGCGGGCGGCGAGGACACCGCCCGGGCCTGCGGTTTCGTCGTGGGCGGGGGCCACACAGTGGACGACCCCGAGCCCAAGTACGGGATGGCCGTCGTGGGCGAGGTCGACCCGTCACGCATGCTCACAAACTCGGGGCTGCGGCCCGGCAACGCGCTAGTGCTCACCAAGCCGTTGGGCACCGGGATCATCTCCACCGCCGTCAAGGCCGGCGAGGCCCGGGACGACGTCGTGGATCGGGCTGTTGTCGAGATGACCAGGTCCAACGAGGCCGCGGCTGCCGCCGCGATGCGCCACGGCGCCACCGCGGCCACCGACGTGACCGGCTTCGGCCTGCTGGGCCACGGCTTGCGCATGGCTCAGGAATCAGGCGTGGATCTGGAGATCTCGGCCGGTGAGGTTCCGTTGATCGAGGGAGCCAGGGAGTTGGCTGCGCTGGGGATGGTGCCCGGCGGGACGACGCGCAACCTGGAATGGGTCTCGCCGCACCTGGGCACGGGCGATGTGAGCGATCAGTCGGTGACCATGCTGGTAGACGCCCAGACATCGGGCGGGCTGCTGCTCGGCATGGTCAGCCAGGACGCAGCCCTGGCCTCGGTGACCGAGCTTCGGCTCTCGGGCCATGAGGCCGCAGTCATCGGCCAGGTCACCGACGGCTCAGGCCAGATCCGCTTGCACGCCTAGCTCCCGACGCCCTCGTTCTGTGTGCGGTTGCCGGTCCATATGGCCGAGAAGTGCACACAGAACCGTGGAGAGTTCGATTGGCTCAGCGGTCATTGCCGGATGGTGGCGCCGCCACTATCAGCGGCCGGCAAGGGGCCTGGCGACGGTCCTGATGGCGAACACCCCTATCGCGGCGACGAGCATGAGAGAGCTGCCGACTATGCCCAGCGCGGTGGCTCCGGCGTGGTCGATGAGCAGCCCGCCCAGCAGCGGTCCGCCGGCGCGGCCCGCGGCCATGAGCGCCTGAGCATCGCCCACCCGCTCCTCGGGATAGCGCGACCGGCTGGCCAGCACGTCGAAGACGCCCGGTATCGCAGCCCAGAAGAAGAATCCCCACACCACGATGGCGCCGAGGAAGAGCCACGGCCAGTCGGCGGTGGCGACCACGATCGCGCAGACCGCGGTGGCGGCCATCCACAGGCTCGGCATCCTCCGGACGGCCCTCAGCCGGGCGCCTGGAATGGCCACGACCGCGTTGAGGCTGAATCCCACCGCGACCACCGTCACCGACAGTCCCGGGTGGCCGGTTCCCAGCACCACTGCGTAGATGAACACCGCCGAGCCGCCCAGGGTGAACAGGCCCAGGCAGCCGAGAAGCACCCGCGCTGCGGGAACCGCCCGGTGGCGGGCGCGGTCCTTGGGAAGCTCTCTCACCTCGCTGCGGAAACCGAACGCGAGCGGGATCAGCGAGACCGTGGCCAGCATGGCGAACACGAGCCGCATGCCGCCGGCCTCCAGAAGGGCCGAGACCGCCGGCGCGGCGACCACCCCCACTACCGGGCCGGCGACGGCCACGTCGCCCATGCGACGATCGTCACCGAAGGCCTGCACCCAGCCGTACCAGGCCAGAAGGCCCAGCGCCACCCCGTTGACGAGGCGCAGCGGCACCAGCAGCGCGAAGGCCGGCAGAGCTGCGGAAGCAAGGTTGGCAGCCGAGGCGGCCACCAGGGATCCCACGAACACCGGGTCGCGGGGTTGCAGGCAGCGACCCGCGCCCCAGGAACCGATGACGAACCCGCCCAGCTGGAATACGCCGATCAGCGACGCGGCGCCGAGGCTGATCCCGTAGTGGTCAGCGATCTCGGGCATCAAGAACGGTGTCGACACGAAGGCCAGCACGCTGAAGCCGACCGCCAGGAGGATGCCGGCCTTGACGGTGGGCCGCAGCAGGTAGACGAGGCGTACTGGACTCTGCACCAACCGACGCTACTGGCGCGACCCGCCCGCCCTGCACGCTGGGACGGCCTTCGAAGGCATTAGCCAGCCCGGCTCCCGCCGAGCCGCCCGCCCTGCGCGCTGGGACGGCCTGCGCAGTGTGACGGCAGGCACGCTCGCCCGCACCGATCCCCTACTCTCGCTCCGAAGGGAGCGGAGAGATGTTCGACTTGAGTGACGCACAGCCCTGGTGACGGGAGCGGGACGCAACATCGGAGCAGGGTTCGCCCGGGGCCTCGCCGATCAGGGCGCCCGCGTGGTGGAATCAACGGCGGCTCACTGACGAGTTGACTAGGAGGGGCCATGAGACTCGAGGGCAAGGTTGCACTGATCACGGGCACGGCCAGCGGCATCGGTCGGGCTGCCGCTGTGCGCTTCGCCGAGGAGGGCGCACGGATCGTGGCGGTGGACATCGCGGAAGCCAACCACGAGACCGTCGAACTGATCCGAGCGAGCGGGGGCGAGGCCACCGCAGTGCACGCCGACGTGTCCGACGATGCCGATGTCGCCGTGGCCGTGCAGACCGCGGAGGCGACCTACGGGCGCCTCGACATCGCCTTCAACAATGCCGGGATCATGATGGCCGACGACGCCGACGCCGTCGCCACCACCACCGACACCATCGACAAGACCCTGGCGGTGAACCTCAAGGGCGTGCTCTACGGATGCCGCCACCAGATACCGGCCATGCGCAGGGCGGGCGCGGGATCCGTCATCAACACCGCGTCCTTCGTGGCGTCCGTGGGCGCCGCCACGCCCCAGATCGCCTATACCGCGTCCAAGGGAGCGGTGTTGGCGATGACACGCGAGCTGGCGGTCATCCATGCCCGCGAGAACATACGGGTCAATGCTCTGTCCCCGGGCCCGCTCCGCACGGAGTTGCTGATGTCCTACCTCGACACCGACGAGAAGCGGCAGCGCCGACTCGTGCATGTGCCGATGGGACGCTTCGGTGAGGCCGCGGAGATGGCCGCAGCCGCCCTGTTCCTCGCGTCTGACGAGTCCTCCTACATGACAGGCGCCAACCTGCTGGTCGACGGAGGACTCACGGCCGCATATGTGACACCCGAGTAATCGACGCAACCGACAACCCGTAGGCAACAGAGACGACCGCCTCGACACTGCGAATGGTTGTAGTTCTCGTGTTGCGACTACTTGTGCGCCTATTGACGCTACAGATACGAGTCTGACAGGACTGGGCAACCCGGCGTCCTATTCCGTCTCCTCCGTCTTGGCACTCAACTCGGCTGCGATGGCGCGACGCTCGGACTCGTCGTCGTGCTTGAAGGCCATGACGTCCACGAGAAGGATCCTGCGCCGATTGCCGACACGACGGAACGGCATTCTGCGCTCGTCCAGCAGTTTGACGAGATACGGTCGCGATACGTTGAGCAGGTCAGCGGCCTGCTGAGTCGTCAGCTCCGCGTCGACCGGCGAGACCGCCACCGCGTTGCCGCTTGCGGTCTCCGCCAGCATGCGGGCGAGGAGCCGCAGGACGTCGACAGGCACGTCCAAGGCCGTTTCGTCCTCACCCAGGCGCATCGACAGCGACGCGGCAGATGCCTCCGGATGCCGATCCAAGAACTGCTCAAGGGTGTCCGCCGCCTGGGCTGTCCGGTCCGAGAGGGCCTCGTCGGGAATCGCTAGACGGTGTTTCGAGGGCACGGTACTGGTCACAAGCCTCCCTGATGATAAGACAATAGCACGGCAATTGCCGCGCCTATGTCACTCTGTACAACAGAATCTATGTCCACTCCAGTGTCGATCATTTCACACGTATCCTTGGCTTCCATAACACGATAGATGCAGGTCAACGCTTCCATTGTACGCAGGACGATAACCCTATCCGCCTGCCGTTGCCGACAAATGCAGAAAGGCCCATATCGTCGAGTGATATAGCTGTCAGCGCTATAATCGGCGTAGTCTGTTGCACCAGCCCGTCCGCCAGATGTGTAGCTCTCACTCGAAACAATCGCACGGAAACCTATTTCAGGATCGTACTAATGGCACGGCGTTGAGTCTCCCCTAGTGGTTGTGGCGCGGGATGCCGTGGGTGCGGGAGGTGTCCCTGTACTTCAGCGCAGGCCGCAGAACCATGCCCTCGTCCAACTGGGTGACCATCGAGCGCTGGATCTCCTGCCAGGGGGTCTGAGACTCCGGGACCGGGTAGCCGCCGGCCGCCTCGAGTTCGGCCCGCCGCTGCTCGAGTTCAGCGTCGTCGACGAGCATGTCGGCGCGGCCGCGTCGCAGATCGATGCGGATCCGGTCACCGGTTCGCAACAGCGCCAGTCCGCCGCCGGACGCGGCCTCGGGGCTGGCGTTGAGGACCGACGGCGAGGCCGAGGTCCCCGACTGTCGGCCGTCGCCGATGCACGGCAGCGAGTGCACCCCCCGGACGAGCAGCGCGGCGGGGGGCTGCATGTTCACCCCCTCGGCCGCGCCCGGGAATCCCACCGGGCCTGCGCCGCGCACGATCAGCATGCAGTCCTCGTCGACGTCCAGATCGGGGTCCTCGATCCGGGCGCGGTAGTCCTCGGGGCCGTCGAACACGATGGCCCGGCCCTCGAACGCGTCCGGAGCGTCGGGATCCGACAGGTAGCGCCGGCGGAACTCGTCAGAGATGACGCTCGTCTTCATGATGGCGCTGTCGAACAGGTTGCCCGACAGGTGCACGAAGCCGGCATCGGCCACGACCGGCTCGTCGACGCTGCGGATCACATCGGGATCCGCGATCCGCGCTGCGGCGCAGTTCTCGCCGATGCTGAGGCCATTGGCGGTGAGGGCGTCGGGATGGGGCAACAGCCCGCACCGCATCAGCTCGCCCACCACCGCGGGCACCCCGCCCGCGTGGTGGTAGTCCTCCCCCAGGTACTCCCCGGCCGGCATCAGGTTCACCAGCAGCGGCACGGCCAGGCCGTACTTCTGCCAGTCGTCGTTGTCGAGGGGCACGCCGAGATGCGCGGCGATGGCGTTGAGATGGATCGGAGCGTTGGTGGACCCGCCGATGGCGGAGTTCACGACGATGGCGTTCTCGAACGCCTCCCGGGTCATGATGTCGGAGGGGCGCAAGTCCTCGCGCACCATCTCGACGATTCGCCGGCCGGTGCGGTACGCCATCTGGGCCCGCTCCCGGTACGGCGCGGGTATCGCCGCCGAGCCGGGCAACTGCATGCCCAGCGCCTCGGCCAGGGAGTTCATCGTGGTGGCGGTTCCCATCGTGGAGCAGTAGCCCGCCGAGGGCGCCGACGAAGCCACCAGGTCGACGAACCCGGCCTCGTCGATCTCGCCGGCGGCGTAGAGCCTGCGAGCCTCCCAGACGATGGTGCCCGAGCCGGTTCGGCGGCCCTCGTGCCAGCCGTTGAGCATCGGGCCCACCGACAGCGCGATGGCCGGCAGATTCACGGTCGCTGCGGCCATCAGGCACGCCGGAGTGGTCTTGTCGCAGCCGATGGTGAGTACCACCCCGTCGAGGGGATAGCCCTGCAGCACCTCTACCAGTCCGAGGTAGGCCAGGTTGCGGTCCAGCGCTGCCGTGGGTCGCTTGGCGGTCTCCTGGATGGGGTGCATCCCGAACTCGAACGCGATCCCGCCGGCCTCGTGGATCCCCTCGCGCACCCGCTTGGCCAGTTCCAGGTGGTGCCGGTTGCACGGCGACAGGTCGGAGCCGGTCTGGGCGATCCCGATCTTGGGCTTGTCGGACTGCAGCTCTTCGCGGGTGAGCCCGTAGTTCAGGTAGCGCTCCAGGTACAGCGCCGACAGGTTCAGGTCGCCTCCGACCCCGAACCAAGCCGACGATCGGAGCTCGCGGTCGCCGCCGGCGGCGGGAAGGGACACACCGGCTCCTTCGTGTCTCGGTGGATCGGGAGCGGAGCCCATGGGGGTCAGGCTACTCGGCGGGGGTCGAGCCCCTTGGCTTGCCGGTGCTGTGGCGGCTGCCGCGCTCCCCGCTCCGCTGCCTGCGGCATCTGCTTGCCGGTGCTGTGGCGCGTCCGGTGCGCGCGCTGCGAGGATAGGACGATGCAGGATCGCCGGATCGCAATGGTGACCGGAGCGGGCACCGGGCTGGGGAAGGCGGCCGCGCTGGCCCTGGCCCGCGACGGCTGGCACGTGATCGCCGTCGGCAGGCGGGCGCACCTGCTGTCCGAGACCGCCGAGGAGTGCGATCGTGCCGGCGGGTCGGGTTCAGCGGTCGCCGCCGACGTCAGCGACCCGGCCGCCGTGGCGGCCCTGTTCGATCAGGTGCGCGCCGACCACGGCCGCCTCGACCTGCTGTTCAACAACGCGGGAACGGTCGCGCCGCCGGTGCCGATCGACGAGCTCGGGGTCGGGGACTGGCAGCGCGTGGTGGACGTGAACCTGACCGGCTCGTTCCTCTGCGCCCGGCACGCGTTCGGGTTGATGAAGGCCCAGGAACCCCCAGGCGGGCGGATCATCAACAACGGGTCGATCTCGGCCCAGGCGCCCAGGCCGAACAGCGCGCCCTACACGGCCACCAAGCACGCGATCACCGGGCTGACCAAGTCGCTGTCGCTCGACGGCAGGCCCTTCGGCATCACCTGCGGTCAGATCGACATCGGCAACGCACGGACTGCTCTCACGGCGCGGATGCACGAGGGCGTGCCCCAGGCCGACGGCAGCATCCGGCCCGAACCCACCTTCGACCCCGACGACGCCGGCCGGGCTGTGGCGTACATGGCCAGCCTTCCCGCGGACACCAATGTCCTCACCATGACCGTCATGGCCAGCGGCATGCCCCTGGTGGGCCGCGGCTAGAGCCTGTGCGCATCCTCATCACCGGCGGAGCGGGCATGCTCGGCCGCAAGCTGACCCGGCGCCTCGTCGAGCGGGGCCGTCTGCGGGCCGAGAGCATCGACGCCATCGACCTCGTCGACCTGGTCGAGGCCCCGGTCGACTCCGGCCTGTGCGCAACCCATGCCGCCGATCTCTCCCGGTCCGGGGTCGCGGAAGCACTCGTCTCGCTGCGACCCGATGTCGTGTTCCATCTCGCCGGAGTGGTCTCCGGGGAGGCGGAGGCCGACTTCGACAAGGGCATGCGGGTGAACCTCGACGGCACCCGGCAGCTGTTCGACGCCCTGCGACTGGCACCGGGCGCGCCCCGCGTGGTGTACACCTCGTCGATAGCGGTGTTCGGTGCGCCGTTTCCCGATCCCATCCCAGACGATTTCCACCCCACGCCGCTCACGTCGTACGGCACGCAGAAGCTGATCGGAGAGGCCCTGCTGGCCGACTACAGCCGCCGCGGGTTCCTCGACGGTGTCGGTATCCGGCTGCCCACCGTCAGCGTGCGTCCCGGCTCGCCCAACGCGGCCGCCTCCAGCTTCTTCTCGGGCATCATCCGCGAGCCGCTCGCAGGCCGGGAAGCGACGCTGCCGGTCTCGCCTGACGTGCGCCACTCCCATGCCAGCCCCCGCGCCGCCGTCGGGTTCCTGGTGCATGCCGCCGAACTGGACACCTCGCGGCTCGGTCCTCGCCGCAACCTCACCATGCCGGGCGTGTCGGTGACGGTCGCCGAGCAGATCGAGGCGCTCGGTCGGGTCGCCGGCCCCGCCGTCGTGGACCTGATCCGCGAGGAGGCCGATCCCGTGGTCGCCGCGATCGTGGCCGGATGGCCCGAGCGCTTCGACGCCGTCCGGGCCGGCAGCCTCGGTTTCGAGGCCGACGGCAGCTACGACGACATCATCCGCGCCTACGTCGAGGACGACCTCGGCGCCTGCTGATCAGTCCCGATCTACCCCAAATTTAGATTTCTCCTGATTTTGGATTGAATCCAGAATCTGTTATAGTGGGCGCATGACCGGGAACGCCGAGCAGGTGCTCAGGGAGAACGGCATCCAGGTGACCGCCCAGCGGCTGGCCGTGCTGAACGCCGTGTCGGCCCGTCCCCACGCCACCGCCGACGATCTCGTCGACGCGGTCCGCTCCGGCATCGGAGCGGTGTCGCGGCAGGCGGTGTTCGACGCGCTGGGCGTCCTGTCCGAGAAGGGCCTGATCCGGCGCATCCAGCCGGCCCGCTCGGCGGCCCGCTACGAGGACCGCGTCGACGACAACCACCACCACCTGGTGTGCCGCGACTGCGGCCGCATGGTCGACGTCGACTGCGCGGCCGGCTACCGGCCCTGCCTGGAGGTCGAGGACGACTTCGGTTTCGCCATCGACGAGGCCGAGGTCATCTACTGGGGCCACTGCCCCGCCTGCCGGAAAGCGCCCGACGCCGCCGGCCACAAGCAGATTGGATCGATACCAACAAACCCCCAACCAGCCAAGGAGTACTGATGACCACCCAGGACACCAGCCAAGTCACCGAGAGCGCGCCCGCCGGAGGGTGCCCCGTGCTGCACCAGACGCCCGCGGCCATGGGCTCGCTGGCCAACCAGCACTGGTGGCCCGAGCAGCTGAACCTGCGACCCCTCAACAAGAACTCGCCCAAGGTCGATCCCATGGGCGAGGACTTCGACTACGCCGCCGAGTTCAACGGCCTCGACCTCGACGCGGTGAAGGCCGACATCGAGGACGTGCTGACCGCCTCGCAGGACTGGTGGCCCGCCGACTACGGCCACTACGGCCCGCTGATCATCCGCATGACCTGGCACAGCGCCGGCACCTACCGCATCCACGACGGCCGGGGCGGCGGCGGCTCGGGCACCCACCGCTTCGCGCCGCTCAACAGCTGGCCCGACAACGCCAACCTCGACAAGGCCCGCCGGCTGCTGTGGCCGGTCAAGCAGAAGTACGGCCGCAAGATCTCGTGGGCCGACCTGATGATCCTCGCCGGCAACGTGGCGCTGGAGTCGATGGGCTTCGAGACGTTCGGCTTCGGCGGCGGCCGCGTCGACGTATGGGAGCCCGAGGAGGACATCTACTGGGGTCCCGAGACCGGCTGGCTCGACGACGAGCGCTACAGCGGCGACCGCGAGCTCGCCGACCCGCTCGGCGCGGTGCAGATGGGCCTGATCTACGTGAACCCCGAGGGGCCCAACGGAACCCCCGACCCCCTCGCCGCGGCCCGCGACATCCGCGAGACGTTCGCCCGCATGGCCATGGACGACACCGAGACGGTGGCGCTGATCGCCGGAGGCCACACCTTCGGCAAGACCCACGGCGCGGCCGACGGCGACCAGTACGTCGGCCCCGAGCCCGAGGGCGCCAGCATCGAGGAGCAGGGCCTCGGCTGGACCAGCACGTTCGGCACCGGCATGGGCGGCGACGCCATCACCAGCGGCCTCGAGGGCGCGTGGACCCCCACCCCCACCGCGTGGGACAACTCCTTCTTCGAGACCCTGTTCGCCTACGAGTGGGAGCTGACCAAGAGCCCCGCGGGTGCCTGGCAGTGGGTTCCCGTCGACGGCGGCGGCGCCGGCACCGTGCCCGACGCCCACGACCCGTCGGCGAGCCACCCCCCGGTGATGCTGACCACCGACCTGTCGCTGCGCATGGACCCGATCTACGAGCCGATCTCGCGGCGCTTCCTGGAGAACCCCGACGAGTTCGCCGACGCCTTCGCCCGGGCGTGGTTCAAGCTCGTGCATCGCGATATGGGACCGGTTGTGAGGTACCTGGGCCCGGAGGTCCCCGACGAGGAGCTGATCTGGCAGGATCCGGTCCCCGCGGTCGACCACGAGCTGGTCGACGACTCCGACGTGGCCGCGCTCAAGGCCAGGATCCTCGACTCGGGCCTGTCGGTCTCGCAGCTGGCAGCGGCCGCCTGGGCTTCGGCTTCGACGTTCCGTGACAGCGACATGCGCGGCGGGGCCAACGGCGCCCGCGTCCGGCTCGCTCCCCAGAAGGACTGGGAGGCCAACGACCCCGCTTCCCTGTCGGAGGTGCTGGCCGCGCTGGAGGGCATCCAGGCGGGGTTCAACGGATCCCGGGGCGACGGCAAGCGGGTGTCGCTGGCGGACCTGATCGTGCTGGGCGGCTGCGCCGCCGTCGAGGAGGCCGCCCGCCGCGCCGGTGTCGAGGTGGAAGTTCCGTTCTCGCCGGGGCGCACCGACGCCTCGCCGGAGCAGACCGACGTCGAGTCGTTCGCGGTGCTGGAGCCGACCGCCGACGGTTTCCGAAACTACTGGCGGGCCGGCGACAAGCGCCGCCCCGAGACTGTCCTGGTGGACCGGGCCAGCCTGCTGTCGCTCACCGCGCCCGAGATGACGGTGCTCGTCGGCGGCCTGCGGGCCCTGGGCGCCAACTCGGGAGGGTCGTCGCTGGGAGTGCTCACCGACCGGGCCGGCACACTCACCAACGACTTCTTCGTGAACCTGCTCGACATGGGCACCGAATGGCGGGTGTCGGAGACCGAGCACGTCTACGAGGGCCGCGACCGCGACACCGGCGAGCTCAGCTGGACGGCCACCGCGGTCGACCTGGTGTTCGGCTCCAACTCGCAGCTGAGGGCCATCGCCGAGGTCTACGGCTCCGACGACGCCTCAGAGCAGTTCGTGGCCGACTTCGTGTCGGCCTGGAACAAGGTCATGGACCTGGACCGCTTCGACCTGGCCTGAGCCCCGCGAACCCCAGCGGTATAGCGGTCCAGCCCGCCCTGCGCTCTGAGCGGGCTGAGCAACGGCGAGCCCGCCGCCGTCACAAGATGATGGTCAGGTTCTCCTGGGGTCCCTCGGCGTCGATCAGGACGATGATCTTCCATGCGATCCGCCAGTCGCCGAGGCCTGTTTGGGTCGCCGGCCGGCGGACCAGCCGGTAGTCGACGGTGCCGCTCCAGCGTCGATGTCGGTCGGGCCGGTACTCGTCGCAGATGAAGGAGCATCGTGAGCGGCAGGTCTCGTCGTCGATGGGCCAGACCTCGACGCCGGCAAGGCTCCTATGGGTCCGCGACGGCGGGCTCTGTCCGTGCACCTTGCCCGTGCCCAGCCAGGCAACCCGGTCCTCGATCCGCCGGCGGTCGTCGAACGCCAGCGACCAGGTGGTCGCCGGGTCGTCGAAACGGCTCAGGGGGATCCAGTAGACGGCCTCCTCCGTCAGGAGGTCGAGCCATTCGCGGTGGCGGCCATCGTCGAGCAGGCGTGCCTCGTGGAGGATGAGCGACTCGACTTCGGTGCGGAGGCTGCCGAAGTCTGACCGGCCCAGCCTGGTCGAATCAGCCGCGAACGCCTTGAGCCGCTCGTAGAGCTCGTTGTCGACGTAGGAGCTCACGGAGTGTTGCCGTCCCGGTGCTGCATGAGTCTCAGCCACTCGCGCTGGTACGCCCGCATCGGAGCCTCGTTGGTCACGCCGTAATGGGCGCCCTCCTCGCCGTCATCGCCCCGGCCGGTGTGGAGCCACTCGACATCGGGCACGAGCTCGAGCCCGCGCTGGGCCCGCTCCCAGTTCTCGATGTCGTCGGGGTCGCCGAAGTTGGGGAAGTCCTCACCGATGCGAAGGCGCAACGGGAGCGACTGCGGTTCGGCCCCGGCCAGGCTCGTGACGTGCCACAGGACCTCGGTCCGGTTGACTTCTCGGGGCTGGACCACCCCGATCGAGTTGTCGACCAGCGAGAGGTTCGGGAAGACGAAGACGTTCATCCCCGCGACCGTGGTTCGCTCCAGGATCTCGGCAGTGGTCTCAGGTCCGTACCGCTGCTCGAGGTCGGCGACGCTCGCTTCGGTCCCGGGCGCCGGCCTGGTCGCGTCCCATACGCGCCCGCCCATCCCGGGCCGTTGGTCCAGGTACTGATGACCCCCTCCGAGGACCCGCGAGTACATCGGGGTCTCGTCGGGGTTCCGTCTGAACTGCGAGATGAACAGCCCGTCACGGTGCCTGGCGCTCATCTCGACGAAGGAGCGGTGGGTCGCGAACGGATGGAGCCCGTCGGCTGCGCCGTCGAGGTAGAGCTTCCAGTTCGCCCGAGCCGCCACCCTTCGCACACCGTGGCGAACGACTATCTCGCCATCGGGGGCGCGGTCGACCCATTCGTCGATCAGGGCGGCCGCGGCACCGAGATGCTCGGCGAGCGTCGGGGCCTCGGCAGACAGGACGCCGAAGACGAACCCTCGGTACGACTCGACCCGGTCCAGGTGGCGCAGTCCCCATTCGGCGGGGTCGAAGGAATCGCCCATCCCCGACGGGAACGGAACGTTGAGCAGACCGCCTGCGCTCGAGTACGTCCAGCCGTGATAGCTGCAGACGAACCGGGGAGCGTTGCCGCGTGCCTCGTTGCAGACCGTCACACCGCGGTGCGAGCAGCGGTTGAAGAAGGCTCGGGCCGTGCCCTCTTCGTCCCGGCTCAATATGACGGGCCGGGTGCCGAGATTGGTGAGCTTGAAGTCATGGGGCTCGGGGATCTCGCTCTCGTGGCCGAGATAGACCCACGTACGGCCGAAGATGCGCTCCATCTCGTCGGCGAACACCGAGGGCTCGGTGTAGAGCGTGCGATGCACCCGGTCGTCGCGGACGAGCGAACCGTAGTCCGGCTCGGCGCCGGGCGGCTCAACGGTTCTCGACGTCACAGCTCCCCCCTGGTTTCCTACCGGCAGCTGCGCGGCGGCGGCTTAGACACCGAATCTACGCCAGCTTACGATGAACCCTGGACTGCTGGGCTGAGGGGCAGGCCGCGGTCTTAGGGGGAAAGCTATGAGACTCAAGAGTTGGCGCTGGCTGGCGGTTGCTCTCGCTGGTGCGATGCTCTCGGTGGCCGCGTGCAGCGGAGGCGACTCGGACGACTCCGGCGGGGGCACTATCGCCTTCAGCCAACCGTTCACCAACAGCCCGACCCGCACGGCCATCGTCGGCTTCTCCGCGGACCGGGCCGAGGAGCTCGGCTACGAGTTGCTGCTGGACGAGGCCAACGCGGACGGGGCGCGCCAGGCGGCGGCCATCGAGACGTGGATCGTCTCCGAGGTCGACGCCATCGCGGTGTTCACCGTCCCCGGTGGCGACACGACCGCGCTGGCGGCGGAGGCTCTCGACAAGGGGATCCACTGGGTCAACTACGGGGCGCCGAGCGACCCGCAGACCTCGTCGGTGACGTTCCAGAACGCCGACGGTGCCCGGAGGCTGGCCGAGGCCGCAGCCGAGTGGATCAACGAGCGGGGCTCGGCCAAGGTCGCGATCCTGACCTTCGATCCGTCGCCGCTGGCGGTCGAGCGGTCTGATCTCTACAAGTCGATCCTGGCCGAGATGGCGCCGGGCGCGGAGATCGTCGCGGAGCAGGACGGTGGTGTGTCCATCGAGGGTGGGCTGATGGCCACCGAGACGATCCTGCAGCAGCACCCCGACCTGAACGTGGTGCTGGGCATCCTCGACGATCAGACGATCGGCGCCCACCAGGCGTTCACGAATGCGGGGATACCGTCCGACTCACCCGACGTGTTCCTCGGCGGGATGGACTCGCCCGAGCAGGCTCTTGCGCTGGTGAAGGAGTGCGGCATGTACCGCGCCACTGCCGCTCTCGACTTGGCGGCTCTGGGCTATGCCGTCGTCGATGCGCTGGTCGCGGCCATCGACGGCTCGCCCGCCGACGCGTCGCTCCCGTACGAGATCGTGCGTTGCGGCGACGACGAGGCCCTGGATCGCCTGCTCGGCCAGTACGCGAGCTGACCTGGCTCCAACCCGTGTCGACGGCCGGCAGCGCGCGGGCTGAAGACAGGCTCCAACCCATGACGACGGCCAACGAGGTGCGGGTCGACGACTTGGCCGTGTCGTACGGGCGGCGTCAGGTGCTGCGCGGCGTCTCCCTCACGGTCGAGCCAGGCGAGATCCACGCCCTGCTGGGCGCCAACGGCGCCGGGAAGAGCACTCTCATCAAGTGCCTGGGCGGCGGTGTGCGCTGGGAGGCGGGCACCATCACCCTTGACGGGGTGCCGTACCAGCAGTTGACGCCGCGGCAATCACAGGCGCTGGGCGTCTCGATCATCTTTCAGGACCTCAAGCTGATCGGTCTGCGGTCGATCGCGGAGAATCTGGTCCTCGGCCGAGAGCCCCGGTCGGGTCCGGTGCTCCGGCTGCGCGAGCAGCGCCAGATCGCTCGGGCCGCCCTGGAGGAGCTCGAACTCGACATCGACATCGACTTGCCGGTGCAGGCGCTGCCCCCCGCGCTGCAACAGCTCGTGGCCATCGCCCGCGCCATCGCGACGGAGCCCCGGATCCTGGTCCTCGACGAGGCGACCGCGGCCCTCGACGACCCCGATGTGGAGCGCCTCGGGCGGCTGCTGCGCCGGCTCCAGGCCAAGGGGATCCCGATCCTGTTCGTCACGCACCTGCTTGACGAGGTGTTGGCCCTCGCCGACACCGTCACCGTGCTGCGCGACGGCCAGGTCGCCCTCCAGGGGCCGGTTGCAGAACAGAGCGCCGACACGGTGATCCGGGCGATCGTCGGGCGGTCGCTCGAGTCGCAGCCGGAGCGGGCCCAGGCGCCGAGTGTCGACGGCGGCGGCCTCGAGGTGGAGTCGCTGCGCACCGACGATGTGGCATCGATCTCGTTCTCGGTCCGGCCGGGTGAGATCGTCGGCCTGTTCGGCCTGCTGGGTTGCGGCCGGTCCGACGTGGCGCTGGCGGTTGCCGGCGCCAAACCGTCGGCCGGCCGGATGACCTTCGACGGCGTCGCCTACGCGCCGAGGTCGGTGGCGTCAGCGATCCGGTCCGGGGTGGCTTTCATCCCTCCCGACAGGGCGGCGCAGGCGATCTTCCCGATACTGAGCGCCGAGGACAATGTGGTGATGCCGATCATGCGCCGGCTGGCCGAGTGGGGACTCCGCCGGCGCCGGCGCGAGCGTCGGCACTTCTTCGAGGCCGCGGAGACGTTGGGCATCTCTCCTGCGGACCCGGCCGCGCCGGCGTGGACGTTCTCGGGCGGCAACCAGCAGAAGCTGGTGGTCGGCCGGTGGTTGAGCGGGGGCGGCCAGATCCGTCTGCTCGTGTTGGACGAGCCGACTGCGGGAGTCGATGTGGGCGCTCGCGCGGATGTGTACCGGTCGCTGAGGGCGCTGGCCGCTCGGGGGATCGCGATTCTCATCAGCTCGTCGGAGCCGGAGGAGATGCGCACCATCGCCGACCGCGTCATCGTGTTGCACAAGGGCGAGGCAGTCGGGGAGCTAGCCGCCGGCGCCGTCGACGACCATGCCCTGCTCACCCTTGCCCACCACAGCATCTCGGGGGACCGCGTTGCGTAGGGTCCGCCTGCTCGCCGACAACGCCCTGCTGCTGGCTCTGGGGCTGCTCGTCCTGTTCTTCGCCAGCCAGAACGACCGGTTCGTGAGCTTCGACAACTTCCGTCTCGTGCTGTTACAGGTGTCGATCATGGGGATCGTCTCGGTGCCGCTGGCTCTGCTGCTCATCAGCGGCGGTATCGACCTGTCGGTCGGCTCGATTCTCGGTCTGGGCGGCATGACGAGCGCCAGCCTCCTCGACATCGGCACGCCGGTGACGGTTGCGGTGCTTGCCGGGATCCTCGCCGGCTCCGCGGTCGGTGTCGCCAACGGCGCCCTGTCGATCTTCACCGGGCTCTCGCCGATCGTGGTCACCCTCGGTGCGTTGGCCGCGGTGCGCGGCCTGACGTTCTACATCAGCGCGGTTCCGATATTCGGGTTCCCGGACTCGTTCACGAACCTCGGGTCCGGCCGGATCCTGGGAGTGCCGATCCTGGTGCTCATCGCCGCCGGGGTCTTTCTGATCGGCTACCTGTTCCTCAACCGGACGCCGTGGGGCCAGCACGTCTACGCCTTCGGGGTGAACCCCGAGGCGGCCCGCCTGGCCGGGATCTCGACCCGGGTACTGCCGTTCATGCTGTACGTGGCCACGGGCGCGGCTGCGGGCCTGGGCGGCTCGCTGCTGGTCGCCCGGCTCAACAGCGCGACACCCGGCACGCTCGGTCTGGCCTTCGAGATCGATGTCCTCACTGCGATACTGCTGGGCGGGGTCGCCTTCGGCGGCGGCCGGGGCCGGCTCAGCGGTGTGCTCGTCGGGGTCGTGTTCCTCGGCGTGTTGTCGAACGGCCTGGTCCTGCTCGATGTGAGGTCGTTCACCCAGACCCTGTTGAAGGGCATCGCACTGGTGGCAGCCGCGGGACTGGCCGCGCTGGTGGGACGGCTCGAGACCCGTGCCGCACTGGCGGCCCGTTCGGCCGCCTCAGTCGGCGACCAGGATTGACCGTCAGAAAGACGTGCCGGCGAACCTCACGCCCCGGTCCCGTAAGTGACCGCGTCGAGGTCGTCTTCGGGCTAGACGTCCACGCCTCCGACCAGGCTGTCGAGGGGATCGACGAGTTCCTCCCTCTCAGAGGCGAGCGCAACCGGGTCGGCCTCGACGATCGCGGTGACGGTCTTGCGGCCGAGCCCGGAGGCTTCCGCGATCTGTCGCAGCGAGGCCCCGACGCGGTGCGCAGCGCGGATCATGTCGTTGCGGATGGCGATCTCCTTGTCGGCCCGTTCGGCACTGAGGCCGACCACCGCGAGCGCGGCGCCGACCTCGTAGTCGGGGCCGGACCGGTACTTGTCCATTCTCGCGACAGCCGCAGCCACATCAGCGTCGGTGTAGCTCATTGCTCCTCCCTCAGACCGGCGGCGAGCTTGTCGCGGATTCCCAGCAGGATCGGGACTCGCGGTGACAGATCGCCGGGCGCCTCGGCAATGTTGAGATGCGCGACGACCATGCCCAGTAGTTCCAATGCCTCAACCCGTTCCAATTCGACGCGCACCATTGGTCCAAATATACCCAGCTATGGTCCATATCGGACCAGCCCGATGTCAGGGTCGCCAGGCGGTCAACGAGGCGGCGATCAGGGAGCCGGGTCGGCGAGGAAGTCGGTGAGGGCCTGGCGGTAGGCGATGCCGGGCCGGTCGCATTGGGTGTGGGCCTGGAGCCTCGGATCGAGTGGGAAGGCCGCTGGGAGGGTTTCGAGGACGGCCTTGTCCTCTAGCTCGACGGCCGTCTCGAAGTCGATGATGGCTTGCCGGTCGATCAAGTCGGCGAGGTCGTTGCGCAGCACCGTCAGATGGACGTCGGTCACGCCGTCCTGCGTCGGGCAGCACCCTTTGACGAGGATGTGGGTGCTGCCGTCGGAGTAGTGCATCCGTCCCACCTGCACGAAGGGCAGCCACATCTCGGTCACCGAGTGCCTGCTGCCCGGTTGTTGCGAGGTGGGGGTGCGGGCGACCGGCATCTCCCCGTAGCTGATCGAGATGCCGAAGGAGGTGCGTCGCACCGTCCCGACCGGCACACGCGGGTCCTGATCCTCGCCGAAGGAACCCGAGTGGACGAACGCGACGTGGGTGGAGTCCGTGTTGTTGTCGATGATCGCGGCAGCGCTGGCGTTTGCGACGAGCACGCCGTTCAGGCTCTCCGAGCAGCGCGTGAGCAGGGGACCTCTTGGGAGCGCATCGGTGCAATCCTCGGCATCACGAGCCAGCAGGCGCAGCGCCTCGGCGCCGCTTCGATCGATGCGCGCTAGGTCGTAGTTCCTAGCTTGAGGGCCTGGCCGCAGTGGCCCCGAGGCATCACGAGATAGCGCTCGGCCATCGACGCCCTCCCCTGGCTGGGCCTACACCAGCGTGCCCAGGGGCACCGCGGCTATCCGGTCGCCGATGCGGAAGGCGGTGGCACCGGGATGGACCACGAACCCGGCGCGGAAGGCGTCGCCGAGACGGTCGCGCAGAGTCGCCAGGTGGCGGACGTCGGCCGGGCCCACCGCCTGCGAGAGCTTCGACTCGAAGGCCAGGACGCTTCCGTCGGGCAGGTCGGCGACCAGGTCGATCTCGTGGTCGCCGCCGGCCGACCGCAAGTGGCCGAACCGCCAGCCCAGCCCGAGCGCTTCGGCGGTCGCTCTGATCTGACCCACCACGACGCTCTCGAAGAGCTCACCGAGACGCGCCCGGTTCCCGCTCAGCACAGAGGCCGTGTCGTGATGGTCCGCGGCGGCGAGCGCGGGATCGACCAGGTGCCGCTTGGGCCGCTTGGTCAGCCGCTTGAGCCGGTTGTGGGACCACCCGGGCAGTTCCTCGATCAGGCCCAGCCGGTCGAGCAGGTCGTGGTAGGTCTCGCCGGTGGCCTTCGCCACCTCCGCGGCGTGGTGGATGGTCGCGTGCTCCGCGGTGGTGCCGACAGACGCTGCGTAGGCGCGCATGTAGCGGCGGAGTTTGCTCACGTTGCGAAACGTCGACGCGATCTCAGCGAGGTCCCGTGCCACCGACAGGTCGAGGTAGGAGCGCAACGCCTCCTGATGGCATGCATGAAAGACTAATAGACAATCCATGCTGTGGATGACCGACCATTCGTCTCACCGATCCCGTACGGGGTTGTGAGACGTCCGAATGCCTTCAGGCGCGCACAGGCCAGCCCGGCCACCGCCACGTCGTCGGGCTGTTGGACCATCGGTGGTCACCAGTGCTGATATCGCTCGCCGCCGGGCGCGACAAGGACAGCGACGCGCCAACCGAACGTGGAACGCCGCCGGTCTATCGGACCGGCGGCGTCAGTGAGACTGTCTGTTCAGACTGGCTTCACGTTCCGAGCTTCGTCGCCCTTGCGACCGGGCCCGATGTCGAATTCGACCACCTGCCCCTCTTCAAGGGTTCGGTAGTTCTCGCCAACGATGTTTGAAAAGTGGACGAATACGTCATCACCATCGTCGCGCGAGATGAAGCCGAAACCCTTTTGGCTGTTGAAAAACTTGACAGTTCCTCGCATTATTTCTTTCTCCTGCCACGGGATCTGGTAGCCAGTGGGCTGTGAGCCTACGCCGAACCGACACCGAAACGGCCCTCCGGCCGCGCAGTTGCTCCTGAACTGGCAGTCTGCACCCATGGCGCGCATCGAGATCATCCCCGACGACTCCTGGGACGGCGACCTCGCCGAGCTCTACTCCCGAGTGGTCGACCCCGCCTACGGCCGGGTCGACCACATCATGGCCGTTCACTCGCTGAACCCCCGATCCATGGCCGCCCACATGGCCCTGTACGAGTCGGCCATGACCGGCACGGCCACGCTGCGCAAGGTCGAGCGAGAGCTCATCGCGCTGGTGGTGAGCCTCGAGAACGACTGCCACTATTGAGTCGTCCACCATCGGCGCGGTCTGCGCCGGCTGATAGACGACGACGAGCTCGTCGCCGCGGTCGAACACGACTGGACGACCGCGCCGCTGTCGCTCAAGCGCACCGCCATGCTGCGCTACGCGGTCAAGCTGACCAGGACGCCGGGCGCGATGGACGACGCCGATGTCGACGACCTGCGAGCAGTCGGCTACTCCGACCGCGACATCCTCGACATCGCCGAGGTCGTCGGCTACTACGCGTACGCCAACCGGATCGCGGACGGCCTCGGCATCGAGCCCGAGTCCTGGATCCCCGACTGACCCGCTCCGGATCCGCGCTGAGGCAGGTTGCTCTATCAGAGCTTTCTGACTCGGTCTCCGACGCGGATCGTTCCGGGGTTGACGACCTGGGTGTTGACGCCCCGGAGTCTGAGCCTGGTGCCGGTCTCCGAGTTGACCCAACGCTGCGCGGCGAGGCCGAAGCGCTGGATGAACTTCGTGCACCCGGTGTGCGGCTTGGCCGTGACCTCGACCACCGCATCCCCCACCTTCAGCCTGGCGCCCGCGGGAAGGTTGTCCACACCGATGTCGAGATCGACATAGAGCTGGTCTCCGGCCAGGGGCCAGCGCTCGACCGGACCGGCCGCCACCTCCAGGACGCGCGAGTTCATGATGGTCAGTTGGGCGAGGACGTTGGCCGAGCCGTCGACGGAGCGAGGATCGCCTCGGGCGGCCCAGCAGTCGCCCACCAGGCCAACCTGCGTGTCGAGGACACCCTCGTCGAGGGTCTCACGCTGGTCCTCGCTGGGGCGGCGCACGATCAACAGGAGCTCCCCGTCGTCGGACGGCGCCTCGCGGATGTGCCCCAGGCCGGTCTCGAGTTCTTCGGGAGTGCGGTTCGTCATGGCCTAGGAGGCTAGGCGTCGACGGGCCGCAGACCGTCGCGTCGCAGCGGTGTGCTTCCCGCTTCGTCTCGCTCACGGGCCGCTCGGGCCACGGCCTCGCTATTGCAGGCCGTTCGCGCCCACCGGTGTGCTCGGCCTCCGGGAGGCTAGGGCCTCAGGCCTCCAAGTCTCGCAGTAATGTGAGGTTGTGGACGCCTGGTTGCTGGCTGCCGTGATGGCACTCGCGCATGGGGCACTGGCGGTGTTCCTCATCGTGGGCGCGCCGTTCGCCGCCCGGAGGCCCCGGCTGATGGTGTGGTACCTGGTCATGCTGGTGCCGACCGCGGTGGTGAACCTCGGACGGTTCCCCTGCCCGTTGACGGTGTGGGAGAAGGACTTCTGGCGCCTCGCGGGCGAGACGCCGTACCGGGGAGGCTTCATCTCCCACTACTTCGTGAAGCCGTTCCACTCCGGTGGCCTGGGCCCAACCGGCGAGGACGTCCTGCTGATATCGGTGGTGGTCTGGTGCCTGGGATGGCTGGCGTACTCCGCGGGGTGGCATCTCCGGCAGCGGGCCCGGGCCGCCCCGCAGTCCGCCACGCCGGCGCTGGACACGCACACCGGAACCTGAGTCGAGTAGGGAGCGCCTGTGGAGACCACATCGGAGGCAATGCTGCCGGAGCGAACGCGGGAGCCGGCGACGGACGACCACCTGTACGAGGCGCTGCGGGACTACTGGCACCCGGTCGCCTACGCGTCGGAGTTGGCCGGCGGCGGGCCGCTCGCGGTGACGCTGCTGGACGAGCCGCTGGTGCTGGCCCGCATCGACGGCGCGGTGTCGGCGTTCCGCGACATCTGCGCGCACCGGGGCACCGCGCTGTCGCTCGGCTCCGTCGACGGCGACGGCTTGCGCTGCGGCTACCACGGATGGACCTACAACGGCGAGGGCCGCTGCACCAGGATCCCGGCCCGGCCCGATCTGAAGATCCCGTCTCGGGCCCGCCTCACCGCCTATGCGGCCGCCGAGCACCTGGGTCTGATCTGGGTCTGTCTCAGCGGTGATCCCGTCTACCCGCTCCCGGAGAATCCCTACTTCGGCGACGAGTCGATCCGCATCGTCGAGGTCGAGCCGTACAGCTGGAGGTGCGCGCTCCCCCGCCGGATCGAGAACTACGTCGACTTCGGCCACTTCGCCTGGGTCCACGACGGGGTGCTGGGCGACTCCGCCCATCCCGAGGTGCCCGATCACTCCATCGGACGGCACCGCAACGAGTTGCGCTTCGATCACCCCCACATGGCCGAGCCCCCCGACTCGGGCAAGAACAAGAGCCTGGAGATCGACGGGGCCGTCGAAGTCAAGCTCGACTACCGGCTGTTCATGCCCAACACGATCCTGCTGGACCAGTACATCGCGTCGGTCGACCAGCGCTACCTGCTGTTCTTCAGCGTCTGCCCAACCGGCCGCAAGAGCTGCCGGTGCTTCACGTTCATGGGCCGCGACTACGCCTTCGACGAGGCCACCGACACCGAGATGCTCGACTTCAACGCGCTGGTCATCGGCCAGGACCTCGCCTTCGTCGAGTCCCAGCGCCCCGAGGAGCTCCCCGTCGACCTCACCGCCGAGTTGCAGATCGCCGGCGTAGACCGGGTCGCCATCGAGTACCGCCGGTGGCTGCGCGAGATCGCCCGAGGCGCCGAATCGGCCCGTCAAGCGGCCGG
>JAPOQG010000286.1 GCA_026710865.1 Acidimicrobiaceae bacterium
CGGTAGGTTGCGGCCCGTGAGCATGGGCGACATCGACTTGGGGCGCGTCGGGATCTGGACCGGGATCCTCGACCAGGTGCCGCCGTCGAACGCCGTGGAGCTGGCCGCCGAGGTTGAGGATCTGGGCTACGGGGCGATCTGGATCCCGGAGGCGGTCGGACGGGACCCGTTCGTGATGGCGGCGCTGCTGCTGCAGGGCACCTCCGAACTCAAGGTCGCCACCGGCATCGCCAGCATCTACGCCCGCGATGCGATGGCGACGGCCAACGCCCAGCGCACCCTGGCGGGGGCGTTCCCGGGCCGCTTCCTGCTGGGGCTCGGGGTCAGCCACCGGCAGCTGGTAGAGGGCCTCCGCCAGCACCGGTACTCCCGTCCGCTCAGCCATATGCGCGAGTACCTGGAGCGGATGCCCCGGGCGCGGTTCATTGCGCAGGGCCCCCAAGATCTGCCCGAGACCGTGTTGGCCGCGCTCGGGCCCAGGATGCTGGAACTGGCTGCGACCGCGGCCGCCGGGGCGCATCCCTACTTCGTGCCGCCCGAGCACACCGCCGTCGCCCGCCGGATCATGGGCCCCGAAGCGGCGCTCTACCCCGAGCAGATGGCAATGCTCGACACCGACGCGGCCGCGGCCCGGGCCCTGGCCCGCGAGCACATGGTCCTGTACCTCGCTCTGCCCAACTACACCAACAACCTGCTGCGCCTCGGCTTCGAGCCGGCCGACTTCGACGGCGGCCCCGGCGGCGGGCCGTCGGACCGCCTGGTCGATGCCATCGTGGCCTGGGGCACGCCCGAGCGGGTCGAGGCCCGCGTCCGGGAGCACCTCGATGCGGGCGCCGACCATGTGGGCGTGCAGGTCCTCGCCCACACTCCCGAGGCGACCGTCGAGGCGTGGAGGATCCTCGCCCCCGCCCTGCTGGGCTGACACGGCCCGGCACCCACAGTCGCGTGGAGTTCGGCGGCCCGAACGCCGTTGGATGCTCGTCGGCGATCCCCAGCCCGGCGTCACGAACAGGTCGCGTGGGGCTCGGCGACCCGAACGCCGTTGGATGCTCGTCGGCGATCCCCAGCCCGGCGTCACGAACAGGTCGCGTGGGGCTCGGCGGCCCGAACGCCGTTGGATGACGGGGCGCGGGCTGGTAGGAACTCCGCCGATGGCCGAGATGAACGAGGGCAGCGCAGGCGGCGCATCCCGGCCGCTGGACTTCATCAGGGAACAGGTGCAGGCCGACAGCGCTGCCGGGACCTTCGCAGGCCGGGTTCAGACCCGCTTTCCTCCCGAGCCCAACGGGTTCCTGCACATAGGCCACGCCAAGGCGGTGTGCCTCAACTTCGAGGTGGCCGCCGAGCACGGCGGCACGTGCCGGCTGCGCTTCGACGACACCAACCCCGAGGGCGAGGACGTGTCTTACGCCCAAGCCATCGCCGAAGACATCGCCTGGCTGGGCTACGAGCCCGACGGACCGGCCGTCCACGCGTCCGACTACTTCGAGCAGCTCTACGGATGGGCCGAGCACCTGGTGGGCGAGGGGCTGGCGTACGTGGACGACCAGGACGCCGAGACCGTCTCGGCCACCCGCGGCGATTTCAGCACGCCCGGCATCGACAGCCCTTGCCGGGACCGCTCGGTGGAGCAGAATCTGGGACTGCTGCGCGACATGCGAGCCGGGCGCTTCGACGACGGCTCCAGGGTGCTGCGGGCCAAGATCGACATGGCCCATCCCAACATGCTGATGCGGGACCCGGTCATGTACCGGATCCGCCACACCGGCCACTTCCGCACCGGCGACGCCTGGTGCATCTACCCCACCTACGACTGGGCCCACGGCCAGAGCGACGCCATCGAGGGGGTGACCCACTCGCTGTGCTCTCTGGAGTTCGACGCCCACCGGCAGCTCTACGACTGGTACCTGGAGCATCTGCGGTTGCCCGGCGACCGGCCCCGCCAGTACGAGTTCGCCCGCCTGAACCTCACCCACACCGTCACCTCCAAACGCAGGCTGAGCACCCTCATCGACGAGGAGTTGGTGGACGGCTGGGACGACCCCCGCCTGCCCACCCTGCGGGGCCTGCGGCGGCGGGGCTACCCGCCCGAGGCCATCCGGGCGTTCTGTGCCCACATCGGCGTGGCCCGGGTGAACGGCGTCCACGAGATCGAGCTGCTGGAGTCGTTCGTGCGCACCCACCACAACCGCCACGCGCTGCGCCGCATGGCCGTGCTGCGCCCCCTGGAGGTGGTGATCGACAACTGGCCGCAGGGCCGTGTCGAGCATCGCCGCGCCGTGAACAACCCCGAGGACCCTTCGGCCGGGGAGCGGGAGGTGCCGTTCACGGGGCGGCTGTGGATCGAGCGGGACGACTTCATGCTCGACCCGCCCCGCAAGTTCTACCGGCTGGCCCCGGGCCGGGAGGTCCGGCTGCGGGCCGGCTACTTCCTGCGCTGCAACGATGTCGAGACCGGCTCCGCCGGCGAGGTGGTGCGGCTGCGCTGCACCTACGACCCCGACACCGGCAGCGGCCAGGCCCCCGACGGCCGCAAGGTGCGGGCCACCATCCACTGGGTGTCGGCCGACCACGCCGCCGATGCGCGGGTCGCCCTGTACGGCCGGCTGTTCACCGATCCCGTTCCCGGCGCCGACGGGCGCGACCCGCTGGAGTCCTACAACCCCGCCTCGTGCGAGCTGATCACCGACGCCAAGGTCGAGCCGGCGCTGGCCGGGGCCGGACCCGGAGAGGTGGTGCAGTTCGAGCGCCTGGGCTACTTCGCCCGTGACGCTGAGGACGCCACGCTGTTCCATCGCACCGTGGGCCTGCGCGACGAGTGGGCCAACATCCAGAAGCGCCGCCAGCAACGATCCTGATAGCTTGCAAGCTGCAATCTAACTCTCTGATTCGTTATACTCGTACAGGAATAGGTGCGAACATGTAGTTGGTTGGGTACTATTGGTGCCATGATGCTGAGGTTCCAAGTCTCAAACCATCGCTCCATCCTCGACCCAGTGGAACTGTCGCTGATCGCCGTGGACGATGATCGCACCGCGACTCGAGGCTTCGAGCGCCTATCGGAACGCGTCTTGACCGTTGCCGGCGTCTACGGGCCCAATGCATCCGGCAAGACCAACGTGCTTGATGCGATCGCCTGGCTCTCGAACGCCGTCGCACGGTCGCTTCACGGCTGGGAGGAGGAGATTCCCCGTGATCCTCATCGCTTTGGCGATGCCCCGACCGAGCCCTCCACGTTCGACTTGGACCTCATGGTTGATGACATTCGGTACTCCTACTGGCTCGAGGTCGACGATTCCGGAGTTCAGTACGAGAGTCTGTTTAGCTATCCGGAACGTCGGAGGCGGACGCTTTTTGAGCGCGTGGGCGACACCGTCGAGTTCCGTAGGGGCTTCGAAGCTGTGCGAGGCATCCGACAATTGCTCACGCCTACCGTCCTCACGCTGTCCGCTGCCGTACGCCTTAGGTCCAATCCAGCGCTAGAGGTGGGCAGAGCGATCTCTAGAATGGGCGTATTGGGCTTGCGGCGCCGCAGAAGGACGATGCACCCATTCCCGAGGCTTGAACTCCGGGACTCAACCTTTCGACTGTTCCTTGAGGATCAGAGCCACTTACGGCACGAGTCAATCGACGACGATGATCGTCGGCGATCCGCGTTGGAACTGCTGCGGTGGGCAGATCCCGGCATCGACCACGTCACAGCCGAAGAGGATTCGGATCAACGACGGCAACTACAGTTCGTTCGCCATTTGGATGATGAACCGGTCATGCTAGAAATCGAGGACGAATCTGATGGCACAATGATGTGGTTTCGCATGTTGGGCCCTGTCTTGGGAACTCTCAATCGGGGCCAAGTGCTCCTATGTGACGAAATAGACGCGAGCCTTCATCCACTTCTATCAGCCCGTCTGATCGAGCTATTCCAAGATCCAACCACGAATCCCTTAGGAGCTCAGCTCATCTTCACGACACATGACACGACTGTGCTTAATTCACTGAATCGAGATGAAGTGTGGCTGACTGAGAAATCGGAGGGTCTCGCAACGTCATTGAGAGCCCTCGCCGAATTCAGCGGAGAACGCGTTCGTAGGTCGATCAATCTGGAAAAAGCCTACCTTCAGGGGCGCTTCGGAGCTGTACCCGAGATTGACCAACAAGCTGTCCGCGCGGCCATAGGTCTCAGTCGCTCCTGATGGCCAAGCGCTCGCGGCGACCAGCCGAAGGCAGGATGTCGCTCCGGCGCGAAATTGCTACCCAGAAGCCTAAACGGACATTCCGCGTCTACTGTGAAGGGGAGAGGACCGAACCGGACTATCTAGAGGCGCTACGGAAGGAACCAATAGTCCATGATATAGCATCTGTAGATATTCAAATCGCTGATGATCCTCAGGGTGCTGTTCCATTCACACTCGTGTCAGCAGCAGTTGATTTCAAGTCCCGATCGTCAGAAGAGGCGGCCGAAATCGACGAGGTCTGGTGCCTATTCGATGTCGAGTGTCCAAACAGCCACCCGAACCTACAGGAGGCTGTCGACCTCGCAGAGAAGATGGGCATAAGGCTCGCTATCTCGAACCCTTGCTTCGAGTTGTGGCTCACGCTCCATTTTGAAGATCACACTGACTGCCTTACGACAGATGAGGCTGTCGAGTTGCGCAGCAGTCACGACGGCAGCTCAGACAAGAGTGTGGACGGCCCCACCTATATGCCAAGACGCAAGAAGGCGCATCGCCGAGCCCGATACTTGGATGGCATGCATCAGCGGAAGGGCAACGCCTTCCCGGACGACAATCCGTCATCCGGCATGTTCCGCTTCCTAGAGGCTGTCCAGGGGCACGAGTGAGCTTGTTGCTCATACTGCGAAGAGTAATCGACTGTCGCGTATGACTTCGCTGAGTCGCTGGCTGTTGGAGGACGGCGTGCTGCACCTGAACCACGGGTCGTTCGGGGCGACACCGGCGCCGGTGCTGGAGGCCCAGCAGCGGCTGCGCAGCCGGATCGAGGCCAACCCCACCAAGTACTTCCTCGGCGGCGAGTACCAGAACGAGCTCGACTCGGCCCGCCGGGCTGTGGCCGGCTTCGTGGGCGCAGACGAGGCCGGGCTGGTGTTCGTCAACAACGCCACCACCGGCGTGAACGCGGTGCTTCGCTCGCTGGAGCCGGTGCTCGGGTCCGGCGACGAGATCCTGGTCACCGACCACGAGTACAACGCCTGCCGCAACGCGGCGGAGGTGTCGGCATCACGGACGGGAGCAAGCGTCGCGACGGTCCGGGTGCCGTTCCCGATCGAGTCGTCCCAGCAGGCCGTCGACGCGGTGCTGGCCACGGTCACCGACCGCACCCGGATCCTGCTGATCGACGCGGTGACATCGGCGACCGGGCTGGTGATGCCGGTGGCCGACATCGCCGCCGAGCTGGAACCAGACGTGCGGGTGGTGGTCGACGCCGCCCACGCGCCCGGGATGATCGACTTCAACGTGTCGGAACTGGGCACCTCGTACGTGACCGCCAACTGCCACAAGTGGATGTGCTCGGCCAAGGGCGCCGGGTTCCTGTGGGTGCGGGAGGACCGGCGTGACGACGTGTACCACTCGGTGATCAGCCACGGCTACAACGGGGGATGGCCGTCGGGCGGTGGCCAACTGCACGCCCAGTTCGACTGGACTGGTACCCAGGACCCGAGCGCCTGGCTGACCGTGCCCGACGCACTGGCGGCGGTGGGGGCCATGCATCCCGAAGGGTGGCCCGGTGTGCGTCGAACGATCCGGGAGCTGTGCCTGTCGGGCCGGCGGATCGTGGTCGACGCGCTGGGGATCGGCCCGCCCGCGCCCGACGACATGATCGGGGCCATCGCCTCGGTGCCGGTGCCGCCCGCTGAGGATCCCGGCACCGGAATATTCGATCCGCTCATGGCCGCGCTGGAGCAGCGTCACCGCATCCAGGTCCCGGTCTTCACCTGGCCCGCGCCGCCCGAGCGGCTGCTGCGCATCTCCGCGCACCTCTACAACGACGAGTCCCAGTACCGCCGCCTGGCCGAAGCGGTCACCACCGAGCTGAGGGGCTAGCCGGTCGGACAGACCCCCGGCGGGCCGTGGTCTACCAGCCCGCGGCGATCAGATCAGGAGCAGGCCGGCGATCCTCTCGGCGCCCGCGGTGCCCGCGTCGGGCCGGTCAGGCCCGAGTTTGGCGGGTGTTTCGCGTTTTGGCAGGTCAGAGGGGGCGCGGCGGTCAGGTGTTTCCACTACATTTGTGGTTGAGGCGCTGCTGGGCTGGTCAGGTGATGTTGGCTTTGTCCCAGGCGCTGGTGTCGGCTCCAACAGCGGTGAGGGCTCGGGCCTGTAGTGGGGTGCGGCGGGTGGTGAGCGCGATTCGGCGGCCGTTGGCGGTGAGGTGGTGTCGGCGGATGCGGTTGAGTTCGCGCAGGGCCCGGTTGGCGGTCAGGTGCTGGTCTGTGAGGTCGGGGTCGCGGATGTCGGCTTCGGCGAGGGCGTGGCTGATCAAAGTCTCGATGACGGCGGCGTAGACGCAGACGGCGACGTGGCCGCGGACTCGTTTCTCGGTCCAGTGGCGCACGGGCCGAAGGTGCAGGAAGTCCTTGAGGGCCCGGAACCTCGCTTCGACGCCTGCGAGTTGGCGGTAGGCGGCCACCACCTGGGCGGTGCTGGCCTGCGCGGCGGTGAGGCTGGTGGTCAGCACGTAGCGGCCGGCGAGGAGCTCCTCGTAGGC
>JAPOQG010000300.1 GCA_026710865.1 Acidimicrobiaceae bacterium
GCCAACATGCCGCCGGTGGAGGTGGAGGTCGTCGACGACGGCTCCGAGCCTGTCAACGGCAGCGACGCGGTGTTCGCCGCGGTGGCCGCCGCGGTCTGGATCGACCGCGGATGCCCCCCGGTCTGGCCCACCGACCGCTGAGCCGCAGCCCCTAACGGCGACGGAGTCCTGGGAGGCTGGGCAGTCCGGGTCGCGCCCGCTGGTCAGTGACCTGGGGGTAGCCGGTCTCGGCTTCCTTGCGGGCCAGCTCCAGGTACTCGTTGGGCCCGTCTTCGCCAAGATTGTCGGCGTCGGAGTCGGCCTTCAGGAGGCTCCCCAGGGCCGCGGCCACGATCCCGCTGCCCACCAGCACAACCACTGGGAACAGCACCACCAGCACGATCACCATCACTACCGCTCCGGCCACGGCGCCAGCATACGCGCCCGGCTAGCGCCGGGCCGACAGCGCGTGGTCGGACCTGCGGAGTTGCCCGCCGGATTCCACGTGAGCCGTGGTTCAGCCCTTCCACTGGATGCCGTAGACGCTCATGCCGGCGAGAACGGAGTCCTTGCCGACCGCCAGCTCGACGAAGACCATGCTTGCGGGATCTACGCCGAAGGCTTCCGGCGCGGACTGCCACCCCCATTCGGCGCCGTCAGCGGACCAGCCCACCCAGACTTCCGCTTGACCGTCCGCTGCCGTCGCCTCTGTGGGAGCCCAACACCGCGGCGAGTTCATCCCCCGTGAAGGCGACGAGGTCCCGGCCGGACTGCGGGTCCTCGAAGATCAGGGCGCGTGTCCCGTCGTCGGCCCTGTCACGGACGCCTTCGAGGACACCCTCGGGGGGCCGAGCGGGTAGGTCCGGCGGGCTCGATTCGATGAACGTACGTCAATTTTCCACCTATACGGTGGATTCTTGACAGAAGTTCGGTCGGGAACATCGTCAACCGACTCGCGAATCGCCGACGCTATATCTCGGGAGGCGCGACGGTGTCGGCTATCAGCGCGTGCACTACAGCCTTGAGGGCCTCGTCGGTGGTGGCGCCGTCCTCGAGCGCCTCGCGGTACACCGCGAGCTGGCGGTCGGCGGCCGAGCCCCGCCGGCAGATGGTGCGGGCGTGCTCGACCTCCGCCACGCAGCCGAGGGCCTCGGCATCGGGCCTGACCAGCTCCACGAGTTCCTCCACCAGCTCGCCGAAGGGCACCAGCTCGCCCCGGCCGAAGTCCATGAGCTCGCCGCTGACCCCGTAGCGCTCGGCTCGCCACAGGTTCTCCTTCAGCAGGAAGTTGGCGTAGCTCCGCCAGCGGCGGTTCTCCAGCTTGAGACGCCAGAGCATCCTCAGCACGCACACGTACATGGCGGCGACCGCGATGGTGTCCTCCATCTTCGTGGGGAGGTCGGCGACCCGCATCTCCAGGGTGGGGTATCGCTCCGACGGGCGGATGTGCCACCACACCATGGTGGAGTCCTCGATGATCCCGGCTTGCACCAGCACGTCGATGTGGCGCTTGTAGTCGGACCACGAGCCGAACTTCTCGGGGAGGCCGGTGCGGGGCAGCGTCTCGATCACCGACATGCGGTAGCTCTTGAGGCCGGTGTCCTGCCCCTCCCAGAACGGCGACGAGGTCGACATGGCCAGCAGATGGGGAAGGAAGTACGCGGCCTGGTCCATCAGATCGATCCGCAGGTCGGGGTCGTCGATGCCGACATGGACATGCAGGCCGGAGATGACCAGCCGCCGGGTCACGCCCTGCAGGTCGGCAGTGAGGGCCTGGTAGCGCTCCCCTTCGGTGTACTGCTGCTGGTGCCATCTCGCGAACGGGTGCGACGAGGCGGCGATGGGCGCCAGTCCGTACTCGGCGGCGGCTTCGGCCACCGCCAGGCGAAGCAGCCCGAGGTCGGCCCGCAGGTACTTCGTGTCGGAGCAGACCCCCGTGGCGATCTCGATCTGCGAGCTGAACAGCTCCCTGGCCACCAGACCGTGACGCAGGTCGGCCACCTTCTCCAGCAGGCCGGGAGGCTGCTTGGTGATGAGGGCCCCGCTGTCGCGCTCCACCAGCAGGTACTCCTCCTCGATGCCCATCGTCCAGGCCGGCTCGTCCGTCATGCTGCTCCCATCCGACTCCTGCGGCGAGAGTAGCGGCGAGCGCGGCGAGCGCGCCGAGTGGGGTACTCGCCGGCATCTGCCGCCGAGACCGGGCAGTAGTCTGAGCCGCGCCAGAACAGAGCCTTCGGAGGCAGAGCCGTGGCCTCAGCAGCAAGTCCGTGCACCGATCCAGTCGTCCTGAACATGTGGCACCCGATCGCCGCCACCGCCGAGACCAGGCCGGGCCGGGTCCACACCACCCGCCTGCTCGGCGAGGCGGTGAGCTACACCCTCGATGACGACGGACGGCCGGTCGTGTGGCGAGCCGATCCGGCGCAGAGGCCCGGCATGCCCGTCGACGTAGCCCGGATCGGTGACCGCCTCCCCGTCATCGACCGGTTCTGCTTCATCTGGACCTCCTACGGTGATCCGCCCGACCGTCTGTTCTCCATCCCCGAGTTCGACGAGTCCGACCGCCGCACCTTCGCGGCGGCTTCGATCGGGGTCCACACCTCGGCGCCACGGGCCGTCGAGAACTTCCTGGACATGGGCCACTTCCCGTACGTCCACACCGGGATCCTCGGCGTCGAGCCCCACACCGAGGTGGTCGAGTACGACATCGAGATCACTGAGGACAACGAGGTCCTGGCCACCCGCTGCCTGTTCTACCAGCCGCTCGCGGCCCTGGCCGCCACCAAGGGGCAGATGACCGAGTACACCTACCGGGTGCCGCACCCGTACGTGGCCATGCTCTACAAGACGGCGCCGCCCGACCCGAGCCGCCTGGACGCCATCGCCATCTTCGTCCAGTCGGTGACCGAGGAGCAGATCGTGGCTCACAACTTCCTGTGCATGGTCGACCACACCAACACCGACTCCGAGCTGAAGGTCTTCCAGCAGAAGATCTTCGGCCAGGACAAGCCGATCATCGAGAACCAGGTCCCCCGGCGCCTTCCCCTCGCCCCCCGGGCCGAGACGCCGATCCGGGCCGACAAGTCCTCGATCATGTACCGGCGGTGGCTGTCGGATCTCGGCGTCACCTACGGCGTCATCCCGGAAGCCGCATGACGTGGCATCCGGTCGCGTCATCGGCCGACCTGATCTATCGCACCACATACCATGCTCAGATCCTGGGCCGCGAGCTCGTTGCCTGGCGTGCCGACGATGACACGGTCAACCTCTGGGAGAACCGCTGCCTGCACCGGGGAAGCCGGCTGACTCTGGGCCTCAACGACGGTGCCGAGCTGATGTGCCGGTACCACGGGTGGCGCTACGCCAACCGCACCGCGGCCTGCACATACATCCCCGCGCATCCTGCGGACGCCCCGGCCCGCTCGGTCTGCAACCGCACCTACCCCGTGGCCGAGCGTTACGGCCTGGCGTGGGGCTCTGTCGAGGCGCAAGATGCCGGCGCGGCCGGTCCGCCGGCCGTGGACCTGCTGGAGGCCGGCTCTCCCATGCCGCTGCGGGCCGTCGCTGTGGACGCCCCGCCCTCGACGGTGGCCGATGCGCTGGCCGGTTACCGGTTCCAGCCGTGCGCCGCGGTCACGGAACGCCCCGGTGCCGCCGCCGACTGGCGTTCGTACCGGTCCCCGGAGGGCGACTGGGATGTGGCCACCGTCGAGCGGGACGACCTGCGGATCACCCTGCGGGCCGCTGACGGAGACGACGAGACCCATCTCGCGCTGTGGGTGCAGCCCGTCGATGCCCACCGCAGTGTGATCCGGGGCGTGCTCGACACCCGGCCGCCGACTGCGGCCCGCCTCGCCGTGCTCCGTCACCACAACCACCTGCTGAGCCGTCTGCGCGATCGGGTCGAGGAGCAGGCCGCGTTCGAGCCGATGCCCGAGCCGATCCAGGTGGAGATCGTGCCGGTGAGCGTGGAACTGGCCGGTATGCCCGAGCTGGGCGCAGGGCGGCAGGCGCCGCTGCGTGTCCGGGTCGCCCGCAAGTGGGCCGCAGCCACAGATGTGGCCGGTTTCGAGTTGGAGCCGGTCGAGTCCTCCCTGCCCGGATTCCATGCCGGCGCCCACATCGACGTCCACCTGCCCAACGGTCTGGTCCGCCAGTACTCATTGACCAACGGGCCCGGCGAGTCCGGCTGCTATCGCATCGGGGTGAAGCTCGAACCGGAGTCGACCGGCGGCTCCAAGTGCCTGCACGAGACCGTCCGGACCGGCGA
>JAPOQG010000301.1 GCA_026710865.1 Acidimicrobiaceae bacterium
CGAACTTGGCCTCGAACTTGGCGTCCTGCGCGGCGAATCCTGCGTCCACCCTGTCCTCGAGGCGGTTGATGCGGATGTTGGTAGTGGTGAGCATGCTGACCAGCAGAGCCACGACCAGGGCGCCGAGGAAGCTGGCCAGCGGGTTCTCCGCGATCTGGGCGCGCAGTGTGGGCCTGGCGGCAACGGTCGGTGGGGACGCGAGGCCCGGCGGCGAGGCCTCGGGCGGCGAGCCGGCAGGAGAGTCGGCTGGGTCGGGTTCGGTGGTCGGATCCATCAGTGGGAACTCGGCGGCGGTCGGGACTGGTGTGGCAGCGGTCATCGGGCCTCGCTTGGGGGTGGGCGGCGGGTGTCCGGCTTGCCGTCGACGCCCGGCAGGCGAGGCTGTCATAGAAAGCTACATGACGATGCATATCACTGCAACACTGATTGATAGGAAAAGGCTTGTCGTCGCTCAACAGTGCGAAGCTGTTGCTCGACAGGCCGCCAGGCCTGGTTCCCTGACACGCCGGCGGGACGGCGTCGTGCGAGTCATCGCGGCGAGGCAACCGGCGAAGCCCTGCTACGCCAGGCGCTGCACATTCGTCCTCACAGCCGCCGTGCAGCTCATTTCGAGTCGTCCCTATGCCGCGTGCGAGATTGTCGTTCGGCGGGGCCGGCCGTAGCCTGAGCAGCCGGTCTGTGCGAAGGCCTGGAATCAATGGCGCCGGCCTCAGCCCAACCAGGAACCGACGGGAGCGAACGTGGCGACCTACAGCCCCAAAGCCTCAGAGATCGAGCGCAGCTGGCACCTCGTCGACGCCGAGGGCATGGTGCTCGGGCGGCTGGCCTCCGAGGTCGCCGGGCTGCTGCGGGGCAAGCACAAGCCCACTTTCGCCCCCCACATCGACACCGGCGACCACGTGATCATCGTCAACGCCGACAAGGTGGTGCTCACCGCCAACAAGGCCGACACCAAGCTGGTGCACCGCCACTCCGGCTATCCGGGCGGCCTCCGCACCGAGACCTACGGCTCCAAGATGGCCCGCCGTCCCGACCAGGCCGTGCGCGACACGATCCGGGGCATGCTGCCCAAGACCCGTCTCGGCCGGTCACAGATCCGCAAGCTGAAGGTCTACGCAGGCCCAACCCATCCCCACGCGGCCCAGCAGCCGCAGCCCTATGTCATCGAGCACGCCCGGGCCCGATGAGGCGATGGAACGATTGAGGTGACCCAACGATGAGCGCATCACTGGTACAAGCCACCGGACGCCGCAAGCGGTCCGTGGCCCGCGTCCGGCTCCGCGCCGGTGTCGGCAACATCGTCGTCAACGGCCGGCCGGTGGAGGACTACTTCCCGTCGCAGACCCACCGGATGCAGATCCTCGGGCCGCTGACGCTCACCGCCACCGAGGGCCGCTACGACATCGACGCCACCATCGGCGGCGGCGGGTCCAGCGGCCAGGCCGGCGCTCTTCGCCTGGGCATCTCCCGGGGGCTGGTCGAACTCGAGCCCGAGCTGCGGGACACGCTCAAGAAGGGCGGATACCTCACCCGCGACCCGCGCAAGAAGGAATCGAAGAAGTACGGCCTCAAGAAGGCTCGCAAGGCGCCGCAGTACAGCAAGCGCTGAGAGGCCGAGCGGGGAAGGCGTCCTGGGAGCGCAACCCGTTCCCGGCCGGATGCCGGCATCGGGCCGCAATGCCGTGACCGTCGCTACGGGTTCCACCGGCGGGATGGCGGCATGACGCCGGCGTTCGGCACCGACGGGGTACGGGGCGACACGCGCGGGGCTCTGACCGGTCGACTGGTGGAGGCGGTGGGGGAGGCCGCAGGCGAGGTCCTGGGCGCCGACCAGTTCGCGGTGGGGCGTGACACGAGGATCTCCGGGCCGGAACTGGTCGAGGCCCTGAACCGGGGGATCGGGCGAGCCGGAGGTTCAGCCGTCGACCTGGGCATCGTGCCCACGCCGGCAGTGGCTCGCTGGTGCCACGACGAGCAAGTCGCAGGGGCGGTGGTGTCGGCGTCGCACAACCCCTGGCACGACAACGGCGTCAAGCTGTTCGCGCCCGGAGGACGCAAGCTGAGCGACGAGGCCCAGCACGAAGTCGAGCAGCGCCTCGGTGACCTGCTCGACGGCCGTGGAGGCGCGGCTGCCGCGGGTGCGGAAGAGGATCTCGATCGGGTCGGGCCCCCGAGCGCCCCGCCCGGCCAGGGCGCGGGGCGGATGCACGACCTGAGCGGGCCCCTCGCCGCGGCGGACGGTGCCGCCGGAGACCTGGCCCGCCGCCGCCATGTCCAGGCCGTTGTCGCGAGCCTCGAGGGACGCGACCTGGCGGGACTGCGAGTCGTGGTCGACACCGCGAACGGAGCTGCCTGGCCTTCCGCTCCCGAGTGCCTGAGCGGCCTCGGTGCCGGAGTGGTAGTGATTCACGCCGACCCCGACGGCTACAACATCAACGACGGCTGCGGATCACTGCATCCCGAGAGCCTGCAGGCCGCGGTGGTGTCGTCGGGTGCCGATGCCGGCCTGGCCTTCGACGGCGACGCCGACCGGGTGCTGGCCGTCGACGGCGTCGGGGCGCTCGTCGACGGGGACCAGATCCTCGCCGTCTGTGCCATCGATCGTGCTGAGCGAGGGCGACTCGCCCAGAACGCGGTGGTGGTCACCGTCATGGCCAACCTCGGGCTGCGCCAGGCGATGGCGGCGCGCGGGATAGGGGTCGTCGAGACCCCGGTGGGTGACCGTCATGTGCTCGGAGCGCTCGAGGAGCGGCGCCTGGTGCTCGGCGGCGAGCAGTCGGGCCACTTGATCTTTCGCGACCTGGCGACGACCGGCGACGGGCTGCTGACCGCGGTGCACCTGCTGGACGCAGTGAAGCGCTCCGGGAGCAGTCTGAGCGATCTCGCGGCCGGGGCCATGACCCGGCTGCCCCAGGTGCTCGTGGGCGTGCCCCTGCCGGCCTCGGCGCCACCGGCCGACCTCGAGGAGATGCTCGGCGCGATCGCGTCGGAGGCTGCCGCCCGCCTCGGGGACTCGGGCCGGGTGCTGGTGCGCCCGTCGGGAACCGAGCCGATGATCCGGGTGATGGTGGAGGCCGCCGACACCGGCACGGCCCAGTCCGAGGCCGATCGACTGGCGGCAAGCATCGAGGCGGTGCTGTCGTGCCGGTAGCGATCAGGGGAGCGTCCGCCGACATCCCACCGTGCAGGTGGAGAACCTGCAGGAAGTCCGCCGTAGGGGCTCTGTCCTGACATGTGCGGGATCGTCGCCATAGTGCGCCGCCCGGCGTCGCGGCCCGTTCCCGATGCCGCCGATGTCACCGGAAGCGTGGAGCACGCCGCCGCGATTCTCGCCGAGGGCGCGGCCGCCGCGTCCCGGGGCGCGCTGGAGGGTGTGGCCCGGACCCTGGAGGCAGCGGCCGACGGCCTGCAGGAGGCCAACCGCCTGCTGGGCGGAGCGCCGGGGGTGCGGCTCCTGCTGGCGTCGCCGGCGACGGTCCTGACCCTGGAGAGCCTCACCGAAGAGGCCACGGCTGCGGTCGCCGGCATGGAATCCCGCCTGGATGCGGACACGTCGCTGGAACCGGGCGAGGTCGAGTACTTCAACCGGCAGCTGGTGCGGATCCGCGACGGCCTGTGGGCGATCGGCCGGGACCGGCTGCGGGCGGCGCGGGCCGTGTCGGACTTGCTGGCGGCTGGCGAGCGGGGCGACGGGCCGGCTTCGACAGCTGCAGTCGAGGGTTACCTGTCGGTTCACCAAACCCTCTCCGCGCTGGACCGGCTCGAGGTTCGGGGCCGCGACTCGGCCGGACTGCACCTGCAGATCAGCGGGCACGGCCTCGACCCCGACGATCCCGCCGTCGCCGAGGCGCTGGAGCGCAGAGCCGGCGACGAGTCGTTCGGCTCCGGCTCGGTGCGCCTCGTCGACGGCGTCCTCAGCATCGTCCACAAGACTGCGGCCGAGATCGGCGAGCTCGGCGACAACACCGCGGCCCTGCGGCGCGCAATCGCCTCCGACGGTCTCCTGGCGGCCGCGCTGGCGTCCGCCGATGCCCGGGTGCTGGTGCTGGGCCACACCCGCTGGGCTTCGGTCGGGATCATCTCGGAGGCGAACGCCCATCCGCTCAACAGCGAACTGCTCGGCGAGGACATCCCGTACGTGGTCGGAGCGATCAACGGCGACGTCGACAACTACGCCGAGCTGCTCGACACGGCCGGGGCGCGGGTGCCGCCCGCCATCACCACCGACTCCAAGACGGTCCCCGCCCTGATGGGCCGCCGCACCGCCCAGGGCCTGCAGCCGGGCGAGGCGTTCCGGCGGACGGTGGCGGAGTGCGAGGGCTCCGTCGCGGTGGCCGTCTGCGCCGCGGCGTCACCCGGTCGTCTGCAGCTCGCGCTGAGAGGCAGCGGGCAGGCCCTCTACGTGGGACTCGCCGACGATGCCTTCATCGTGGCCAGCGAGCCCTACGGGGTGGTCGAGGAGACGCCGCGCTACCTGCGGATGGACGGCGAGGCCGTGCCCGCAGGGGCCAACCCCAGCACCGGCCGCGGCCAGATCGTCGAACTCGATGCGGCCCGGGCCGGGATGCTCTCCGGTGTGGCTCGGCATTCCTATGACGGCGCCAGCCTGCCGGTGACCTCGACGGAGATCTCGACCGCGTCCATCACCACTCGCGACGTCGACCGCGGCGACCACCGCCACTACTTGCTGAAGGAGATCAGCGAGGCTCCGTCGTCGTTCCGCAAGACGCTTCGAGGCCGGATCATCGACACGCCGGCCGGGCTGGACCTGTCGATCGGGCCCGACACGCTGCCCGACAAGGTTCGATCGGGTCTGCGGGACGGCTCCGTGTCATCGGTGCTGGCCATCGGGCAGGGCACCGCCGCGGTGGCCGGCGAGAGCTTCGCGCAGAGCCTCAGCACGCTCATGGCCACCTCGGGCGGGGAGGCCTCGCTCGACGTCAAGGCGCTGCCGGCCACGGAGCTGTCCGCGTTCGGGTTGCGGGCCGACATGTCCGACACGCTGGTGGTGGCCATCTCGCAGTCGGGGACCACCACCGACACCAACCGCACGGTGGAGCTGGTGAAGGCCCGGGGCGCGTCGGTGGTGGCCATCGTCAACCGCCGCAACAGCGACCTCACCGATCGGGCCGACGGCGTGCTGTACACCTCCGACGGCCGCGACGTGGAGATGAGCGTGGCCTCCACCAAGGCGTTCTACTCCCAGGTGGCGGCCGGTTGCCTGCTGGCCGTGGCCATCGCCAGCGACGTGGCCGGTGATCGCGGGGTGGCTGCGAGGCGCAGCCTCCTTGAGGCGCTCCGGACCCTGCCGGACGTGCTGGAGGCGGTGCTGCAGCGGCGTTCCGTCATCGGCGAGGCGGCCCGGGGCCTGGCCCTGAGCCGCCGCCACTGGGCGGTGGTCGGCAACGGCCCCAACAAGGTGGCGGCCCGCGAGGTGCGCATCAAGCTCTCGGAGCTCTGCTACATGTCGATCTCCAGCGACGTCACCGAGGACAAGAAGCACATCGACCTGTCGGCCGAGCCGCTGGTGCTGGTGTGCGCGGCGGGGCTGTCGGGGTCGGTGGCCGACGACGTCGCCAAGGAGGTGGCGATCTTCGGCGCCCACCGGGCCGCACCGGTGGTGGTGGCCGACGACGGCGACACCCGCTTCGACGGCGCGTCCGCGGTTCTGGGCGTGCCGGCGGTCGACCCGCGGCTCGCGTTCCTGCCGGCAACGATGGTGGGTCACCTGTTCGGCTACGAGGCGGCCCTGGCCATAGACGCCGGAGCCCGGCCCCTGCGGGAGGCCCGAGCTGCCATCGAGGCGGCCGCGGCCCGGTCCGGCACGACCGCGGAGGAGGTCCTGAGCCTGGCACGGCCGACGCTGGAGACCAGCGCGGCCGCGTTCTCGACGGACCTGCGCCGCGGCGCCTACGACGGCCACATGGAGGCGTCCACCGCGGTGCGTCTCACGACGCTGATGCGCTACGCGCTGGGTCTGGCTCCGCTCGACACCTATGAACTCGAGTTGGGCCGGGTCGGCACCCCCGAGGCTGTCGTCGATGACTTGGCCGGCGCCCTCAGCGTCGGGATCGACGAGCTGACCCGCCCGATCGACGCCATCCGGCACCAGGCCAAGACGGTCACCGTGGGGATCTCGCGCTCGGACCAGACCATGCTGGAGGCGCCGCTCATCCAGGCCGTGCTCGCGGCGGGAGCGCCCCGGGACCGGCTCTCCTACTCGACGATCCGAGCCCTGGCCGATCTGAGCGGGGCGGTGACCGAGGTGCAGGGCCACACCCGCTACCGCCTCGATGGGCTGGAGACCATCTCGGTGGTGGACCAAGGCGGCATCGCGTCG
>JAPOQG010000274.1 GCA_026710865.1 Acidimicrobiaceae bacterium
CCCCGCCATCGCCACCGACAACGCCGCCGTCAACCCGACACCGTCAGCCAGATCGGCCAACAGCCGAGCACCGGCATGAACAGCCAGCCCCCGCCCCCCGCCACAGAACCCCAACCGCGGACGAGTACTGATACGCTTCACTATGAGAGTGCCCTTCCCTGTGCCCGTCTTGCGTGTACCGCAACCCCAAGACTGGCACATCAGAAGGGCATTCCCGCGTCACAGGCCACCCCACACAGACCCCGCTACTGAAATATCTGGGCTAGGCATGGTGGCTTCCTCCAGTGCGGGTTGGGGTGCTGTTGCCGACAGACACCTGTGACCGGCCGGAGGAAGCCATGGCAGCCCCGCCCCGCGGGTGGTTCCGGTCACCGTGCGAAGGCTCGGCTGTCCTTCGTGTCTGTCGGCAACGGCCACCGTCGGCGCAGCCCCGTATAGGGCGCAACCCGAGTAGCGGGTTCCGCTCCGAGGCTCTACCGTGGTTGATATGGCTCGCCTCCGACGAACCCTCATTCAGGGCAATCAGCGGATCGCCAACGGCCTGTCTGGGCCGATGCCAATGAGCAGCAATGGCCGTTTTGTGGTTTGATGTGGGAACTCATCGGCATCCTCGCTGGAGTCGTCGTCATCATCACCGGAGTGGCGAAGTTCATCCAGTGGTGGCGACGGCGACCCCCGTCCTCCCCAGCCCAAACACAACCCAGCGTCGAGGTAATCCAAGGACAAGATGTCACGATCTACAACATCAACGTCACCATCAACAACGAAGGAAGGGAACAGGACTAGCCATGCCAGAGCACAGAGTTGCTGTCACATACCCCGATGGCACCCAGGAGGACTTCCCGACCTTGGAAGAGGCCATCGAAGCGGCCAGACAACACGCGGCGAGAACCGGCGGGGGCCTCATATTGGTGCGCGGCCCCGACGACGAAATAGACCAAGCCATCGAGGTCAAGCCAGAATCCAGGATCGGCGTTGCCTCATGACCGATCCTGAGTCTCAGCCCGATCCGGCTATCGATGAGCCGGTGGTGGATTGGGAGGACTTCGAGCGGGCCACCGATCTAGTCGTGGCCGACCAGCGCCCCAAGTCCGATCAGCCGCGGGGGCCGATCAACTCCCGATAGGGCAACCGCTGCCCATCCAGCATCTCGGCGACTTCGCCCATCCGGTCGATCACATGCACGCTGCGGCGGTTGTAGCGGAAGCTGTGCCTCGAAGCCCGACAGCGACCCGTCCGCGAGCGCTTTGCGGATGCGATGCCCCAAGTGCCATGCGCACTTTTGGGTGATCCCCAAGTCGGCGGCGAGCTGCACCGACGAGCGGCCCTTCGGATTCGACACGATCAGGAAGACCAGCCCCCTCCACGCCGAGGGGGGAGAAAATCGAGTGTAGATCTGTGGTAAAACTACTTGTAGATATATGGTATAGTCCCTATCAGACGGCCTGAAGGCGCGCTGCGGACCGCGACTGGAGGCACACTGGATGGTCGAGAGGGTCACGCTGCCGCGGAGGATCGAGCCGGCGATGCGGCGCGCGCTCGGCGCGTTCCGAGTCGTGGTGCTGCACGGCCCGCGCCAGTCGGGCAAGACGACCCTGTCCCGACGGGTCATCGACGGCGGGACGTTCCTCTCGCTCGACGAGCCGGCGCTGCTGCCCTTGGCCCTCGACGACCCGACCGGGTTCGTCGCGGGGAGATCGAGGCCCGTGGTCATCGACGAGGTGCAGCGCGGCGGAGACGACCTGGTCAGAGCCGTCAAGCTCGCCGTCGATGCGGACCCCTCCCCCGGAGCGTTCCTGCTCACCGGCTCCACGAGCTTCCTCACCGTCCCGGTGCTGTCGGAGTCCCTGGCCGGTCGGGCGGTGTTCCTCCACCTGCCGCCGTTCTCCGAGGTCGAGATCGAGGGCGCCGCCCGCGGGCTGCTGGCGCGCCTGGTGGATCCGCCCCGGGGCAGCGCAGCCGGCTCGGACCGCTCAGACCTGCTGCAGGGGCCGCCCTCGGCAGTGACCCGCCATCAGTACTCCGAGCGCATCTGCCGGGGCGGGTATCCCGAGGCGGTCCGTCTGGGCGACGGCGACCGCCGGCTGTGGTTCAGCGCCTACGTCCACACCGCCGTGACCCGAGACGTCGTCGAGCTTACCGGAGCGCGGCGAGCCACCGAGCTGCCCCGGATGCTGCGGGCCGTCGCCGCCCGCACCGCGGGCGAGCTCGTGATGCAGGACCTGCACCGCGACCTCGAGTTCGGCAGCATCGACACCACCGCCGACTACCTGTCGTATCTGGAGATGACCCATCTGGTGACCCGCCTGCCCGGCTGGGCGACCGGCGCCGCCACCCGGGCCAAGCGGCGGCCGAAGATCCACGTCGCCGACACGGGCCTGGCCGCGTCGGTGCTCGGCCTGACCGCGGAGTCGCTCAGCGACCCGGCCGCGGAAGGACGCGGGCCGCTCCACGAGACGTTCGCGGTCGTCGAACTGCTCCGGCAGGCGGCGGCCATCGCGCCGGACCTGCGCTTCTGCCACTACCGCGACTCGCGCGGACGGGAGATCGACCTGCTGATCGAGCGTCCCGACGGGCGCCTCATCGCGCTGGAGGTCAAGGCGGGCGCCACGGTCCGGCCCGCAGACGCCAAGTGGCTGGTCTGGCTGCGAGACCTGATCGGGGATCGGCTGGAGGCCGGCCTGGTCCTCTACACCGGCCCTCGCCCGCTGAGACTCTCCGACCGGATCCTCGCCCTGCCCCTGTCATACCTCTGGCAGGTCTGAGCACGAGCCGGCGACCCGCGGCGACGGCCGCCCAAGCCGCCCCCAGCACGCAGCAGCGGCTCCCGGCCCGGTGACCGGGGCCTCCGCCGCCGGTCGCAGGCAGGCTCTCCGTCGCAAGGCCGCCTCTGCGGCCCCTTCCGCCATCGGAGGAGCGCGGCTGTCGCATCATGTGATATAGTGAACCATCCCTCGATGAACGGGATGATGACAGACATCAATGGTTCGTCCTCGAAAGTGACCACCACCTTGAGGAGGAACC
>JAPOQG010000261.1 GCA_026710865.1 Acidimicrobiaceae bacterium
GAGCTGCCCGCTCTGAGGATGGAGCAGGACCCGATCCACAGGCACAAGGACGTGCTCGCCCACACCGTCGCGGTGGTGGCCAAAACGCCCGATGACCTAGTGGTTCGCCTAGCTGCGCTGTTCCACGACATCGGCAAGCCCTGCACCCGCAGCTATGAGCACGGCGAGGTCACCTTCCGCCATCATGAGGCCGTCGGCGCCCGCATGACCCGCGGGCGCCTGACCGCGCTGAACTTCGACGAAACGACGGTGTCCGACGTCAGCGAGCTGGTGCGGCTGTCGGGCCGGTTCAAGGGTTACGCATCGGGTTGGAGCGACGCCGCGGTGAGGCGCTACGCCCGGGACGCGGGGCCGCTGCTGGGTCGGTTGAACCAACTGGTGCGCTCGGACTGCACCACCCGGAACCTCCAGAAGGAGGCCGACCTCCACCGCCAGATCGACGACCTCGAGCGCCGCATCGCCGAGCTGGCCGAAGCCGAGCGCAAGGCGGCGGAGCGGCCCCAGATCGACGGCGGGGCGGTCATGGCCCATCTCGGGGTGGCTCCCGGTCCCGACGTGGGCCAGGCGCTGAGGTGGCTGCTGGAACTGAAGCGCACCGAGGGGGAACTGCCTCCCGACGAGCTGCTGGCCCGGCTCGACGACTGGTGGGCCGCCAACCGCTCGTGAGTCTGCGCCGGCGACGTACCAGCCCGGCCGTCGCGCCGGTAGCCTCGATCGGGACTTGACCCCAGCAGCGCCCTACCGAAGGAGTTGAAGTGACTTATCGAGCCGAGTACCTCTGGATCGACGGCAACCAGCCGGCCGGCGAGATTCGCAGCAAGACGAAGATCGTCAACAACGACGAAGAGCCGCCGATCTGGGGCTTCGACGGGTCGAGCACCAATCAGGCCACCGGCGACAACTCCGACGTCGTCCTCAAGCCGGTGTTCTCCTGTGGCGACCCGGTCCGCGGCGGCGACAACATCCTCGTGCTGTGCGAGACGCTGCTCACCCGCGACCTGTCGCCGCATCCGACGAATCGGCGGGCGGAGTGCGTGGCCGTGTACGAGAAGTACAAGGACCAGGCCCCGCTGTTCGGGCTGGAGCAGGAGTACACCCTGCTCGACGCCGTCACCCGCTGGCCGGCGGGGTTCCCGACGGCGGGGTTCCCGCCGCCGCAGGGCCCGTACTACTGCGGGGTCGGCGCGGGCCGCATCTCGGGACGCGAGCTGATCGAGGAGCACACCACCGCCTGCATCCAGGCCGGTCTGGGCATCGCCGGCACCAACGCCGAGGTCATGCCGGGCCAGTGGGAGTTCCAGATCGGCCCGCTGGACACCGTCACGGTGGCCGACCATGTGTGGGTGGCCCGCTACCTGCTGTTCCGCCTGGCCGAGAAGCACGGCATCGAGGTGACCATCGAGCCCAAGCCGATGCTGGGCGACTGGAACGGCGCGGGCATGCACAGCAACGTCTCCACCAATTCGATGCGCAAGAGCTACGAGCCGATCATCGCGGCCTGCGAGGCGCTGGGAATGGCCGGCAAGCCCGAGGAGCACCTCGCCGGCTACGGCGCCGGCATCGAGTTCCGGCTGACCGGCGAGCATGAGACCGAGCGCTACGACCAGTACTCCTACGGGGTGTCGGACCGGGGTGCGTCGGTGCGGATCCCCTGGCAGGTCGCACGCGAGGGCAAGGGCTACATCGAGGACCGCAGACCCAACGCCAATGCCGACCCGTACCACGTCACCACCCTGCTGACGAGAACCATCTGCGAAGCACTCGTCGGCTACAACTGACCGCGGCGGCCCACAATGGCCGCCGGCGCCGCTGAGAGAGCCGGGTCCGGCCCGGTCGCCGCGCCCTCGCTGAGGGTGGCGGTCTGCCAGGTCAACCCCACCGTCGGCGACCTCGACGGGAACGTCGACCTGGTCCTCGACGCGCTGGCCCGGGCCGGGGCGGCCGGCGCTGACGTCGCCGTGCTGCCCGAGTTGGTCATCACCGGCTACCCGCCCGAGGACCTGGTGCTGCGGCCCGGCTTCGTCGCGGCCAGCCGGGCCGCGCTCGAGCGCGTCGCGGCCGCGACCGGCCGATGCGCGGCGGTGGTCGGCTTCGTCGACGGCGCCGGCGAGTCCCGCCGGACGGTGCCCGACATGGCCGGCGTACAGAGCTTCAGCGACGCCTACAACGCGGTGGCGGTCTGCGCCAACGGCGAGGTGCGCGGCGTCTACCGGAAGCGCCACCTGCCCAACTACGACGTCTTCGACGAGATGCGGCACTTCCGGCCGGGCTTCGACGAGCCGCCCCTGTTCGAGATCGGCGGCGCGGTGGTGGGGGTCACCGTGTGCGAGGACGCCTGGGTGCCCGACGGCCCGGTCGGCGACCTGGCCCGCGCCGGCGCGCAGCTGGTGGTGAACGTCAACGGTTCGCCGTTCCGGGCCGGCAAGCAGGCCGCCCGCGAGCAGGTGATCGGCCGGCGGGTCGCCGAGTCGGGCGTGGCGGTGGTGTGCGTGAACCTGGTCGGCGGCCAGGACGAGCTCGTGTTCGACGGCGGCTCCTTCGCCATCGGCGCCGACGGCGAGGTGGTGGCCCGGTGCGCGTCCTTCTCCGAGGCCGTCGACGTCTTCGATCTGGACCTGCCGGCCGTAGAGCCGTCAGTCGCGGCCCGGCGCCCGGCCGGGATCACCCGGGTCACGCCCGCCGCGCCCGAGGATCCGGGCCGGCGCCCGGCGGCTGCCCCGCTGGCGGCGCCGGCCGACCACTGCGCCCAGCGATGGGCCGCACTGACGCTGGCCACCCGTGACTATGTGCACAAGAGCGGGTTCAGCGATGTCTGCGTGGGCCTGTCCGGCGGCGTGGACTCGTCGCTGACCGCCACCATCGCGGCCGACGCCCTCGGCGCCGACCATGTCCACGGCGTGCTCATGCCGTCGCGCCACTCCAGCGAGCACTCGGTGACCGACGCCGAGAAGCTGGCCGCCAACCTCGGCATCGACGCCCTCATCGTCGGCATCGAGCCGGGCCACGCCGCGCTGGCCGGGATGATCGAGGCCGGCCTCGCCGGCGGGTTGGACACCGGCGGGATCACCGACCAGAACCTCCAGTCCCGCATCCGGGGCGTGACGCTGATGGCGCTGGCCAACGAGCACGGCTGGCTGGTGCTCACCACCGGCAACAAGAGCGAGCTGGCGGTGGGCTACTCGACCCTCTACGGCGACACCGCCGGAGCCTTCGCGGTCGTCTCCGATCTCTGGAAGCTGGAGGTGTACGAGCTGTCCCGGTGGCGCAACGAGCAGGCCGGCGGCGAGCTCATCCCCGAGACGGTGTTGGCCAAGGCGCCGTCGGCGGAGCTGGCCCCCGGCCAGCGCGACGATCAGTCGCTGCCCCCCTACGAGGTGCTCGACCCCATCCTGCGGCTCCACGTGGAGGAGCTGCGGACGGTGGCCGAGATCCAGGAGGCCGGGATCGCTCCGGCCGACGTGGTGGAGCGGGTGTGCCGGCTGGTCGATGTCGCCGAGTACAAGCGCCGCCAGACGCCGATCGGTCCCCGGCTCACGGGCCGGGCGTTCGGCCGGGACCGTCGCATGCCGATCGTCAACCGCTACCGGTCGGCCGGCGGCACATGAGCCACGGCTCCCCCCGCCCAGCGACGGGGGCCCGAACACAGTGCCGGGGGCGCGGACGGTGAGCCGGGGCTACAGCGCGGTCCAGACAGCCCGGCTGGTGTCGGCGCTGCGGTGGGTGTGCGGCCGGCTGTCGGAGATCGTCGACGCGTGGGCCTCCGAAGCCGCGGCGGGCTCGGCCGATGCCGGCGCCGCGGCGGCGGTCGGGATGGCGGTGCTGAGCCGCCGCCTCGCCGCACACCGGGGCGTGCTCGACGGGTTGCAGCCCGACTCGGAGAGGCTGTCGGCGTGGCGGCAGGCCACGCCCGCCGACGAGTCGCTGGCGGGCGCGCTGGACGGGATCGCAGCCCTGGAGGGCCTCTCGGAGCGGCTGGCGGTGGCCCGCGGGGTGCTTGTCCCGCAACTCCTCGGCGCGTACCGCCAGATCGTGGCGCACGCCGCGCCCCACTGCGACGGGGCTCTGGCGTCGGCGGCCGGCTCGCTCGGCCACGACCTCGATCGCATGGGGCACCAGCCTGCCGGAGCCGGGCAGCCCGAAGCGGTCGAGACGGCCGCCGGCATTCTGTCCGCGGCCGGAGGCATCGTCGGACCGTCCGTGCTGAGACCCGAGGACTGGGACTGGAGCCCGAGCCGCTAGTTGGCTGCGACCTGAGAATCTCGGTGCGAGATTTGCGCGCCTAGTGCACACAACCAACCCGAGATTCTGTGGCGGGCGCGATTTGGCGGCGGTGGGGGCCGTTTGTGGCGTCGTTGGCTGCCGGGTTCGGATCTTGGCGGGCCGGACGTGGTGGGCGACGGGCAAAACGTCGTTATCGTTCAACCTGTCAATGGCGCGTGGGGGCGGCGATTATTCGCGGCTGGCACCTCGGACCCGGAGCGGGGGTAAGTGGTCAAGGTCAAGGAGCGTGTTGAGCGAGACGAGGAGGATCTGGTCCGCCTCTATCTCACCGACATCGGGCAGTACCCGCTGCTGACCAAGGACGACGAGGTCCGGCTCGCGCAGGAGATCGAGATCGGCGCGGCGGCCCGCAAGGAGCTCAAGGAGGCCACTCCCGGCTCGCTCACCGATCACCGCCGCCGGGATCTGCGCCGCAAGGACCGCCGGGGCCTGGAGTCCGAGCGCACCTTCGTGCAGTCGAATCTCCGGCTGGTGGTGTCGATCGCCAAGAAGTACCAGGCCTCGGGCCTGCCGCTGCTGGACCTCATCCAGGAGGGCAACCTCGGGCTGATGCACGCGGTCGAGAAGTTCGACTGGCGCAAGGGGTTCAAGTTCTCCACCTACGCCACCTGGTGGATCCGCCAGGCCATCACCCGGGGAATCGCCAACACCGGCCGCACCATCCGCCTGCCGGTGCACGCCGGCGACACGCTGGCCCGCCTCCAGAAGGCCCGCTCCCGACTGGAGCTCAAGTGCGGGCGGCCCCCCACGCTGAAGGAGTTGGCCTTCGAGGTGGAGATGCCCGAGGACAAGGTCACCGAGGCGCTGCGCTTCCAGTCCGAGCCGCTGTCGCTGTCGGAGCCGCTGCGCCAGGACGGCGACGCCGAGTTGGGTGACGTGGTGGAGGACCGGTCCATCGACTCACCCTTCGACACGGCCGCCACCACGATGCTGCCCAATGAGATCATGCGCCTGCTGTCGCCGCTGGACGAGCGCGAGCGCGACATCCTCAAGCTGCGCTTCGGCCTCGACCGGGGCGAGCCCCGCACCCTCGAGGAGGTGGGCGAGCACTTCAACCTCACCCGGGAGCGGATCCGTCAGATCGAGGCCCGGGCCATGTCGAAGCTGCGCCATCCCTCCAGCGACACTGGCGCCCGAGACCTCCTCAACGTCTGACCACCCTTCCGGGTCCGCTCAGGCGTCCTCGGGGGCGCTCACACACAGACGATACTATCAATGGAGCATCTGCTGATATCTTTATAGTATCATAACTGCATGATCTACCAGCCCCCGACCCTCACGGCGTTGGACAACAGAGTGCTGGCCGACGTCCGGGCGTGCCACGACGGCTTGCAGTCCTACCTGTTCAGGCCGAGACGGTGGTATGGGACGCTCAGCCGCGTCATGATGGCTCGGGCCGTGCATGGCTCCACCTCCATCGAGGGCTTCCACTCGACCGTCGCTGAGACCGCGGCCGTTCTCGACGGTGAGGACGTTCCCCATCTGGACGCCGACACGCCGCGGGCCATCGCTGCTTGCCGTGACGCGATGACCTACGTCCTCGCGCTCACCGAAGAGGACGACGAGCCTCCGCCGGTCATGGACGCAACCCTGCTCAAGTCGCTCCATTACCTGATGATGGCTTACGACCTGGGGAAACGGCCGGGCAAGTGGCGGAAGGGCGCCGTGTGGGTTCGCAACAATGACGGTGAGGTCGTCTACACGGCTCCGGGTCGTGACGACCTTGAGCCCTTGATCGACGAGCTGGTGCACCAAGTCAACCAGGGTGGCCTGGATCCTCTGGTCAAGGCAGCCATGGCGCACCTGAACCTGACTCTGATACACCCGTTCGAGGACGGGAACGGGCGAATGGCACGCTGCCTGCAGAGCTTCGTGCTGGCCCAGGCGACCAGGCATCCGCACTTCATGAGCATCGAGGAGGACCTGGGGCGGCGCACGTCGGAGTACTACCGGGCGCTCCAGGACACAGCGGCCGGGTCCTGGTCGCCGGGCCGCAGCACCCGACCGTGGATCGAGTGGTGCCTGACCGCGCATCTGCGGCAGGCGTACAGGACCCGGTGGCGTCTTGACTGGACGGAGGCGCTGTGGGCGGCCTGCGAGGATCTGGCTCGCAAGCATCGGCTCTCTGACCGGACGGTGGGACCGTTGATGGATGCCGCATACGGACGCTCCTTCGGTCGGTCGACCTATCTCCACATCGTGGACCAGAGCTATGGCGACTCCCTCAGCGACCTCGCAGCCTCGCGGGACCTGGGAGCGTTGGTGAGCGCCGACCTGCTCGTGCCCACCGGAGCAGGAAGAGGCCGCAAATACAAGGCCTCCGACCAGCTCGACCAGCTACGCCAAGAGATGCAGCAAGCCTTCCCAAGACCCCCCGACCCAACCCCCTACACCAACGTCGACCCGCAATGACCGGCTCCCGAGTGCTAGGGGTTGTGCATGCCACTCCAACGCCACGCTTGGTGTCACAGGCCCTGGGGATTCGCCGTCCTGTGTCGCTCGTCCGCGATTCGCCATGCCCTTCTCGGCATCGAGATTGGCGGAGGTGGACGTCCAGTGAGAGTGCCCGAAGCCGTCGCCGGACGAGCACCCGGTCCGCCACTTCGGCGGGTTCGCGCGCGACGCTGGTAGACGACGGAGCGTGATCGGAGAGGGATTGCCCATCAACCCCGTTGGGCGCTGTCTCACAGGCTGGGGAGCATGGAGCCAGTTGGGCACCGAAATTGCCGGAAAGGACCGGACAGGGTTTACTTGTGATCCCTGGTGATCTGAGCCGTAGAGCCAAGCGGAGCGGCCACCACGGCCAGAGCGCACGACAGAACAAAGAGGGAGGCGGCCACATGGCGGTTGTGGAGAGCATTGAACGCCCCGACACCGACGACGCTCCGATCAGGGCGCACGTTCCGACGGTGGTCGACGGGATCGTCTCAGCGTTTGACCTCTTTGGCGTCCAAGGCCTCAGGC